>NZ_JAFEUN010000014.1 GCF_016900895.1 Parashewanella hymeniacidonis
GGTGTTTTGTTCAGAATCGCCATTTTATTTTGATAGTTGTCGTGGTTGACTTATTATCTCAAAAATAAAGCTTTTCTCCTCAGATTTTTCTTCTTAATTTGTTACCCATGTTTGATGGGTTCCAAAAATTAATTAGCTTATTACTCGAAACAGCCTGTTTCGAATGTACTGTAATGAAGGCTCTTTTTTAATTCATGACTACAAGCATTTGCGCCACTGATTTGAATCATAACTTTCTTATGTTGCAGTTGTTCTTTTACTTTGTAAGCAGCCATTAAACATGATGCTCCTGCACCTTCAACAAGATTAGATGTGTAATGATGAACCAATCCTATACTGCGCCATAAGTCATCTTCCGTTAATAAGACAAAATCAGTTAAAGCATCTTTATAGATATCAAACGTAGTTGTATATGCTGTGCCAGTAGCAAATCCACCAGCAAAAGTCTGATTTTTGTCTGAAGTGATTCGCCCACACTTCCAAGATTGGTAGGCCGCAGAGGAGGCTTCAGCTTGTACGGCGATAATCTCAATTTTGGGGTTTATTGATTTGAGAACAGTAACTGCAGCGGCAAGTTCACTTCCTCCACCAATCGGTAAAATCACTGTATCAATATCTGGTTGTTGCTCAATAGCTTCTAGAAACTCAGTTGCGACACCATTTATCAATTCTGGTTCATTGGCTGGGTGAACAAAATAAAGATGTTCCGTTTCTGCAATATCATTGACAAGAGAAGCGGCTTCATCAAAATTAGAGCCAAATTCAATCAATTCTGCTCCAGTTGCTTTTATTTTTGAAATTTTGGATTGGTTACTACCGAAAGGAACTACTATCTTAGCTTTAAGACCAAAAAGACGAGCTGCTGTGGCAACAGAAAGACCGTGATTGCCAGTTGAAAACGTTACAACACCTTCATATCCACCTTGTTTTACATGGTGCAATACATTAATCCCGCCACGGATTTTAAAACTGTTGGTTAAATTGTGATTTTCATATTTACAATGGTTAGGACACTTTTTATAACTGATTGAATTTACTGAGCTTAAAAATTTGAATCTAAAAACATGGATTCCTTAAAATTCAATGAGTTATTTTATTGTAAACGGCGAAAGTTTAAAAACTGTCCGAAGTGTTGATATTTAAACAATAACTCAAAACCAAGCTTATTGCTCAGTTCGTGATGATATTCAAGTTTAGTCGGCATTAAAAATTTCGATGTAACAAGCCTGGCTTGTATTGCAGCTTGGATTGAAGTCGTTCTTTGTTTTAGCTCTTCCATAAGCGCCCTATTTTAATGATTCAGTTACTTTTCTTTTTGATATAGATGACTTTCTCAACCTCAGCAATTTGCTCATTATTATCATCGAGAATATCCAGCCTAAATTCTGCTAAGTACTTCTCTCCATTAGCCGTGTGATGTTGTATTTCAAGCAGTCGTTCTGGAGAAACATGAATATGTGCCTTAACTCGTTTTCTAGTAGCCTTAACAAAGCGTATCGATGCTGATTGGTCCCAAATATGGTAATCATTACCGAGTAGCTTCATTAATAACAGCATATAGTGTGGGTCAATCATCGAGTAGAGGTTGCCACCAAAGTGAGTTCCAACCGCATTTTTATTGAACCAACGCAGTTTCATGGAAACTTCCATTTCAGTCCAATCTGCACAGATATAGTCAATACGTACACCTGCGCCCACATACGGTGGATAAAGATTCAGAAACAATTTTGCCGTCTTTGAAGAATAATTCATATCACGCTCCCCTGCTTTGAATGAGTTAAGCTGGCATTTCACTGTATGATGGCACGTCATCAGGCAAAACAAACCAAGCTTGCTTTTCCTTAGTCCAAACATGAGCTTGTGGCTTAAATATTGAAGTATCTTGAATACCAACAGGTTTGAGTTTCAGTTTAATCAATTCAGGTTGGCTAGGGTTAAAGTGATAGACTCTATTGCCACAACTTGGACAAAATTTTGCCGTATTATCGCTACCGCTATCTGCGACTCTATTCCAAGTTGAAAGTTGACCTTCAATTTTTAAATCAGGTTTACCAAAGAGAGCCGTTACGCTATATGGGCTTGAAGATAATTTTTGACATTCTTTGCAGTGGCAAGCAACGACTTTTTGAGGTGGCTTTAGTAATGTGATTTTGACCTGTCCACATTGGCAGGTACCGGATACAGGGAAGTCCATCTTATAAACCAACTATTGCGAATGATTATCTATTAATAAAACAATTTCTAGAGCAAAGCAATGCAGATAAAGATAAATGAAGAAAGATATACGTCCTTGTACATCAAAGAATTACAGTTCAGGATAATTTACATTGATACTCTTATAGTTACCAATAGCTTTAACAGTACTGTGCTTTTCTAAAAAGGCATTCAATGCTTGCTGTTGCTCATCTGACGGTGATTGATAACGTTCATTATGGAACACCCAAAATTCCGCTTTTTCACCAATGCCATATGTACCTGTACCATACATATCGTTGTTATCAACAAAATCCGTTAACTCTTCAACGAATTGCTCTTGAACTTCAACATCCGCATTTACCGTTAACTGGAAGTAAATACCATTAACGGTGAATTCATCAAGATAAAGCTTTTTACGCTGGCGACGATTTCGCTTCGCATTTTCTTTAATCGCTTTCATACTATTTCCTAGCAGTATTATTTAGTTCGATACTATACAAAAGTTTGATTTGATATGGAATGAAAAAAGGCCTTGAACTTAGTCAAGGCCTCTACTTTTATATGAAACTACAACTAATTAGAACTTATAGTTAACACCTAAACGAATTTCCCATAGTGATTGAGCTAAATGAGTTGATTGCGCAACATTAGCTGGAACGAACTCATTAAAAACGTATTTACCATCATCAATTGATGCCGAAATCACATTTTGAGCGGTAAAGTTACCAATTTTCTTCACGCCCCAATCATCATTAATTAAATTACCTAGGTTTTTAATCACAAGGTAAGCATTTGTTTGATGATCTTTATGGAATCCAGGTAGCTCCTGATCAACTCTAAAATCAAAGCGTGTGTACCAAGATGAATTATCAGAGTTACGATCTACGATTTTTCCGCGACTAAGACCATTATCTTCGATAAACTCATTAAATGCGGCTTGATCAAAATCGGCTCCGTAAATGACATTCGGGTCATCCACCGTTGGGATATAGAGTAGATGTCTACGACTTCTGTATTCAGTTGCTCCAACACTTAATCCGTCGAATGTATAAGATAATGGACGTCCTTTAGTACGAGAACCAAACAGCGTGAAACCTGTTTCATAACCATCAACAAACTCTGCTGAATAGCGTAAGTTCAAGGTGAATCGGTGTGGTGTTTCGTAGTTGGATGTCGCTAAACCTGGATCCTGTGCATCAATAGTTGCGAAGTTATTGAAGTTAGAATATGACACAGCACTGGTCATCGGTGATACATCTTCAGATCTATTGAAGGCGTAACCGAACGATGCGTCTAAACCAAAGTCATATTCTTTCTTAACAGCAAAAGAAATGGTTGTTGATTTACCATCTTCTTTAGCATTGGTGAGAACAAAATCACTCTTACGGAAGTTACGCTTCACAGCCCCATCTTCGTCTTGACCAACGGTTACATAATCATAAACAGCACGCCCATCAAACAGCTCAGTTCGGCTGTTATCATCCCAAGAAGCTGCGTCAATAATTGCACTGTCTTGCTTTTGAGAATACAAGAAATCACCTTGGAAAATATACTCACTTTCAGTGGTATAGGTAAAGCCTAAGTTATACTTCCACTCTGATGGTATTTCAAAATCAGCAGCAATAGCGTTTACTGACGGCTCATTACCAAAACTAGGGTTATTTCTTGCTACTTCGTCTACTTGGTCTTGTAAAGGATCATAAATTGGACGACCTTCTCCACTAAGCAAACCAGAAATAGGTGTGCCATCAGGATTTAACAGCTGAAGATCTCTACGGTACGTATCAATATTGGTAATACCATCATTTGAGTATGAATTAGAGATCCATACATTTGGATTACCACCAGAATATAGGCCTACACCACCGCGAAGCTCTAAGTTATCTTGTACGCGCCAGTTAAACCCAAAGCGAGGTTGTAATAAATCTTTACCGTCTAAAGTTTCATCATTACGGAAGCCATAACGCTCATGGAATACTTTGTTGTAACGAGGCTTATCAGAGCTGGTATACCAATCATAACGTAAACCAAATAATAAGGTTAAGTCGACATCATCAAAAGTATACTCATCCTGAATGTAAGCAGCATGAGTTGCATATTCAAAGTTTGCTGCAGCATCGTTCGGGTTATTTGTTCCCGCAGAGTTATTGTAATAGATATCGTCTGCAAGCCCAGCTTCAAAATCATCTAGGCCATTGAAGCGATATTCACCAATAGTATGTTGCATGAATAGATTGAAAACGCTCAAGTTTTCATACTCATAACCACCAGTGATTGTATGATTATCTAATGTGTAGGTACCAGTTAATTTAAGTGTTTGACTTTCCCAGTCTAAGTCATTTGATTGACGAGAATCATCAGGGCCGATATAGATGCTTGCACCATTAACACGCTCGATTTGAATTTCACCAAAACCACTAGCGGCATCAAGTGAACGTTGTCGGTTATCTAATTTAATTTGTCCTAGACGAAGCTCAGACGAAAAGTTATCACTCCAATCCGAATACAGAGATCCAACAATCGAATTGAGTTTTGCCCCAACTTCGTAAAAATGGTTCGATAACGTAACAGTATTATTACGGTTATCTGATTGTGAGATTTTAAAACCATCATTGTAATTATAAATTAATGATGCGCGATGATTTTCGTTAATATTCCAATCAAGTTTGACAAGAATTTTTTCATCATCAACTGGCATAGAACCTGGTGTACCACCAGCGTCATAACCATAAACATTCTGCGCAATTTGAATAGCACGATCAAGCTCAGCTTGGGAAACTTGGTTTCCTAAAGCGTCATACTGGAAAATTTGTGCGCCTTCCAGCTTTTCATAGTTAGCAAATAGGAACAATTGATCTTCAATGATGGGTAAACCAATATCAAAGCCATAGCGTTTCTCTGAATAATCACCTGTATCTTCAGCTTCACCATTTAACTTGTCGCCACGAAGTGAATCGCTTGAGTAATCAAAGAAGACACTTCCATGAATTTCGTTCGTTCCTGATTTTGTTACTGCATTGATATTACAACCAGTAAAACCACCAGCTTGGACATTGAAGGGGGCAATTTCTACTTGAATTTGGTCTAAAGAGCTAAATGAAAATGGCATTCTAACGGTAGGATAGCCGTTACTATTCAGGCCAAAACTATCATTCATTCTAACCCCATCTACAGTCAAACTGCTGTAACGAGGGTTACTGCCCGCACAAATAATGGCTTCTTCACCATTAGCTTCTTCAATATTAATACGTGGGTCGACACGAATAACATCTTTAATATCTCGATCAGCAGATGCAGCAGTTTCAATATCAGCAATGTTAAAGTTAGAACCTGGGCTAACATAACCGAATTCTTGAGCCGTTAAACGAGAACCTGTGACTTGCATCGTTTCAATGTTATCACTTGATAAACTGAAATTAAGATCTAGAGGCTCACCAAGCTTCAAGTAAACGTCTTTAATTAAACGGTTTTGAAACTTATTGGAATTGACCTTGATAGTATATGGGCCGCCTACGCGTAGGCCTTTTGCTGAAAATAAACCTGAACTGTTTACTTTAACGTTTTTTGTCGTTCCAGATGGTTCATGTATGAATGTTACGATAGTACCCGCCGCAGGGTTTCCTTTTGGTCCAACTACTTCACCTCGAACAGCAGAAGAAGTGTCATCAGCAAAAGCTGGAGCGCTTAAACCTAATGCAATAACGAGCGCACTGGATAGTAGTGAAAGACGATGGTTAATCATCATTGTTTCCTTTAGTTGAGGTTAAAGACGTAATAAATCTTCCATGCTTAAAATCATTCTTTATAAAACCGCCAGAATTAAACCAACATAAAGTTTCAAATTTGTGACAATTTGTCAAACAAGTAACATTTGTGTAACCATCATCCGTCAAGATAGGGATAACGTGAAAATGGATGATAAAAATGAAAAAAGTCGCTATTGCATTTGTTTGTGCCGCAACCGTTTGCTCAATAACCAATAATGCTGAAGCCTTTGGAAGAAACGGACATCGGATTGTTGCGCACATAGCGCAAATGAATTTAAGCCCACAGGCAAAGGCCCAGTTGTTAGAGCTCACAAAAGGCGTACCACTCGCCCGGTTATCAACATGGTCTGACGAAATAAAATCAGACAAAAATTGGCGGCATGCAAACCCATGGCATTACATAAATGCCGAAAAGTCTGGAGAATGGGAGAGCATTTCAAGAAATCCCAAAGGTGATATTCTTGAGGCGCTAGATCGATTTGAAAAGCAATTATCAGATAAATCCTTGTCCGATGAAAAACGCTGGCAAGCATTGGCATTTATCACTCACCTTGTCGGTGATTTACATCAACCACTCCATGTGAGTCATAAACACGACCGTGGAGGCGGTACTATCAAAGTGAGCTGGTTTGGTGATGAAAAGTACAATTTCCATCAAGTTTGGGACACGTTAATCATCGAGCATCAGCAACTCAGTTATAAAGAATATGTAGACTTCATGCCAATATCGATAAATGAAAAACAGCAATGGATTAAAGGGAACTATTCTGATTGGGCTGACGAATCTATAAAACTGAGAGACACTATTTACGATTACAAAAGCGACGAGAATAATGTTGCTCAATTAGGTTATGGATACATCTATAAACACAGAGATGAAGTTGAACTAAGAATGAAACAGGCAGGGATTAGGCTCGCTGATAAGTTGAATAAAATATTTGAAGCTAACTCAAGTTCGATTGATTGAATAAAAACGCAATCGATATAAAATGCAATTCCAAGAGTAGTCTGAAGCAATATAATTTTAGGTAAACAATTTATCGCAAAAGAATCTTAAAGTTATTGTGAAAAAGTATACTTCTACAAAAACTCTTGGCAGTATGTTTTAAAGAAATTTATGTTTTATGACAATTTGAATGTGTCTTATCTAAATTTTTTGACTCAGTTGAATGTGTAATTTTATATCGGTTTCTCTATATGGTAAAAATCGATTACTAAAATCGATTTTTACCATTGTTCAAGTTTCTCGTTTTCTACCATACTGAAATTGTGGAAAGAAAATAACGGAGAAGAATAATGAAAGAACTTATTGTCCAAGACTACATGCAACCAACCTTCCCTACGATTCATGCGGAAACAGAAATCACAGAAGCTATTTTAAAGCTTAAAGACTATAGTCTTATCAGCGCTCCGGTACTTGATAGAAATAAGAAACCGGTGGGTTATCTGTCTGAGCATGAGTTATTAAAGCCATTATTACATGCCAGCTACCATTGCGATTCAAACCTCAGAGTCTCTGATGTCATGAGGCATGACACATTGACAGTTAATGCAAATACCTCGCTATTGAACCTTGCCGAAATGATGCTTGGTGCAAAACCTAAAAACTATCCGGTAATTAATGAGCAAGGCCAAGTGATCGGTATCATCACACGTAGTCATGTTTTAACAGCCCTAATGACAGCATATAATGACTGTCAGCAAGTATGATTTGATATCCGCTCCTTTATCGCAATAAGACATTAAGGAGCCATTTCTCTTTAAGGACATTTATGACGCAGAACTATTGGGAACATCGCCGATTTACCGAAGAGAATAAACGTAGAAAAGATCATCGAACACCTTATCAAAGGGACCGTGCAAGAGTGTTGCATTCTGCAGCATTTAGAAGACTCCAAGCTAAAACACAAGTACTTGGGATTGGAATGAATGACTTTTACCGCACAAGACTTACACACTCTCTTGAGGTTTCACAGATCGGTACAGGTGTCATTTCACAATTAAAAGATAAATACCCAAATTTAGATCACTTGCTTTGCTCTGATAGTTTGATGGAAACGATATGTCTATCACATGATATCGGTCACCCTCCGTTTGGGCATGGCGGCGAAACTGCACTCAATTATATGATGCGCAATTACGGTGGATTTGAAGGAAATGGTCAAACATTTCGAATCCTCACTTGCTTAGAACCTTACACACCAGATTATGGAATGAACCTAACAAGGCGTACATTACTCGGCGTATTGAAATACCCAGCGGCATATCATACTTTATTCCAACAATATCAACTTGAAGAAGTCATTAACTACCGTCAATTAAAGCCTATTGATTGGCCTGTAGTTAAAGGGATTTATCACCACGACAGAGCGACGCTCGATTGGGTTTTATCTCCTTTATCGCATGAAGATAGAGAACGATTTCTAACACCAGCGGTGGTTGAGGGACAGCATCATAAGAGAACGCAATATAAATCTTTAGATTGTTCTGTTATGGAGTTAGCTGATGATATCGCTTACGCCGTACATGACTTAGAAGATGCCATCGTAATGGGCATTGTAAAACCTGAGCATTGGAATGAAAACGTAAAACAAACGATATCAACGCTGGACAATCAATGGATACGGTCAGAGATTCTTAATTTGTCAGAGAAACTCTTTGCAACTGAACATCACATTAGAAAAAATGCGATAGGCACTTTGGTTAATAGCTTGGTGACAAGTATTAATATCGAGATTGATGATAATTTCGATGAACCACTACTGAAATACAACGCTGTCATGCAGCCTGATTACTATCAGGTGTTAAATGCCTTAAAACAACTTGTATATAAATGGGTCATTAGACGTCCAGAAATTCAAATGCTTGAATTTAAGGGCCAACAAATAGTAATGGAATTATTTGAGGCCATTGCTTCAGATCCTGAAAGACTATTACCTTACAGCACACAAGAAAAGTGGAAAGCTTGTATAGAAAAGCATGGTTGTGGAATGCGAGTAATATCTGATTACATATCAGGAATGACGGATGATTTTGCTGGGCGTTTATATCAACAATTATTCAGTCCAAAATCTGGCGCTATTATTGAGATTGGCCCTCACTAAGCTCATTGAAAAGGCGAGATATAAACTCTCGCCTTTTTTGTAATATTTATAAACCTAATTCATCCAACAAATCATCGTGTGAAGATGTTGTCGTAGCATCAGGCTTTTTTTGATGCTGACGCGGCAAATCAATTCCATGAATTTCAATTAACTTTTCAGGGTCAATGTCCTCATCCATTTCAAACTCATCAAGCTGTATGAAGGTCGTTTTGTCCATAGCAAATTCGAGATAAAACACATGGTTTTCTTCAGTCTTGAACGAAACTCGTCTTGCTTGAGGTGCATCAAGATTCGCATCAATCGATATCGTTAGATCTCGATTAACATTAAGCATTTTTGGTTGGCTTTGTTTTATCGAAGTCTGAAGTTCCTTTGACACTTTATTAATAAAGTCACCAAGCATTTGATTCATTAACTCACCCATCACATTTCCAACTTCATCGGAAGTATGAAGAACAGCTAATTCGGACTCATCAATACCCATACTGAGCATGTACCTACGATATATATCCATCGCAGCCTCAGCAGAAAAATTGATAATGACTAACCCAGAAAATCCACCATCGAAGATAGAAAAGCACCCAAGGTCAGGTTTTAAACGGGTTTTAGTAATGCTTTGAATCATGTCAGAGTGAGTTATATGACTATTGGTAGCCGAAGAAAGCACACAAGAGACAGATTTACAGAGCTTTAGAAGAATATCATCAGACTTAATTATTTTATTACTAACCATAAAATTTACTCTTAAATAATTACGGCCTTTATATTTAAGTTACAAAGGAGTTACTTAATAGTGTGCTTAAAATTAACAAAAAGCAAAGTATAAAATCTATTTTTAGATTGGATTTTAAGCAGTTAGTTACCAAAATGATACAAATTAATAATTTTGGAATATAAACGCCTTTGATGGGATAATAATAACAACAGAATGTACCTTAGTGAGAAAAATGTACGAAAGACAAATCACCATAACGGCTGAACATGGCATTCATACTCGGCCAGCTGCATTATTGGTAAAAACAGCTAAAACCTACGATTGTGATGTTATCGTTGAATGTAATGGCAAGCAAGCCAGTGCAAAAAGTTTATTTAAACTTCAAACGCTAGGCTTATATAAAGGCGTTCAAGTGAAGGTTATTGCCACTGGAGAACGGGCTCAAGAAGCTGTCGAAAGTGTGTCTAAACTCTTGGCAACATTAAGTTAATTAGGTAATTACATGACTGTTTCAGGCGTAGTAGTTTCAACTGGAATCGCTATTGGGCAAGCTGTCCATATTATTGAACAAGACGCTTCGGTTGATTTTAGAACCATAAATCTCGCAGGTATAACAGAGCAGCAACAGAAAGTAAGTGATTCAATTTTAGAATTGACTGAATTACTTATTGGCGGTCAAAGACAGTTACCTGAAGACAGCGAAAACTATGACCTCATCGAAGCTGATATTCTGCTACTTAATGATGATGAGCTCTTCGATATACTCAACAATGAAATAAAAACACAATGTTATACAGCCTCGATGGCTGTCAGTCGTGTTTTTGAACAACATGCTATTGAAGTTGAGTCAATCCCAGACCCAAGCATTGCAAGTAGAGCTAATGATATAAGAGCATTAGCCAAAAGGCTTATCGCCACGATTAATGGCACTTTAGGTTGGGATATGAGCTTTATTTTTGAACCAAGTATTATTCTCGCCCACGATATTACGCCAGCAGAATTTGCCATGTTACCTTTCCAGCATGTCAAAGCAATTGTATTACAAACAGGTGGATTAACGAGTCATACCGCAATTCTTGCTCGCGCAGCTGGAATTCCAGCGCTGTTGAATTGCGACTACACAGGGTTAAGCATAAATAATGGCCAACAAATAGCTGTTGATGCCATTAATGGACTTCTTTATAAATCACCATCAGAGGATGACTTAAAAGGAATTAAGCTTGTTGTAGATGAAGAACGTAAACAGCAAAAGCAACTGACAGCTTATAAAGATCAAAAGGCAGTAACTCTCGATGGCCAAGCTGTCACTATTTATGCCAATGCAGGTTCATTAAGTGAAATAACTCGAATGTCAGATCTAGGTTCTGATGGTGTGGGTTTACTGCGTACAGAATTCATGTTGCTCAATTCCACAGAATACCCTTGTGAAAATACGCAATTCCAACACTATTGTGATGCGTTACACCAACTGTCAGGACTTCCGCTCACGATCAGAACACTTGATATTGGAGCAGACAAAGACGTTGCATTCTTCAGGCAAGCTGATGAAGAGAACCCTGCACTTGGGATTCGTGGCTGTCGATTTTCTTTGAAACATCATCAGTACTTCAAGCCGCAGTTAAAAGCCGCATTAAGATCTGCAAATCATGGTTCTGTTCGCTTAATGTTTCCAATGGTAAACCAAGTCGAAGAGTTAGAAGACATTCTAGTGATTATTGAGTCTTGTAAAGAAGAACTCTCTGTACAAAAAATTGCATATAAACAGCCTAAAATAGGGATTATGCTGGAAACCCCTGCGTCGATACTAAACCTTGACTCACTTTTGCCTTTGGTAGACTTTGTTAGTATTGGAACTAATGATTTAACCCAATATACCATGGCGGCAGATAGAGGCAATTTAGAACTAACCTGCACTTATCCATCATTATCACCCTCTGTTTTAAAATTGATTAAAATTGCGATTGATCAAGCGAATAAGCACAACGTCGAGGTATCATTGTGCGGAGAGTTAGCGAGTGATAAAAATGCGGTCCCTATTCTATTAGGCTTGGGATTAAAAGAGCTGAGTGTTAATATCTCTAATGTGTTGGAAATTAAGTCGCTTATTTGTAACAGCAAACTTGCTGAATTCAAATTAATTGCACAAAAAGCCATAAAAGCGAAGCGTATTTCAGAACTCAACTCTTAATACTAAATAACAATAATTATAAAAGTAGAGGTCATTATGGGATTATTTCAAAAAATCTCAGGGCTATTCAAAAAGCAAAAAACTATCGACCCTGGGATTAATATCTATGCGCCCGTTTCTGGTAAAATTGTCGACATTGAGCAAGTACCCGATGTGGTTTTTGCTGAAAAAATAGTGGGCGATGGAATCGCAATCTATCCAAATGGAGACACACTCTATGCTCCTATTGATGGTGTAATCGGGAAGATTTTTGAAACCAATCATGCATTCAGTATCGAATCTGATGATGGTTTAGAGCTCTTTGTTCATTTTGGTATCGGTACTGTTGAGCTTCAAGGGAATGGGTTTAAACGCATTGCTGAAGAAGGCGAAAAAGTCAAAGCGGGAGATGCAATCGTTTCTTTTGACTTGAATTTTATTCAAATCCAAGTTGACAGTATTTTAACTCCTGTTGTGCTCGCTAACATGGAAGATGTTAAGTCTATCAAAAAATTTGATGGGAATGTAATGGCTCAATCTGACGTTATATTCAACGTAACCTTATAAACTCCTCCCAAGCATGATGAAATAATTAATTTCATCATGCTATTTTCTCTCATCTCTGTTTCCATAAAAGCAAAATAGAAATGTCTGATACAATCTTATTTGGTATTAAAAACTGCGAGCACTTAGTGAAAGATCTGCCGCAAATAAATTGCTTTAAGTTTGAGCAATTTGGATCACTCTATAGATTTGTATTAACATAGGGAAATATTTGATTTCCTTTAAACTTTAAATTTGCGAATACACCACCTTGAATATTTTTTGCCGAGTTACGAACCACTACTCTTCAAGTGAACATAAAGAACCAAGTACCGACGCTAATGATAATGAAGAGCAAAACAAGTCTCTTCAAGATGCTTATTCTGTAGAGTTTCACAGTCAAGCTTATGCATCTTTTTACAACACCAAGATGGAGCATCTTGACTCTTTCAGTTGCAGGGCTGGGTGTCTTACTGACCTTTCTAAACCTCAAAACAGATTTAACATTAATTGAAAACATCAGTTTCTTGTTTGCATCGTCGTCGTATCTAATCTGCATCTATAGCATTATCACAATATTTGGCAAAAATGCTGAATTACTTGTCAAATTGATTAGTGATCAAGATTGCACCCAAGATGAAGCCACTTTGAGAAAATATGACAAAACCGCAAAAAACTCTTTTTATCTAGCAATTTTATTTAGCTTTATATTGAGTATATCTGCATCAAACCTTATGATTTCATTTAAAAATCAAATCAAGGAGATTGTTATGTCAGAAGAGCAGAAAACCAAACCATCTACCAAAGGCCACGCACAAGATAGTTTTAGTGGTATTACTGAAGTCAAAAAGAGTATTGAAGGAATTTCAAAGCTCAAGCCTACTGGAAATTCAAATAGTTCAGGAAAAAGCAATGACAAAAAGTGAATCTTCAACTCAAAAAATGGTTGTCAAAAATGATACTAAGTTGATGAAGAACAGTGTAGAAGGGATCTCTAAAATGAAACCAGCTACATCCAGTCAACAACAGAGTCAATCTCAAAAGAAAGATGACTGATCATTTTGAAGCCTGAAAATTTCAGGCTTTCGGTACTTCTATCAATACTTCATTAGAAATGTATATTTGCAACTAATGCGATAACTATAACTTATTGATTAGAAATTGGAATAACATGAAAAACATTACTATTTATGGGATCTCGTCTTGTGAGCACTTTTTGAAAGATATACCGTAAAGACTTTCCTGATTACCGACAAAGTTCAGCTAACTTTGTTGTCGCTCCTGCGAAGGCAGGAAATGAAATAACGACAGATGTGTATGTCGGTAGTCCAGCGGCTTTAGTTTTTATTAATGAGGCACTGGATACCTGCCTTTGCTGGTATGATGGCAACAAAAACTTAATATTTCAATTAGATACCATGTGTAACTAAGGTTTGATTGAGATTTAAGGGTAATCAGGAAGACTTTCAATGCACAATAACTTGCAATAGAGTCTACTTGTTTGCAAAAATCAAACTTAAAATTTATCCCCTTTTGAAAATATATGAGCCAAGAAGAACTAACTGAAGATCAATTAGACGAACTTATTGCCGAAAATAATGTATTACTCGTTGAATTCGAAAAGTGGCTTATAGAGTCAGGCTTAAAGCAAACCACCATAGATACTCATACATCGAATGTTGAGTTTTTCATTAATGATTACTTAACTTACTACGAAAATATTCGCCCAGAAGATGGCATAGCCGATGTACCATTTTTTATGAGTTGGTTTATCCGTAAAGCATCTTGGTCTTCTAGAGGTACTTTAAAAAGTAATGGCACCTCATTCAAAAAATTCTACACATTTCTATTGGAAAAAGGTCTAGTTGAAATCACTGAACTTATAAAGTTAACACAAACTATAAAACTGGGAATGCCGCAATGGATAGAAGAGCTAGAACAATTTGAAAAATCATACATCGATTACTATTAGTTTTACGGTACTTCTATAAACACTCTATAAAAACCAATAAAACCCTAACAACAGCATAAAATTATCTTACTGATTTATAATAGGAATGACATGAAAAACATTACCCTTTGGGGGATTAAGCCTTGTGATACCGTTCGGAAAGCCAAAAAGTGGCTAGAACAAAACGAAATTAATTTTGAATTCTCTGATTTCCGTGACAAGCCATTAGAAAAAGATCAATTAGAGTTTTGGGTAACTAAACAGCAATGGGAAACCATTTTCAATAAACGCAGTACCAGCTTTAGAAATTTATCAGATGCTGAAAAAACAGATATTAATGAAACAAAAGCAATGAACTTAATGCTGGAACACCCGACTTTAATCAAACGCCCTATCCTTGTATTAAATGACAAAGTGTATGTTGGTTTTAAGATTGAACAATACCAAGAGATATTTAATTCATGACTCATGAAGTGATTAATTTAACCAAAGAACTTATCTCAAGGCCGTCGGTAACGCCGCTTGATGAGGGTTGTCAGCAACTGATGGCAAGTCGACTCGAAAATCTTGGCTTCACCATCGAATCTATGGTGTTTGAAGACACAACCAACATGTGGGCTCGTCGTGGCACAGAAGGACCAGTATTTTGTTTTGCTGGCCATACAGATGTTGTTCCAACAGGTGATGTGTCAAATTGGGATACACCGCCATTTGAACCAACAATGATTGGTGACATGCTTTATGGGAGAGGAGCTGCTGACATGAAAGGCTCTTTAGCAGCAATGATTGTTGCAATAGAAACCTTCATTGAAAAGCATCCAGACCATCAAGGGTCCATTGCGTTCTTAATCACCAGTGACGAGGAAGGCCCGTTCATTAACGGGACGACACGCGTTATCGATACACTGGAAGCTCGTAATGAAAAGATCACATGGGCTCTTGTCGGTGAGCCGTCATCAACGACGAAATTGGGTGACGTAGTTAAAAATGGGCGTCGTGGCAGCTTAACTGGCAATCTTACAGTCAAAGGCATTCAAGGGCATGTTGCTTATCCTCACCTGGCAGTAAACCCTATTCATAAAGCTACGCCAGCACTCACTGAACTTTCACAAGCTCAGTGGGATAATGGCAACGATTTTTTTCCACCAACCAGCTTTCAAATTGCCAATATTAATGGTGGAACTGGTGCATCTAATGTTGTTCCAGGAAGCGTAGACATTATGTTTAACTTCCGTTATTCAACGGAAGTCACTGCAGAACAGTTGATTGAACGAGTTATCGATATTTTAGATTCACACAAACTAGAATATGACATCAATTGGATATTTAATGGCCTACCGTTTTTGACTGATCACGGTGATCTAGTGGAAGCGACAAAAAAAGCGATAGTTAATGTTACTGGTTACGAAACCCAACTGTTAACGTCTGGTGGAACTTCAGATGGTCGATTTATCGCACCCACTGGAGCACAGGTTATTGAGCTTGGTCCGGTAAACGCCACGATTCATAAAGTGAACGAATGTGTAAACGTGGATGATCTCGTAATACTTACTCATTGCTATGAAAAAATATTGGAAAATTTACTATGTGCTCACAAACAATAAGCAATCAGTATCTTTACGGACTCGACTCCAGCCAATTAATTGAAGTAGACGCTTTTAAGTTTGAATATGATACAGCTAATGCATTTAGTGCATTAGTAAGTAGCGCAAAACAAGACGGTATAGCCATTGCCGTCTGTTCTAGTTATCGAAGTTTTGAAGCACAAGCGGCAATTTGGAATAACAAAGCAACCGGTAAACGCAAAGTACTTAATAAGGCCTCAGCCCCCATTGATATATCAACCTTATCTGCTGCAGAACTTGTTCGTTCTATCTTAACTTGGTCTGCTTTACCTGGTACATCTCGTCATCATTGGGGAACCGATATTGACGTATTTGATCCACGCTTTATAGCCAAAAAAGATATTCAACTTATCCCGCAAGAGTACCAAACAGGTGGACCGTGTGAAGCGTTATCACTCTGGTTAGATAAAAACGCGAATCAATATGGTTTTTATCGTCCGTATCAGCAAGGTAAAAGTGGCGTTAGTCCCGAGCCTTGGCATATAAGTTATGCCCCTAAATCCTTACAATATATGGCGTTGTTCGACAAACAAGAATTACGTAGAATCATTACTGAACAACAAATAGAACTTTTTAATGAAGTTGATCTCCAACTTGAAGATATTGTGACGGAGTATTTTTATAGAGTTGCCTCCGCAGACCACATCTCTTCGAGAAGTTGATATAATTTCTATAACGTTAAGTAAGTACCCTAATCTATGAAACTACTAAAACCTCTTTTTGACAATAACCGAGAGTGGGCAAAGCGAATTACAGAAGAAACGCCAGATTTCTTCGAACAGCTCGCGAAACAACAAACACCTGAATATTTATGGATTGGTTGCTCTGATAGCCGTGTTCCGTCAAATCAAATCATTGATGTGATGCCGGGTGAAGTTTTTGTTCATAGAAACATTGCTAACCAGGTCGTTCAAACGGACATCAACTGTCTTTCAGTGATTCAATATGCCGTTGAAGTACTAAAAGTAAAACACATTATGGTTGTAGGTCATTATGGCTGTGGTGGTGTGAAAGCTTCAATGTCAGACAGTGAACGCTTTGGTTTGATTGATCATTGGCTTGATCATATTAGAATTACATATAACAAGTATTCTGCTGAACTTGAGCAATTAAGCGAAGCAGACAAATTTAATCGTTTATGCGAATTGAACGTTATTGAACAAGTAGGCAATGTGGCAACATCTACTATTGTTCAACAAGCATGGAAGCGCGGTCAAGACGTCGCAATTCATGGTTGGATTTACGGTATTGATAATGGTCTATTGAACGACCTTGACGTAACCGTCGATCATACAATGTGGAAAAAGTAATCTATCCACTCAAAATTTCGATTTATTTTAACAGCTCCATTTAATTCCTTCCTTTGGAGCTGTTATCATTCACTTCATAGAACTTCTGGTATTTCTTTTTCTAAGGTTTTTTGATGAGTTACACATTGATTATCCCTGCGCGTTACGGCTCAACTCGCTTTCCTGGCAAACCTCTAGCACAAATAGCGGGTAAGCCAATGATCCAGCACGTATACGAACGAGCATCGCTTGCAAAAGGTGTAAGCAATATATTCGTTGCGACTGATGATCAACGCATAAAATCCGTTGTCGAATCTTTTGGAGGCAACGTTGTAATGACTTCTCCAGATGCTGCAACAGGTACCGATAGAATCAATGAAGCAATTTCAGCATTAGGCTTACCTGACAATGAAGTGATCATCAACCTTCAAGGTGATCAACCATTGGTGGATCCTATTTCAATTGAGCAACTTATTAATCTCTTTGAGAAACACCCTGACGAATTTGAAATGGCTACGCTTGCTTACCAAATCACTAAAGCCTGTGATATTGACGATCCAATGCAAGTAAAGGTGGTATTTGATAATGATCATCATGCACTATATTTTTCACGCGCACGTATCCCTTTTGGTCGTGATACAAAAGATTATCCAGCGTATAAACATATCGGTATGTATGCATATACCAGTGGCTTTATTCAAGAATTTGCCAAACTTCCTCATGGCACACTTGAACAGCTAGAGTGTCTTGAGCAATTGCGTGCGCTTGAACATGGTCATAAGATTAAAATCGCCATCAGTGCATTTAACTCACAAGAAGTTGATACACCTGAAGATGTTAAAAAATGCGAACAGCGTTTATCGGTTGACTAATATTGAGATTAAGATAGGGTTTAATTCACAATTAAACCCTTGCTAGGAAAGCTTATGTCTACTTTAGAAGTATGGTTAATCATCATTTTGGTGATCGGGGTTATTTTAAGCAACTTGGCAGTATTAAAGTACAGTGCCAAATTTAAATTGCCGCAATTTAAGCAACCTGATACAAAATCAAAATCAGATAAACCCGAAGATAACGATCAACCATAAAACCAATAGCAAATGCCAATTGCAGCAATTACTCCACAAAAATCTGCAAAAAGACCGCAACTCAGTGCATGTCGCCCATTCTTAATACCTACACTGCCAAAATATACGGCTAGCACATAAAACGTTGTTTCTGTACTACCATTAATGATCGCCGAAAGACGGCCAGCAAATGAATCGACGCCATCATGCTCCATGGTTTCTAACATTAATGCTCTCGCACCAGAGCCGCTAAAGGGTTTCATGATTGCCGTAGGTAATGCGTCAACAAAACGAGTGTCAAAGCCAAAATATTTAACCGTGGACTCGATAGAGTTAAGCAAAACATCCATTGCACCAGAGCCTCTTAATAAACCAATAGCAATCAACATTGCACTTAGGTAAGGAATAAGCCTGACAGCTTGGTTAAACCCATCTTTTGCACCTTCTACGAACTCATCATAAACCGCAACACCTCTGTACCCAGCAACAAGTACAAAGCTAAATATCAAACTCAGTAATATGCCATTACCTAATAGCGTTGATACCGTTCCGACTTCGCCAGCAGTTAACGTCATCAGATAAGCAATCAGCGCAATCAAGCCACCAATTAATAATGCGCTGTAACCTAGTAAGACCGTATTGAATAATGAAATTCTTTGAACAATCGCAACACAAATTAAACCACCTATGGTTGATGCACTCGTCGCAAGTAACAGTGGTAAAAAGACATCTGCGGGCTCCGCTGCACCTTGTTGAGCTCGGTATAAAAAAACTGTAACAGGAATTAACGTGACTGAAGAAGTATTGAGCACCAAAAATAAAATCTGAGCATTACTCGCAACAGTCTTATTTGGATTAATAGATTGAAGATCCTGCATCGCTTTTAAACCGAGTGGCGTAGCTGCATTATCTAATCCAAGTACATTTGCTGTTAAGTTCATGGTGACACTGCCAAACGCTGGATGTCCTTTAGGGATTTCAGGCATTAAACGAGATAATAATGGTTCAGTGATTTTTGCAATCAATCGAATTAAGCCAGCTTTCTCCCCTACTCGAATTAACCCCATCCAAAGGGTTAATACACCGACTAATCCAATAGAAATCGTTGCAGCTAATTTAGCATTATCAAAAAGGTACCTTACTGATTCAGTTAACACATGAGCATCACCCGAGTACATTCGATATATGATTGATAAGAATGAAACAATAAAAAGATACCACCAAACCCGATTTAGCATTTTTGAAGGCCCCTCTCTACTGGAAATTGAACAGAATGCAATTTTATACCATTTTTCGTTTAATCAAATACTTATACATCTTAGCTTTAAAAGCGAGAATAAACTTGGGTTTACTGTTTAAGAACTGATTGATGAGTCGAATAATGGCATACCAGTCATCACTTGGTTTACACACACCAGTCCCATTAAAGACTTCATCAGAAGCAAAATGCGGCGAACATTGCCATTCATAGAGAGACTTTCGGGCTACACCAATTCGTTGACTTGCGCCAAAATCAATCAGTTTAATTGATTTATTTGTTGGGAGGTAAAGAATATTAGAAGGCTTTAAATCTCCATGTATCCAACCACAGTCATGACAATGTTGCACTACGCTGATTATATGAGGCAACAATTGAACAAATATTGTTTGTTTTCCTGTATCAAATTTATTCAATGGAATCGAATTTTTATAAAAAGAGAGCTGAAGCCACCTTTGTTCAAAATTAAACGCCAAGACTCCCTGAACCCTATCACTCTCACACTCCTTCAGTGCCTCATACTCAGTTTCTATATAAACTTTATCATCAAAATATTTAACGCAAAGATTGGAGACGGCATCAATTATCAATTGATGCCGCTTAATCTCATAGCTCATATTTATCATCGAGTTTGTGTTTGATAGATGTGTTTTGGCATAGAGAAGTTGGTAAACACATCGCTCGATATTGTTGAATTAGAATTTCTCAATGTATAGTCAAGCGTGATGTATTGATCATTGAGTTTATATATTACTTTGCGAACAGTTCTCGCTGATGTCGGCAATGACTTATCTTTAAATAATGCACGGAAAAACGCCCACTGACCTTGATAAGATTTAGTTGCAACTTGATTTTTGCCACGATAAAAATCCGTACTTAAGTAACCGTTCAAGTTTACCTGAGGCCAATCAATTTCAGTGAATACCCTTGGACCATGCTCATAACTGAATACGTTGTTATCCGCTCTGATTTGGAAGCGAGTCACATCAGTACTCATAGAGTTAGCTTTTAAACTAAACTTCAATGAAGCCTCTTGGCCTGACACACCAAAGAATAAACGACTTAATGCTCGTGTTTTCTGCATTGCAATAAATGCAGAGCGGTTAATTGGAATCGTAACCCCATCAATTTGCTTTAATTTGACCTTATTATTATCCCAGTAAATGAATGGTTTTAAATATTCATCCTCAAACTGATCGACGATGCCTTCCGGTTTGAAGAATTCAGTAAAATCATCCAAAGAAACTTCTGCACGACCTTTTAAGTTGAATGGAAAACGGTTGTTGATTCTTTGACTGTATTGCTGGAAAACTTGATCATTCCATTTTTGATCAATATAAGTCGCACCATTCGCTAAAACCTGTTTCCACGCTTGATGCGCTAAGCTCTTAATCCATATATTGACTTGGTTTGGCGCTTTAGAAGCTGTCTTCTCAAGATCAGATATTGGATCTTGGCTGCCATTGGCATGAGCAAGAGAATATTCGTGCATTTTTTGTGAAGGGCTTGGGCCTGAAAATGCAACATCCAAATAAGTATTCAAAGCATTAATACTAGAGATAACGTCAGCGGCAGCCATGCCTTGTCTTGAATTTACAGATGAATCCATGAAGTCGGCATACTCTTTAAACGCTTTATTAACCACAAATGATGGCTGAATATCTAATAACTTACTCCCAACAGCACGATTGATTCGATCTGCTTTTCTAAGTACTTTTGCTGCCTTTGTCAGACCTAGCTGGCTCGCAATACGTTTATTTTCTTTGGTGTTTGGTTGCTCTTCTACTGCTAATGTAGTGTTCACAACCACCGCACTTAACACATCTAATATTGGGCTCGTTACAGGCTCACGAGCAGTGTGCAATGCTAAAGTAAGCTTTTCTGTACTATTCAATTGCTTTATATAAATATTTTGAAGCAAGTTTTGCCAGTAACCAATGTAATCAGCAAAATACAGCTTTTGAACGTTTTTGCTTAAATCACTTAATTCAGCCAGTGATACACCACTATGATCATTTAAGATCAATTCGAATTGCGACAATTGCCGTCTCAGCATTTTGGATTTTGCCGAAATATCCAATTGGCCATATCCTTGCTTAGTAAACATCTCTGGAATCAAATAACCATGGAAATCGTCAGAAAATTTGAAGAAAGAATAAAAGTTTTCGCCCAACTGTCGTCTGATATCAACGTTACTAGTATTGCCTGGTTCATTTTTAATTTGATCGTATATCAGTCTTTCAGGAGAAAGCCCTTCTAGACTGCTACTTGCATCAGCAATTAGCTGATGATCAGCATCGAGTGTACTTTCATAATCACTAGCAAACAAATCTTCAATAAGTACTGATAACACATCTATGTCATGGGAAGATAATTCTTTACCTTGACGAATTTCGTCCAATAAAAATGGCTGTAACTCATCGATATTCAATTTCGTCTTATCAAATAACATTTGATAGTAACGAAGAATTTCAAATGTCTTAGTTGGCTTTTCTAAGTTCACTTGTGCAGCAAGATCTTTTCTCACCAATCTTTCTAAAATTGGCATCAAGTATTTTTTCAACTGCTCTTGATACGACAAATATATCTTCTCTGCCGTATAGTCTTGCATCGAGCTTACTTTCTTATACCAAGGTTCAGGAGAAACCCCCTGCTCTGCAATCATTCTGATTTCATTAATGATTTCTATTAACGAAGATAAATCCTCTGGAGATTCCTTGTATGATCGAATATCGTGATCGTACAATCTAAGCTCAGAAATTGCGGCTGAACGCCATGATTCATCCTTGGACCAATTATTCTTCAAACCAACAGCTGAGGATATAAAAGCAAGACCGAGCGTAGTAAATAGCGCCACCCTTCCAAATATATAAAGACTATTTCTTAATTCATTTACGCCAAGGATGTCTTTCTCTGGCAGTATCACACTACTGAACATTTTTGAGCAGAAGAAATTTCTACGGCCGGGTAATTTTTCAAGTGTATGGTTGGTTGTAAATTCCATTCGCTCTGAAACTGCTTGAGATAACAGGTCAAACTCTTGGCCCTTTTGACCACATGACAACAGGTAAAAACCTCTTATCCAAACAGCTTCTCTTACTCTGTTCTCCCGTCCTATATCACTTAATAGCTCGCTTGCAAATTTAAAGAAAATCCTTAATTGATAAGGTAAAGCTACAACTGACTCGGCTTGTTCTTTACTTATATTTCGGAGTAACTGATGTTGTTGCTCTGCAAGTGCCCTTAGAATCACATCGACCTGTATATCAAATTGATACAAGTCAAACCTCTTTGATTGTTCACAATCAAAAGTGACACCGAAAGGGTTATCAACATCTGTGACAGAGTAATAATTAAAAAACTCAACAAAATCAGCAATAGTATCAGCTTTAGAAAATACGCTGTAAACAGGAATAGATAGACGTAATGTGTGCCCTAAATTGAGTACAGCTTCTTGAATCGTGCTGCTCATTTTTTGTCTAAGCTTTCTATCGCTGGTCAATAGGCGATCACATCCGATGATCGAAAGAATACCATTAATGCCTTGTCGTGGACGGTACTTTAGAACCTGCTGTGCAATAGCATCCCAAAGAATATTATCTAACTGCTCGTTATCGAACACTCGACTTGAAATTTCAATAGCAACAAGATGATCGTTAGACCAAAAACGCAAGAATTGATTACCATACTCATCTTGATAAGATTTATCAGAAAGTGGCTCTAAACCGTTTTGTTGCAATAATGAGCTTTTTGCATCTTTATCACCGCCAAGCACAATGTACCAAGGCATTTCATAAAGGCTTTTTATTTTTGTTGTACCCTTACCCTTGATTCGCTTAATAGCCAGTTGGAAAACATGATTAATCGCTTTCACATCTTGTTTGTGCAGCAAGTCTTCTTCTTGTTTCTTTAACTCTGCCTTCGTTTTATTTAAACGATAAAACCAATAGCAACTAGCAATAAGCCAAATAATTGCAAGCAAAGTTGTTACATAATTTAGCCAATATATGCTGCTTTCTTTTTCGATGAATAGCCATGACACAGCACACACCGAAACAAGAATGATGGCAATAAAGACAACGATTATTTTTTTTAACATGGATTACTTAGCCTTTCTCACAGTAGCATTTAAACCGTATTGAATATTGATTTCGTTTTTTAGTTTTCTTACTTCAGATAAGTCAGGGTTTGACTTACTGACAATCTCAATACCGTTTTCTGTTTCCCGAGTGTGAATTTTATAGCCTGCATTTTTTAATAAATTAACGAGCCTAGAAGCATCTGAGTAATTTGAAAATATGCCTAGTAAAATTTCCCAATGTACATTTCTCATCAGATTTTCAGTGTCTTTTCCCAACGAAAAAGACGAATCGTCAGAGATAACATCATTACTTGAATCTGAATGCGCATTTTTACCATTGGCTATTTTCATTCCTGACATCTCAATGGCATGGACCTCATCGATAACTTGTCTGCTACGATCAAAATACATGTATTCAGATGCCGTGTATCCGAGCAGCACAAACAACAACATAAAAATGGCGAGCTTTGTCAAGCCTATCATTTGCAATGGTGTTTTGCTTTCTGGTAAATCAGGCGTTTTAGGGATAGGTAAATTACTTTCAAAACGGTAATCACTGACGATGTTGTATACATCTGATTTTATTTCATGTAATAGACTTTCATCATGATCTCGATAACGCCCTTGGAAACCAAGCACTAACATAAGATATTGAAGTTCAATGAAATCCACCAATTTATTGGGCTGTTGACAAGCTTTATCGAGGATTTTAAAAAATACTTCACCACCATTACGTTCAGAGAACAATTTACTCAATAAAGAGTGGTTCTCCCAACGTACTTTTTCTCCCCAATGGGTATACAAAATCGCTTCATCAAAGGCTGCACATAATATAAAACAGCTTTTTTCAATGATACTCGGGTGGTACTCTAAATGAATGCCGTTTTGTCTAAAGCGTGCAATACCTTCTAATAGATTTTGTCTAAATCTATCTACATTCTCTGGTTCTGACTGCCTAGGGATGGTCACCAAAATACCTAATAAATCAGACGCGGCATTAAGCAGTGGACTGCCGTAGATGACCAAGTTATTAATCAAGCTATCTGAACCTTCAAGATCGACCGTTAACTCGTTTGGCGTCGACTTCTGTTCAACTTTTACAGCTGCCGCTCTGCGAACGACAACGGTGGATTCTTCGTTAAAGATGCCATTCATAATCGTTACCTGATCACATGGAATTCAACATTGACATTCTCAATGCGCTCATCAATATGTAAAGCGATTGGCTCATCTTTCTTTATCATCGATACCCATAGATCTGATTGTGTATCTACTTCAAAATATGCCGCATCCGTTCTAGATTTAAGTTCAGAAGGGGCATATGGCAAATTACGTAAAGGTACGCCTGAAATTGCGTTTCTCACTAGATCTGCGATGGCACTATTTCCAGCGAGTTTCGCCGCTTTTTGAAATTCTGAACTCAGTTTTGATGAGCCAATATCTGATGTCACTACGAGTACGAATTGCCCTTCATTGAAGAAGCTTCTGTCTTGAACAATGGTTCTCAGTAAACGTCGCGACTTGAATAAGCTCTGATCCCACTTCAATGTATGAACATTTTCAATTTGAATTTCTCTCAGCAGAGTTAATAATTCTGAAAATATTGAAGAAAAAATACCAAATAAGTCATGTTGATTCCAAGCAGGGAATTCTTTCGGCATTTTACCTTCAAGCCCATACATTTGACCGACCACTGATAAACATTCAAGGTATAAATGGCGCGTGAACATTAATTGATCACCACAAATCTGCTTGAACTTTGGCAACCAACCGCCCAACGCTTGTAACCATAAATAGTCTCGCATTAAGGTCTGATAACTTTTACTGCCTTTTTCGGCCTGCAAACGTGTTGAAATGGTCTTTGCTCGATACAGCATCTGCGAATAGATGTCTTGCACGTTATCTTTGAGATAAGAAGATACCCCAAATTGCAGGCACAGAGGAACAAAGGCCTGATTTAACGAAACACCACCCTCTGGTTTGAAATCAGCAATATATGCAATTGGTATTAACGTATAATCTTGGAGTTCATCACCCTCGAGTTTTAACATGACATTAGGTTCAGCAACTTCGATTTGCAAAGCATCGCTTTGTTCACGGCTGGTATCAAAAACCTGATGCTCTAGCATCGAATACCTAACACGCTCGTCTTCACCAACATTAATGACACCAGAACGTGCAATTGGTAGTGCCAAGTACACGCGTTTATTTACAGTACCCTCGGGGATTTCTAATACTAGACTTTGTCTGATCGTAAATGGAGTGCCATCAGGAAAGATGCCTTTAGCAGATCGAATGCCTATTTTGCCAATATTTAACAGTGCCATATCAAGCTCAAGCAAAGATAACCCAAAACAGTTCGGTGCCACTTGAAAAGCAAATTCGCGAATATAATTTTCTAAGTAACGCTCTTGTTGTTGGAAATGCTGAGGACATAAAAACATTCCCTCACTCCAAACGATTTTCTTTGTATCCATTTCAGCTCTCTTCCCCGGTTACCGTTAGGTTTATCCCATCTAAATGAATGTTAATTACTGCACCACTAATTGTCAGCGGCTGAATTATTACTTTATTTTTTGCTTTTCTATAATCGGCGAAATTGGCTAACACGCCGATGAATTTAGTTTCGGGATTCAATACAAAAGTTTGTTTCCGAGTCTCTCCAGGCAACATACTTTGCAAATGACGAGTAGATAACATGCCCGCTTTGAGCACATTTTGTTCATTAGAGAATATTTGGATAAAACTTGCCTGCTTAAACGCTTCGCTATCGGCCAATTGGTATATGGTCAAAGCCACGGGCGATGCCTCACCTTTGAAATTTGGATTAATATTTTTGTTTGCTGTAATATTCACAATTAATCGTGGTGCTACAGGTTCGCCTGACCATAAACTACTTATGGTGCTGCAACCATTGAGAGTAAACAGCGCAATACAACAAATTAGGACTTTCTTCATTTAGCTATGCTCTCCAATATTTCTTTGCAAACGAATGCCTTCTTGAAAGTAAGCATGAAACTTTATTTGCCAGTCTTTATTGTTCATTTGTCTTTCAAAATAGCGTTTATACATTGACCAGAAATCTGGCTTTTTAGACCAAAACGTAGTAGGAACAAGGTCAGTAAACATGCTTTCCATATTTTCTGGTGACATTTCGGCTAAAATTTTTGTAATGGCATAATCAATTGCTTGCTCTGTGTACTGATTAAACCTTTCTTCTTTTGATTTGTATTGTGCAACTGAATACTTAACGTCATCCTGAGGAGGTTGTTTGTCTTCTTGAGTCGGTTCGAATAGTTGTTCCCCAACAGGAGACTCAACATTAGGTTGAGGGTCGTTGAATACTGGATCAATCCTGTCTTGATTGATCGTATTTAGATTGAAATCTAATGTCGTTTCTTTCAAAGGATCTTCATCTACTTCTGCAAAGCTTGTAGAAAACGATTTCTGTTTCGCCGCACTTTTTTCGGTATCGATTAAAAACGGATCATCTTCAAGAACTTCATTTCCCATTCGTTCAAATTCGAATGTAGGCTCTTCGATATCCATTACAGGTGACTCGACATCTATATTATTGGGGGTTGAGAACGGATCATTACCTATCGAAGAACCTGCTTCTGTTTCTGATAAAGGTGCAGCCTTAGCGGTAGCTGGCAAGAAGCATGAAACGAGTAACCGGTATTTCCCTATACTTAAAACATCACCGTCATTCAGCGCAGTCTGACTATTTTTTCCTAAAGGCTTATCAGCTCCATTGATAAACAATCCATTGGTGCTGTTATCCAAAATTTGGTACCCACGAGAAGACTTTCTAATGATGGCGTGCGTACTAGAAATGGTTCTCGATGAGTCACTTAACTGCATTGTGGAACCATAGGCTCGACCTATTTCACCGCCATTGGCAGGAAATAGCTTCGTCCATTCAGAAATACTTTCTCCATCAGGAGAGCATATGATTCTTATTGATAGTGACATTTATACTTAATCTCTTGCTTTGTCATAATTTAAATTTTTTATAGCCGATAAAATCGATCTACTTTATCTCTACGTTTACTTTCCCGTCATCAACACTGATATTGATGTGGTTAACATCCATACCTTTGCTCATTCGATCGATACATTCATTAGCGACATCTGGCATTAAGCTTCTATTGATAGCTTGTTCAATCGCTCTCGCACCGGTTTCAGGGGAGTTAGTTCTTGCAACTAAGTTTGCTGTTAACGAATCGTCATAACTAAAAGTTGCACCATAATGTTGCTTTATACGCTTCTCGATACGCTTTAATGAGAGTTCAGCAATTTTAGCAAGCTCGTCATCGGTCAACGGGAAATAAGGCACAATAGTGGTTCTACCTAAGAAGGCGGGTTTAAAGAATCTTTTCAGCTCAGGGAAAATGGCTTCAGTTACTTTAGTAACTTCAAGGTTTCCATGATTACACGCACTGACAACAGCACTATCAGCTGCATTCGACGTCATGATGATGATGGTGTTTTTAAAATCTACCTTCCGACCTTCACTGTCTGAAATGGATCCTTTGTCGAAAATTTGATAAAAAATATCATGCACACCTGGGTGCGCTTTTTCCATTTCATCCAGCAACAAAACCGAGTAAGGATTTTTACGAACAGCTTCAGTTAAGACGCCACCCTTTCCATAACCAACGTATCCAGCTGGCGCACCTAGAAGCATTGATATTTTATGTTCTTCCTTGAATTCAGTCATATTAATGGTAATGGCATTATGTTCTCCCCCATATAACTCATCCGTTAATGCCAAGGCTGTTTCTGTTTTACCCACACCACTTGGGCCGCACATTAAGAAAATACCAATTGGTTTGCGAGGGTCTCGTAGGCCTGCACGAGATAAACGAATTGCTTGAGAAATTTCAGCAATTGGTGCTTCTTGACCAATGACACGCTTAGCAATATGCGCTTCTAAATGTGCAATGCGTTCGACTTCTTGTTTCAACATATTACCCGCTGGAATGCCCGTCCATAAAGCAATAACATCGGCAATAATTTGCTTGCTTACTTGAGGAACTACGAGAGGAATATCACCTTGGAGTTCACGTAAGTCTGCCATCGTTTTAGCTAGTTTACTGCGAGATTCGTGAGATTTGATGTCTGAACCATCAAGGTATAATTTATCAAGTTCGTCTTGTAACTGAATAACTTCTGCTACTAACGTTTTTTCTTGCTCCCACTTATCAGAAATCTCTAGATGTTCTTGTTTAAGACCGTTCAAACGACTTTCAGCATCTACCAATTTTGATGAATCAATAGAGAATACTGCCGATTCATGATTAAGTGTATTAATCTCATTTTCGACATAACGGATTTGTTCTGCAAGATATTCCATCTGCTGTGGCATCGCGCTTTGGCTTAGTGCGATTCTTGAGCAAGCGGTATCTAATAAACTGATTGCTTTGTCAGGTAATTTACGTTCTGGAAGATAACGAATGGATAATGACACAGCAGCATCGATGGCTTCCTGTAACACTGTTACATTATGGTGCTTTTCGAGGCTACTTTTGACTCCTGAAAGCATATGAATTGCGTTTTGTTCATCAGGTTCGTCAATCGCCACTTTTTGGAATCGACGAGTTAAAGCTGCATCAGTTTCAAAGAACTGCTTATATTCAGCCCATGTTGTTGCTGCAATCGTTCTAAACTCACCTCGTGCTAATGCAGGTTTTAAGATATTAGCTGCGTCATTTTGGCCTGCGGCTCCACCTGCTCCAATAAGGGTATGAGCTTCATCAATAAAGATAATAATTGGAATTGCTGAATGCTTGATTTCATTGATGATGTCTTTAAGGCGGTTTTCAAATTCACCTTTTATGCTTGCTCCAGCTTGTAGCAAAGATAGATCAAGACTGTAAAGTTCAACGTTGCTCAATGCTGGTGGCACACTGCCATCAACGATTTGTTGCGAAAGACCTTCTACAATTGCCGTTTTACCAACACCAGGATCTCCCACTAAAATCGGGCTATTTTGTCTACGACGACAGAGAATATCGATTGATTTCCGAATTTCGATATTTCGGCCTGATATTTGATCCAATTCACCATTTCTCGCCGCTTCTGTGATGTTCTTAGCGTATTTATTTAGTGCAGGTGTTTCACCTGAATCTTCAATAATCGGAGCCGAAGAATCTGCTCCTTTAATCACAGCAGACTGAATTTTTTTGGCTTGCTGCTTTAACCATTCTGTTGAAAGGTTATTAACCCAATCACTTAAAGCTCCAGCGTAACTCCCTAGAGCCGTTCTTTGCTTTAATACCAGTAACAGGTGGAACTCGTTAATACTCGCTTGTTCGTGATTCAATGTCGCTAATAACCAAGCGTCTTTAAGAAGGTCAACAAGTTGTGGCGATAATGATGGCGTTTTATCATTGCCTTTTGAATAACGAGCCATTGCTGAGTTCAGGCGTTCAACTAATACTTCACGATCAACTTCTGAAAACTCAACAGCTTTTATCCATCCAAGTTCCTGATTTTGAAATAGTCGGAAAAACCAGTGCTCTAGTTCTATTGAGAAGTGTTGCCGAGATAGACACTCACCTGCTGATTCTTCCAAACTAAATTTCAATTGAGGCGTTAGCCTTTTAATTAAATTTTGTAGTTCTATATTAACCATCTGAAATTCCTAGCCCGCACTCAATGGTAATTCAACGTATTGCTGTGAACTTGCTCGACTGTCCATCCAAGCTGATTCACCAATTTTGCTGAAGCCTTCTGTGCTCTTTGAAAGTTTAATTCTTGGCAAATAGTGGCTATCTGCTTTCATAAATAACTTGTATTTGATGTTAACGCCCATGAACGAGCGAACGATATAATCAATTGTTTTAACTAATTTTTGATCACTGTGTATTTCGATATATTCAAGATAGTTTGCCGGACAAATTTTAATTCTAAGTCGTTGCCCCACTACTGGCGCTGACGTACCTACTAATGCGTTAGTTCCCAGTTGGGCGTTTTGCCCATTGTTGCCTATTGCCGTCAGAGAACACATTGTTAAAGGTTGATATTCAAGATCCGAATTTTCAATTTCAAAGCAAGTTTCAAAGTAATCTTCCAGTATTTTTTTCAGTACACCTATACAAGTGATTCTCAAACCTATTAAGCTCGAATACTGAATAAGATGATCTTTAGGGATAATGTTTGAATTTTTTTCTGCACCCGATAAATTCACCAACAATGAACTTATCGCATGCTCTACATTGTGAGATTTAAAGCGTTCTTCTTCGAGTAATGACAATAAATCGTGCTTTTGCTCAACTCGACAATAAAACGAATAGAAACGATGATTAAAGCTATCAAAAAAATCGATAGGAGCGTCGTCGCCAAGGTTGAATTGAGCATTAAGCAGCTGTCTATAAAGAGGTCTTACTATCGAACCTTTTGAGCCGGTTAGGGCAGGCAACCCAGTTTTAATGATCCAACCAGCTCTTGGATGCTGATATACTTTTGTAACTTCACTGTGATGATATGCTGGTAAAACTTCACTACTAAAGCGCACTTTAAGGTGTGAGTTCGTATACTCAGCATGATGCCTAAGCAATTGCCAAGTTTTTGCAAGTTCTGAACCATCTGCAGATTCGATTAATTTTGTTAAAGTAAGTTTTTGCATCCAGATCTCCTCGGGAAATGCATAAACAATCCATCTTGCCCTTCAATGCGGATATCAAGTTGGGTAAAACTATTAAATCCGGCAAAGAACGCAAAAAACTTATCCAACAAACAACTGAACAGTGTTGCTCCACTGTTCAGTTGGGACTGCTCAAGAGTAATGATGATTCTAGTTCCATAGGCAAAGCAGCCTCGACCTGCTACTCGTATAGGTGCCACCACTTGCTCTTGCTCAATATTAATGATTGATTCAATGTACGATGCATTGAGTTGATTCTGATTTAGGTTATAGAGATGTAGCACACTTTTCAGTGCTGTCTTAGGATCTTCCGCCCCTAATATGCTGTGATAATTAAAATGTAGATGACTCAACAAGGTCCATACACTTTGTTGGATATCTCTATTCCTGATAGGTAAGGAAGGTCTTCGCATTAACTTCAAGTAAGCAGGAATTGTAATAGAATCACGACACTTTAATCTACTCGTAAGCGGCAAGTGACTGACGCGAGCAGAATTCGTAACTGTCGCTTTAACAATCCAAGTACGTTTATCACTTCTTGCACTAATATGATCGAGATCAGCTACTTTTAATGCGCTTGTTAAATGCCCATCCTCATGATAATTTTGAATTAATTGCCAACGTAAATGAGTGCCTGCTTTTTTATATTTTTCGTGATACATCTGTGGCACTTTCAATAATTGATCGTCAGAAATATCTGTAATTTCATCAACAGAAAATAACTCTAAGTGATTTCCTTGCATTGATTCCAACATTATTGGGTATTCATTTTTGTGGAAATCAACCTCTAAAGGTTCTGCGGTGACCTTGTGCAAATTTACGATTGGCGCACAAAATAAACTGAAGTTTTGTTCAGAAACATTTCGAGCTAGATCAACACTCATCTCATCCAGATAAATCTGAAGTTTGAAACGGCTAGATTTAATATTCTTGATGACATTATCAAGCTTGAAATGATAGGCATGGAAACGCTCTGAAAACATAAAGAATTCAGTGAGAAGTTTGAATCCACCAAAACTTGAAGCTTGGTAAGGTAGAACCGTATCTTGAACTTCAAACCCTACAGGCGTCATATCGTCTTTTCCTAAACTCCACGAGTTTTCACCATCGGATATGCACACTTTTACTTTAGACAGTGCAAAAAGGTCATATAGACGCAAAGCAAAGTTGGTTTCACCTTTGATATGCAACTTAAGGGTACTGATATCAAACTCGCTAACAATCAGTCCGTCATCAATACTGCATATTTCTATTTCTATAAGTGCCTTAGATTGCTCCGCACCTTCTGGTTTTTCATCTGTAAAAGGAGCGAATTCAGTAGAAACATTGCTGATCTTAATTGGGAATAAATTTACAGGTTCTGTTGTACGAAATATGAAATTCTTATTGCTGGATCCACTCACATCAAACTCTGTTCCAGCAGGTACGTGATGCTTAGCATTCGCTGCATCATTGATATCAAAATTCAATAAACTGTAGGATGGAATCGGTCTTAAAAAGTGCGGGAACAATAGTCTTACTAGGCTTTCTGTAAACTCAGGGAACGTTTCGTCCAATCTCTTATGTAATTTACCATTGAGTAAAGCAACACTTTCAATCAATCTTGATATTTGTGGATCGTCGATTCCGTCTTTACTGATGCCAAGTGCACTTGCAGAGTTGGGGTGCTGCAATGCAAATAGTGCCCCCTCTTTACGAATAAAGCGAAGCTCTTGTTCGAAGTATGATAATAATGAATCAGACAAAATTCGACTTCCTTACGTCAAGTTTGTTAGAGCTCAAATCCAACACAGAATCAAACACCATGCTTTCTGCGCCATAAGGTGAATGCATTACAGCCGAAATATTGAATTGAAGCGTGTTAAGTCTTTTACCCTCATCACTGAGTTCAATTGAAACTTGTGAAAGCCTCGGCTCAAAGCTTTGTATAAGTGCTCGAATATCAGATAGAATCACATGTATATTAGTTTTGCTTTGCGAGCGAGCTACGTAACGAACACCGTAATTAGCAATCGTGTTATTTAAATTCATATCTTGAAAATCTTCATCCCAAAGGGGGGCACGACTTGAAACCAAAGCACAAACGTTATCGATAATCGAATCTCTTAATGCATCAATGTCTTCTTCCCATGTCTGTGTGAGCTTGGCAATGATACTCATGCGCTTTCTCCCACTTCAGAATTAGACAATGAAGTACTAAGTACGACTTGTACGTCAATTAGCTCATATTGATACTGTGGTTGAAGACTGATTTGACAGTGGTATCTTGTGCTGTCATTTGGATCCGGTGTAATAATCACTTCACTTGATTTTAAAGGGTACCGAGCCATTACAGAGTCTTCACCATAATCAAGTTCGCTAATGTATTTCTGTAACCAACTTTCTAAGCTGCGCTTACAGTCTTCTACGCTGTCATAACCACCAATTTGATCACGGGTTTGAGCCTTGATGTAATGTCCAAAGCGACATGCCATTAAGTTTGTTTGCAACATTCCTAGTACTTGCTCTTCATCAGTCGGTGGATGCCAAACAGATTGATTACTAAAGAAACCTTTCTGGTCCGAAAGATATAAGCTAGTAAGAGGTACGAAGCCATTTTCACCCCAAAAACCATCTTCCTCACCAAAAATATCGACTTTCGTTTGAATCGATTTGTTATTCACTTTACTGATGATCGCACCATGATCTCCGTCTGAGTCATATGAGCGCAAAAAACCAAACCAGCTAATACGGTCAAATTCACGTATCACGTTCGTAGCAAGTAAATAAGCACTATTACCCCAAAGGGCATTATCTTGGTGTTGAACTTCGCTAAAAATAAACCCGGCTTGATGGTGCTTATACGGTTCTCTTAACAAATAGTCAGGTAGTGTTAAGTGGAGAAAGCGTGATGCGACATTCTCTCTTAACAAACTCCATGAATGGAAATCACTGCTTTCAAGTATTCGGTTTATTCGGTTTGAGTCATGCAGTTGCCTACTTGGTTCGTCACCAAAGAAGTCGTCATTAACCGATAAAACAAATGGGCACAAAGAACGCTCAGCGACTTCAGACAAGAGTTGCAACGTGTATAAATCGTCGTAGTTACTGTCATCCACATAATCAGGGCTAATCTTGTGATCTATAACAACTAAACCAAACGGTGTACCACCGGCGGTATCAAGTTCACTTGAGTAGATCTTCTTATAAAGCGATGTTTGTCGCATATCAAACGCAAGATTTAAGTCAGTTGATAGTTGCTCCCAGCTTATATCGAGGAGCTTCAATTTCACTCTGCGTTGCGAAACAGGCAAATCAATCAGTCGTTGTAAATTAGCCCAGCTGGACTCCAACTGCTTAAACTTTGAATACTGGATAATCTCTGAAAGTTGTTCACTGATAACTTCATCTAAATGAGCCACCAATTTGGCTAACATAATGGTAATTTGGTCATTATTTCGTTGAACTAGAGCTGAACTTAGCTCCTGCCACAACTGACTTATGCCATTATCAAATTGTTCGGTCGGCTGATTTGATTGAATCATGAATTAACTAATATTTAGAGAAATGAGAGTAAGAAACGGGGCCGAGGCCCCGAATATTGATTAACCAGGAATTCTTGCAACCATTCTTAATGAGGTTGTAAGTTCTTCCATTTGTAACCAAGGACGTAAATAAGCCACAGCAGAATATGCACCAGGTCTACCTGCTTGCTCCTCTACTGTTACTTTCGCCTCTACTAACGGGTGACGTGCTTTGGCTTCATTACCAATTGCATTAGGGTTTACGTATTGATGAATCCAAGTGTCTAATTCTTTTTCAACATCATTGGCTTCAAGGTTAGAACCAATACGGTCACGGCCCATTACTTTCAAGTACTGCGCAATACGGCTGCTTGCCATGGTATACGGTAAGCGAGCTGAAATTGCAGCGTTGGCTGTAGCGTCTGGGTCAGTATAAGTTTTTGGCTTATGCGTTGTTTGCGCGCCCATAAACACTGCGTAATTAGTGTTTTTATAATGAACTAACGGTAAGAAGCCTAAGTCACTTAGCTCTTTCTCACGTTCATCTGTAAAGTTCACTTCAGTTGGGCACTGCTGCAATAAATCACCAGCATCAGAGTAATAAGTGAAATTAGGTAAGCTTTCTACTTTACCGCCGTTATCCGTTCCACGAATCGCTGTACACCAGCCGTACTGAGTGAATGCTTGAGTGAGCAACAAGCCATAATCATATGCAGCGTTACTCCATACAAAATCGTCATCAGATTCAACAATTTGGCTGCCATCAGCACGTGTCTTCATCTCTTCGTACTCAAAAGACTTAACAGGTACAGTTGCTGAACCATATGGTAAACGAGCAATTGTTTTCGGTAATGTTAAAGCAACATAACGAGAATCGTCACTTGCTCTGAATGCATTCCAACTCGCATAAGCTGGAGAGTCGAAACCCGCCGCTACTGGCTTGCCATCATTGAATGTACTGAATGAATTGAAGTCAAACATATTTGCATTCGCCGCAGCAACAAATGGGGCATGTGATGCAGCAGCAACTTCGCCCATATAACGCAATAAGGCTACATCTTCATCGCCGTAACCAAACTCATAGTCACCAATAAGTGCACCATATGGTTGACCACCGGCTGTACCAAATTCTTCTTGATAAACCATTGTGAAGAAACGGCTACGATCAATCGCAGGGGCATCTTCAAACTGCTCTAATAATTCGTCTTTAGTGTAATCTGCTAACTTAATTTTCAGCTGGGGACCAAGCTCACTATTCTTGATAAGCTTTTGTAACCCCAACCAAGTGCCTTCCAACTTTTGAAAATCTGAGTTTTTCATTACATCGGATAACTGCTCAGAAATCTTACTGTCAATTGCAGAAATAGCCTTTTGAATAGTAAGCGTTAAGTTTTTATCCCATGTAACTGTGCCTTCTAGGGCTTCAGCTGTCATAATAGACAGAAGTTCTTTAGTTGTATCAGCAGGAGTTTGAACTGTCGCAGAGATGGCTCGGTCGAGGATGCTACCAGTTTCTTCAACTGCACCAGCTGTTTCTTGGGTCGCTTGTTGTTCTTGAGACATTACTCATCCCCTCCTTTTTCAACGCCTAATTCTTCTGCTAAGCCTTGAATTGCTTCAGTACTTTGTAGAACTTCTTTAAGTAACTTTTCAAGGTCACGTGAACGATCAGCTTTGCTGAGTAATACTTTAAGTTGATTTCTTGTTTCAACTAACTTTTTCAAAGGATCAATTTGTTCAACGAGCTTTTCAGGGTGGAAATCTTTCATAGAACTAAACTCGAGGCTTACTTCAAATTCTGAATCATCCTTCGCCAGCTTGTTGGATACTTTATATGAAAGAGATGGGTTAATTTGTCCCATTACTGAGTCAAAGTTATCTTTATCAATGCCTGTAAACTCACGCTCTTCAAGCTCAACTTTCTCGGTTTCTGGTTTGTGACCAGAGAAATCACCAATGACTCCGACAACAAACGGTAGTTCCTTTGTTTCTACTGCGCCGTTTGTTTCTACATCATAAGTAATGCTGACGCGGTTTTTACTTACTCGTTTATGTTGTGAATTAAGTGCCATGACTTTGCCCTAACGTTCGAAGTTACAAAATGGGGCCCACATATGGGCCCTCTAACTAATGTCTAGTGACTATTTAGCACCAGAAAGTAGTTTGCCTTGTGGTAAGTTATAAGTAACGATACCGCCTTCTTTAACTTCACCACCTTCAAGCTCGTAGTTATGTTTCTGAGAAATTTCTACATAAGAAAGAGAAACGCTTTCATAAGGTTGAGAACCATCAGAACCACTCACGTTGTATGAAACTAGACGAGCGTTTGTTAATTTCACTTGAAAATACAGTTTTGCTCCAGAGCCATCAGCTTCAGGTTTAGTGAATGCAATCTCTACTACTTTGCCTTCTTTTCCAGGGTTAAATAGATAAGACAACAGATCTTCAGACGCACCATCAACTTGCTTAGTTAAGTTAACTTCTGTCATTGCAACCATGCCAGAATCAGCGTTGTTGCCATTACCGATGTCCATAGCTACATTACGAACGCCACCCCAATTGTATGAGCGAATAGCGAACCAACCTGTACCCTCAAGACCTTCAACCGTAGCGCCACCTTTAACGTCTACACCATCAATTCGCATATAGATACTAGCCATAAAAATTCCTTACTTCATAAATGAATGCTTTCTCTACCAACTAAGTGCCGTACTACCAGTAGAGGCTTCTATCTTTTGTTTTAGATTTAAATCCGCATCAGTTGAATTAACTTCTGACACTGGCATTTCAGCAGTAACCTTCGATGTCGATGACATCGGTTTAGAAACTCCTGAAACAGGTTTAACACTACTCACAGGCCTAATGATTTTAGGAAGTGAGACTTGCTCTCCATTATCTAAGCCAGTAGTGTTAAAAATTCTATTCAGTAAATCGCCATCTGGTTCTGTGACCATTTCAGTCAATAACTCAGGAAGAGACATGTTGCCCCAGCGTATGGCTTTCTCTAATAAGAAAGACACAGGGCTATGAGGTTCGCTTTCTCTAAAGTAATTGGCAATTTCACGCAACTGATGAAAAGCAATATTCCGATTCATGCTATTCATTGCTGCTGTTTGTGATAACCCTTGCATCGAAGAAGACAACGTAGTCGCTTGCATGGCTATACCATCTTCTGTTCTTTCAGAACTCATTTGCGAAGCTTCATTACTCACTGGCATATCTGAGTTCGTTATTTCCGTTTGTACGCTTTCGATAACTTGCTGTGCTGACGTTACACTCACACCGGTTAAAAAAGTTGTTGCTTTACACACACCGCTAATTAAGTGGTTTATGAAGCTGAAACTGGGTGACGTTAAATTGAATTTTTGACCTAATTCATTTAATACACTTTGGACACCGTTAATGTGAGTTAACGCTCGTTCAAAATTTTCAAGCCTCGCTTCAATAACATCACGTTCTTGGGCAATTAAACCAACTGCGACACTTTTTAATTCAGCAAGCTCCCCTTTGCGTTCTGCACTTTGATAATCAAAATACGTAATATCACCAATCAACGGATGCATAAGAAAAGGAGCATAAAGTAGGCTGCTTTCATCGCTATCACCGATCAATTGTGCAAATGCTTTAAACTTTGCTTCAGCTTGTTCTACTTGCTGTTCATCTGGAGAATTTGTTTTTAATTTATTTTCAGGAAGAACAGGGTTTAGCTCATCCCAATGCTCAGTAACTAAGTTCGATAACCATTCAAACGCATTTGCAAAACCTTCACCTGAATAATTGGTGAAGAGCTGAGTACTGGTGAACCAACCTATTAACTCGATATCCCTGCTTGTTTCGTTAAATACTGAAATCAACTCACTGGACAAACTATCCCAATTGCTTTGATTCTCAATTTGCAGCTGCTCAAGCTCGTTTCCATCAGGATTTTGACTCAATTTTCTTAATGACGTTTGGGCTACATTAAAGGCATTTCTTAACGGTCTGAATGCGGCTCTATCTGATTTCAAATAGACCCCACAAAATGCATCTTCAGATATAGGATCAGTTAACTTAAGTTTTTGTTCTTGAGTAAAAAGCATTTAAAATTAATCACCTAATCAATGGTAAAATTTTCACCGTAGTTACATTGTCGTAATAACATTAATTTCAATAAATCATCAAAAATTGAATTAAAATAAAACTAAATTAACAACATGACTCATCAAGCTAATTTAGAATTCGCTAATAAACATTTTAAAAAAATATAGCCGCAGGCTTTAAAGTTAAATAGCGACATAAAACCGATATAACTTAAGACCTATGATATTTTACTTTTCTTTCATAAAAACACTTTTATTTACTCAGAAAGCATTTAGAGTAAATATTTTATTTAGATTTTATACTCAGCTTTTAAATTAAAACTTGAGCAACTGTAAACTTTTACAAAAACCAAATAGAATTTAATTCTTTGATATATTTTTAACTTACATACTAAACGCACCTAAAACTGATACTACATCTATTAAAATCAAAGGGTCAAGCAACGAAATTATATATTGGTTTTAATTTCTAATGGACAGACCTCTAACCATATGCGATAAAATATAATTAGCTTGACTATAAAGCTAAATTAATGAGTAATAATAAAAATTAAAGTATTCATCCATAAGTATGCTATAAAAATTGATTACTAATTTACTTATGCATTATGGAATCACATGTAACATATTAAGCTAACAAACATGGCAAATAGTCAGTATTCTTCTACAGCAAGACCTCTAACCATTTCTTTCGATGGTGGGTCACCATTGATAGGCACAAAACTGACCTGTAATGAAAAATTATTCTCGGGTTGTAAATTATTATTATCAGTAATATCGAGTGAAATCCTCCCCAAATCCCTTTTAGGTAAAACTGCCATTGCTGAGTTCAAAAAAGGTGACGAGGAGAAATATTTTTCAGCTTTAACTACCAGCATTGAATTAATAGAATACAGTTCTGAAAAAGGGATATTTTTATATCAAATTGAATGTTTAGATCCAATTGCATTATTAAAATACAAGCAGAACCAAAAAATATTTCAAAATCAATCATCACAGAGGATTTTAGAGCAAATATTCGAAGATGCCGGAATAAATAATTACATCTCTTTTTCATTATCAAATAGCGGGAAAGAGCATGAATATTGTATTCAATTAAATGAAACTGATTTAGATTTCGCCAAAAGAATAATGTCTTTTGAAGGATGGTTTTACTTCATAGAGCATTCAAATTCAAAGCCAAAAGTAATTATTTCTGACACTAATCAGACATTCAAAGATATTGATCAGTCTACTGTTTATTATAAAGATGGCTCAATTGATAGCGATCGAATAATTACGCGCTGGCAAGAAAAAGCTCAATTAGGCACTGCAAAGTTATTAATGGCCGATCACACTCAAGAACTTGCGGAAGTTTTTCAAAGTGACGAACGGAAAAGTGCGAGTGATTCAAATCTACAGTCATTATCCTCTTATTTTTTTGGCACAGGCGCTATAGATAAAAATGAACTTAGACAGAGTGCTAAATTGCAAATGGAAGCACTTGATTGCTCAAGACAAATATCAAGCGGCCATTCGCAAATATGTGTGCTAACTTCTGGAAGTCGGTTTTCACTGGCTAAACACCCCGTTTCTGACCTTAATCAAGAATATATTCTCACACATGTCATTCACAATATTGAGCAGTCTGAATCAGGTAGAAACGTACAATACCAAAATAAGTTTCATGCTATTCCTAAGTCCATACAATTTCGTCCACACTCGATTGAAAAGCCAACAGTAAAAGGCCTCCATTGTGCGACGGTCACCGGCCCGAGCGGAGATGAAGTCTACACTGATAAAAAGGGTCGAATTAAAGTGCAATTTCATTGGGATAGTGAAGGTCAAAACGATGAAAACACTTCATGTTGGCTACCAGTTTCACAGGGATTAGCCAGTCAAAACTTTGGTTTACATGCACTGCCAAGAATCGGTGATGAAGTACTTGTTCAATACATCAATGGTGACCCTGATCAACCTGTTGTTGTTGGATCTATTTATAATGGCGCAAACCCGCCTCCTTATGAAACGGCTACACAAACTGGTTTAAAAACTCGAACAACCCCAAATGGAAGTTCAAGCCAAGGCAATGAACTCAGATTTGAAGATCAAGAAGATAAAGAAGAAGTTTATCTTCATGCAGAGAAAGATTTATTAGTTGATATCAATAACGACTCTAAAACAGAAGTCAGAGGATTGAAGTCAACATTAGTCGAAAAAACGCTTGAAGTGACAAGTAAAGAAAACATGTCATATTCAACTGAAAAAGAATACTCAGTGAAAAGCGCTGAAAATTTTTCAGCGACATCTGACAAAGATCTTTCATTGACCAGTAAAGGGAATTTATCAGGCGCATCTGATAAAGAGGTCACTTTAGACGCAGGTTCATCTGCAAGTTTAACCGCAAAATCGTCTATTAAAATTGATGGTCAATCGATAGAGATATCAGGCAAGACCAAAATCGAACTTAAAGTAGGTGGTAGCAAAATTGAAATTGGACCAAGCGGCATTAAAATCGATGCGCCACAAGTTGAAGTGAGTGGTAAAGCTAAAGTTGATGTTAAGGCTGCTATGGTCGCCATTGAAGGTCAAGGAAAAACGGATGTAAAAGGTGCACTTGTGTCTGTCCAGGGTAGTGCTATGACAGAGATAAAAGCAGGTGCAATGGTTCAAATTCAGGGCGCAATAGCAAAGTTAAATTAGATGAAGTTATTAAAAGTTCCACACGACAACCCGAAAGAGGTTTTTGCTTTTTACGAACCAACACCTGATATCATCGAGTTATCAGATGGAGTTGGCTCGCCCTATGAATTGATCCAAAAAGCAATTGCACATCACTTTTATGCTGATGCAGTGACATTTTTAGCTCATGGATTGCCTATAAGAGAGTCCATTTGGTGGGCAGCAGTATGTGCAGATAAACGTGACGATTGGAATGACAACGAACGAAATGCTGTAACAGCAGCAAAATCATGGGTCCACTCTCCAGATGAAACTACGCGTCGACACGCTGAAGAGATGGCAAAGCTATCAACGTTAAATACAGGTGCTGGTTGGGCTTCCCAAGCTGCATTTTGGAGTGGCGGGAGCATGACCGAACCGAGTGCACCCATTGTCCCTCCTCCGCCCTATTTATACGCACAAGCGGTTGCTGGTTGCATAAATCTAACTGCAGTATTACCCGACGGCGCTAAGGCAGAAGAAAGGTATGAACTTTTTTTAAAAATAGGACTTAACCTCGCAAGGGGTGGAAATGGCGAAATAGAGGGAGAATAAGTTTGCTACCAGCCGCAAGAGCAACAGATATGCACGTATGTCCGATGCAAACACCTGCGATCGTCCCGATTCCACATGTTGGAGGACCTTTGCTTCCATTACCGAGTACAGTGTTAATAGGAAACTTGCCCGCTGCTGTCATGGGTCAACCTTGTATTTGCGTAGGGCCACCAGATAGCGTCATAAAAGGAAGTGCAACTGTGTTGATAAGTAATATGCCATCTGTTCGTATGGGAGATATGACAGCACATGGTGGGACAATAATTTTAGGATGGCCTACAGTTTTAGTAGGAGGTTAACAATTTAGTTAACCTAATTATTATAAATGCAGCATTTCTTTGATAAAAGGAATAGTAAGCTTTCTCTGATGAACCATTGAAGCTTTATCTAACTTATCCAGAACATCAAACAGAGTTCGTAGATCTCGTTGTAATCGATTCAATAAAAATCGACCAACGTCTTCGGGGAGCTGTAACCCTCTCATCGACGCACGCCTTTGCAATGCGGCTAGCTTATCTTCATCCGCCATTGGTTGGAGTTGATAGCTAAGCCCCCACTGCATCCGAGAAGTTAAGTCTGGAAGCATAAACTTTACATCTTTAGCATTTAGACTAGAACTTACGATAAGGCTTGAATTTGATGAATCTGCAATTCGATTGAATAAATCGAACACGGCTTCTTCCCAAATTGGGTTACCAGCAATCGCATCAATGTCATCTATACAAATCAAATTAACTGTTTCTAGACTTTCAAGTAGTGCTGGAGAAATGCTGGCGTGGATACCGAGTGGAATATAAAAACTGGTTCGGTCATGCTCATTTGCGTGAGCACAGGCCGCATGTAAAAGGTGTGTCCGACCTGACTTTTCAGGTCCCCATAAATAAATAGAAGATTTTTTTGCACCTGTTGCAAAAGCATGAAGCTCACGGATTAACTCATCATTGCCTGCTGCTGGATAGTAACTATTGAAAGTCTCATCATCAGGCAAATATACGGGTAATGAAAGTTGTAAAGGTGAGTTTTGTGTCACTCAAAAAATCTCAATTCTTTAGAATTAATCGCATTGTAACATGGCAATTTGGAAAATCTATCCAGATTGTCCTACTTCCAGATATATCGATGGTTTATTACACTTTCTTCTGTAGAATCGTGCTCAACCTGGCTGATTTTAGGGTCAAGTCTCAACGTTTTATACATATCTGACTCTTTACCATACAAATTAATTTCAATGGCAAGCATACTATTTTTGATTGATTGAATGTGTGCCGACTTTACTGTAGAAAAAGCATTTAAATATCGTTCAATTTTGATTGCTTTTTGCAAGTTATCGACATTTACAAACTCCAATACGGTAGAAGAATTTTCATTGGTTGCTGTAACTGAATATTCCTTGGAAAAAAAGCTAGCTAACGGTTTTAAGATTTGTTCAGCCGCAACAACATTATTCTTCGCTTTGCCCGAAAAAGCATAAACTGACCTCAAAATCCCCTCTTGTTGCTGTGGATATAATTTTACTTGGTAAGCAAAACCTTGAGGTGTTTTATTTAAGGTAATGAGCGTGTAGTACTCAACGCCATACCTTTCGTTAAAACTATGAAGTTGATTAACAAAAAATCCTTTAATATCAGAAACTGAAATATTCGTGACTTCATCAAAATCCAGAATAGGCAAAACGGTAGGTAACCCGAGTTCGTATGACTCACTTTTTAGGTTCTGAATGAACTCATTATGCGAATAGTCGCTTATAATAGAATTTGAAACACCGTCATCATAGGCGACCCATGCAATGGTCAAAGGACGATTTTTTCCCCAAATAGGGACTTGTGCTTTTCGAAGTAATTCAATAATTTTTTGTTCGGAAAACTGAACTTTTAAATAAAGCTCGTCATCTTTCTCTAAATAAGAAAACTGATTCATTAAGTTTGCAGGTTTTTTGAAAGCAGCATTTACCACATCATTTTGAAAAACGCTGGTATCACCTACGTGCTTGAAAATAACTTGCCTTAATCCGGTTTTAATCGCACTTTGTCTTTGCGCATATGATTGACTTTTTACTGGCACATTGACATCAGAAAGGTGTTCAACTGTTACCGAAAAACCAACTTGTGGAAATAGAACTAAAAACAATGCAATGAGTATCCGAACGGCTGATTTCAAAATAAAATCCTATTCATTTTCAAAATAAAAGCAGAGTTTATCATAAGGGATGAATTAGAAAACAAAAAAGCCGCAAAAGCGGCTTTAAATAGATGTATCAAAAAGATTAGTCTTCAGTTTCAGAGCGATGCTTATCAGCAGTTTCTTTGATAATAGGTTGAAGCTCACCTTTCTGGAACATTTCTACTACGATATCACAACCACCTATCAACTCTCCTTCAACCCAAAGTTGTGGGAACGTTGGCCAATTGGCGAATTTTGGCAGTTCCGCACGAATATCGGGGTGCTGTAAGATATCGACAAAAGCGAATTGCTCACCACAATTAATCATAATTTGAGCAACTTGAGAAGAAAAGCCACAACTCGGTAACTTTGGAGAACCTTTCATATAAACAATGATTGGGTTTTCACTAATTTGCTGTTTAATTTTTTCAACAGTTTCCATTTTATATCCTGTTCACACAACATCATTTACACCTATTGTACGCCACAATGATAAAGAACAAAATCCTATTATTTGTACGGGTTTAGCAAGTTGATCTATTTTTGATGTCAACTAAATTAAATAAACAAACAATGATTCACATCACAGAATTATTCAGTACAATACACAGCTGTGAGCAATATAAACAAGTCTACGGAGACAAAACTAATGGCTTTTGAATTACCTCCTCTACCATACGCAAAAAACGCACTTGAGCCACATATCTCTCAAGAAACGATTGAGTATCATTATGGTAAGCATCATAACACTTACGTTGTTAAGTTAAACGGCTTAGTTGAAGGTACTGAATTTGAAGGTAAATCACTTGATGAAGTGGTTAAAACTTCAACTGGTGGTGTTTTCAATAATGCAGCGCAAATTTGGAACCACACATTCTACTGGAACTGTTTAGCACCAAATGCAGGTGGTGCGCCAACGGGTGCGATCGCAGATGCAATCAATGCTAGCTTTGGCTCGTTTGAAGAATTCAAAACTGAATTTACTAATTCAGCAGTTAACAACTTCGGTAGTAGCTGGACTTGGTTAGTTAAAAAAGCTGACGGCAGCCTAGCAATTGTTAACACTAGCAATGCAGCAACGCCTTTAACAGATGACTCTGTTACTGTTCTACTTACAGTAGATTTATGGGAACATGCTTACTACATCGATTACAGAAATGTTCGTCCTGAATACATGAATGGTTTCTGGCAGCTAGTAAACTGGGATTTCGCTAACCAAAACTTTGCTGGTTAATACGAATCTTGTAATAAAAAAAGGAGCTTCTGCTCCTTTTTTTATTTAATGTATCGCAAATAAACTCGATGATCAGTTTCATAATCAGGATTAAAGCCTGAACCTTTATACACGTCAATTAATGGATTGTTATGCGCAAGAGAGCATTTCACCATACACCCTTTTTCTACTTTGTTTTCTATGATGTCGTTAATGATGATCTTGGCAATTTCATTTTCATCCGTATCAAACCATAAAGAAATATCTTCAATAAAGACTTCATCAATACCTCGTTTGATGCTCACTACTCCAATATCAACCCCATCATAATTAATAACTGTTGTTCTACCTTGCAAAAATTTACTGCGCTTGAGTTTGAAAAATTGCGACTTTTCAGGTTGATAAGGCCAGGTAGCATTCAGATAATTTTTTAAGTCTTTAGAGCAAAGAAGATTCACGAAAGGCCAATCGTTATTAGATGCGGCTCGCATTTGGATTTCTGGCATGTTGCTACCTCTGTATATTCAATCATCATAAATTTGCGACCTGCCTGTCATATCCACTTTGTCCGTCTATTTAAAGGTAGCAAGCGAACGAGCTTTATCCATGAGCAAAAGTCACTCAGGTGATCAACTTAATTAAAAAAACACAAAGATAATAGTGGTAAGTGATTGATACAAATACATATAAACTTGTTTAAACATAAAAGTTAAAGTTAAATTAACATTAATTAACAGTAATTTTTCTTAAAGTGTCTAATTGAGAACGAAAGGTAAATCTGGGTAACTTCTGGAAGAGAACAAAGAATTTGGTTTGTGAATTCTATAAAGCAAAAAGCCACTCTACTGAGCGGCTTTTCTAAATGATGGCGGAGGAGCAGGGATTTGAACCCTGGAACGGGATAAACCGTTGCCGGTTTTCAAGACCGGTGCATTCGACCACTCTGCCACCCCTCCGAACGCCGACAAAGATACTGATTTACCTTTGTGTTGTAAACAAAAAAAATGAAATATTTGATCAATTGAATATTTTACCACCAACAATGCGATTCTTGCTGATTTAACCATCTAAAATGAGAGCCGATACAAACAAACATAAGTAACTCGCATCAATTTAGATTCATCATAGGTCGCTTTCTCTGACTCTTAAATTACGTTTTCAGAAGTGAAGCTCTGACTAACCATCGAAAGACTAAGCCATGTAAAAAGAGTGCTCTTTTAGTTTTTAACTTCTAGGCTGTATTTGTACAAACAGGGAAAATAAGCAGCGTACTATTGAATTGCGTAAAGTAATTAGATGGATTTTGTAATAAGAGAATGAGCTATTGAGCATAAATCACATGGAAATCAATCAACTCAAACGATAAAAAGCAAAAAGCCGCACTAATGAGCGGCTTTTCTAAATGATGGCGGAGGAGCAGGGATTTGAACCCTGGAACGGGATAAACCGTTGCCGGTTTTCAAGACCGGTGCATTCGACCACTCTGCCACCCCTCCGAACGCCGCAAATAATAGTCAAAACCATTCTGGCTGTAAATGATTATTTTACTAAAACACGCTAAATGCTCACCGAACAACCACAACGTTGAAATTATGATCTTTTTTAACGAAAATTTGCCAACTACTGACAATAGAGACTGTGATAGAATTCTGCTATTGAAATATAAAACTATAAACTATGAAGCCAAAACTAATTGCAGCATCTAAATTAGCACCACAATTTAATATTCCATCTTCACTTGAAACAAAAGCAAACCAGTATTCACTTCTGTTAGGTCAAGATAGAGTGACTTCTACATATAAGCTTTTTTCTAAACTTGAACATCAACATTTATATATCGCTGATTATCCGAGTGTCGATCGCTCAAAACTTATTGATGCATTAGTTTCTAGCTACTCTTCGTTTTCAGAACAATATTTATCAGCTGCAAAAACAACAAATGCCATAGTATTGGAATGGTTCGATTCCCCTGCTCCCAATAACACTGGCATTATTACGACTAAACAAAACACTTATGAGTATTTGACAGGTAACCTTTCTAAGGTTGATTTATTTGGTAGAACAAACAATAAGAATGGAATCGCTGAATACATAGCGGGTGCCCTAGCTCGATCAAACATTGTTTTTATCAGTGCAGAAGCTTTATTAAATAAACCTAATTTATGGTCAATGCTGATGGATACGCTTAACTCTGGCTTCTACAGAGTTAACTCAAGTCTTTCACAAGTACCATTGAATTGTAAAATCGTATTAGTTGGCGGCGCAAGTCTGTTTACTGAATTAAAGTATCATGACGAAACGTTCAATAAGTATTTTCCGCTACTCGCAGAAATGGTTTCTGAGCTTGATATATATAAGCACTCAGAATTAGAGTATCTATCGTGGCTTGAGCAATTAAAGCCTGCTAGTTCGATTGTGGAAATGGATGCATATCCAATATTATTGAGCTACTCATCCTCACTTGTGGAACATCAGCACAGACTCGCATTAGATTTTGTAGAGATGGTACACCTGTTAGCTCAAGCAGCAGCACTTTCAAAATCAAAACGCATTTCTGCAGAGAGTGTACTAGAAGCAATAAATCTTAAACAACAAAGGCATAACACTTCTGAGGAATATTCATTACAAAATTTTGAAGACAAATTTATCTCCTTGCAAACAGAAGGTAAAATGGTCGGTCAAATTAATGGATTAACCGTTATAGACACTGGCGATTACAGTTACGGCGAGCCCGCACGAATTACATGTACTGCACACTACGGTGATGGCGAAGTTGCAGATATCGAACGTAAATCTGAATTGGCCGGTAATATTCACGCAAAAGGTATGATGATTTTATCTTCGTGCTTATATCGTATTTTCGGGCGTGATGCTCCATTACACTTAGATGCAAATATTGTTTTCGAACAGTCTTATCAAGAAATTGACGGCGATAGTGCATCTGTTGCTGAATATTGTTGTTTGTTATCTGCAATCAGCGAAACGCCAATAGAACAAAGTATTGCCGTTACAGGTGCATTAGATCAATTTGGTAATGTACAAGCTATTGGTGGTGTAAATGAAAAAATCACTGGCTTTTTCAATCTGTGCCAAAAACGTAAGCTGACGGGCACGCAAGGAGTCATCATTCCTGCATCAAATGCATTGCAGCTCAATTTGCCACAAGAAATAATCACTGCAGTTGAACAGGGAAAGTTTAGTATTTTTCAAGTAGATCATATCGACCAAGTGATCGAATTGTTATTAGGTACACCGGCCGGCAGCCTGAATGAAAACAATACTTTCCCTAAAGATTCACTTTACTGGAAAGTACAACAACGTTTGAACGAATTGGCAGGAGAATATGAGCCTGAACCCACGTTTATTCAAAAGGTGTTAACAAAAATTGGGATAAGAAGTGATTAAAATCAAGTTATCGCAATATTCTTAGCTGATCGGAGTTGTTTAGCGTACACGTGTTCGCTAATCTTGCAGCACATTCGGCAATAATAGAAAGAAAACATGTCAAAAGTTAGTAGTTTTACAAAGGATGAGCTTATCGCCTGTGGTCATGGTGATTTATTTGGTGCAGACTCTCCACGTTTACCTGTAAAAAATATGTTGATGATCGATCGCGTCGTTAAGATTAGCGATGATGGCGGTAAATATGGTAAAGGTGAAATTATTGCCGAACTCGATATCACACCAGATTTGTGGTTTTTTGATTGTCACTTTGTAACTGATCCAGTAATGCCAGGCTGTCTTGGCCTAGATGCTATGTGGCAATTGGTTGGTTTCTTCCTTGGTTGGGAAGGCGCTAAAGGTAAAGGTCGAGCACTTGGTGTAGGTGAAGTTAAATTCACTGGCCAAGTTCTGCCTGAAGCCAAAAAAGTTACTTACAAACTGGACATAAAACGTAAGATTAATCGTAAACTGGTTATGGGTATGGCTGACGCAACATTAGAAGTTGACGGTCGTGAAATCTACTCAGCTACAGATTTGAAAGTTGGTATTTTCCAAGATACTTCTTCGTTCTAATTTTCGAATCAATTCATATAAAGATGCCAGCTTTTTTGCTGGCTTTTTTTGTATTTTAATCAAAGCGAAACTCATTAACTTTTACTGACCCGGATGTTTGTACACATGCCATACATCATCTCTAAAAGGTAACTTGCGCTCTAGCATACCCTAACCTCAATGCTAATTTAATAGACGCTTCATTGTCCGGATGGATAAAGCTTATTAGCTTCATTTCTGGCATATATTTTAACGCAACATCTTGAATGAGCTTAGAAGCTTCTGTGGCAAAACCTTTACCCTAACAGTTTCGCACCAATGCGCAATCATCACACACAGTGCTTTCCATGTTTCAAGCCGTGAATAACTCTTTCTTACCGTGAATTGAGTTGCAACAGTATCAGAGAAGTAGTGATGAATATCCTCTATACCCATGATACCTGAAGATGCTCGATTTCAGCGAGAATGCACAACTTGTTAATCAAGGTGACGGTGTGCGGCAATAGTGAGCTATTGTTAGCACTGGCAACGAAGAGCTGTGCAACTCGCAATGCGTGGACTTCTCAGCGCCAATTCTTCTTTGTTACATTAGCTCGAAAGAATCCCGATATTCCTTCGTTAATGCGCCTAAAAGAATTGGCGCTGAAAAAGTCCTGAAACATGCATCTTCAAGTATCATGGGTATAAGTCGCTTTCGTTGAATCGACGTAGAACCAACCTATCTGTTTCTAGTGTTTCAGGAACCCGAAACTGCATTGAAAACCAAAAAATTATGAAGTGGTACTGTGTTTATAGAATGGTATGAATAAAAAGTCTAGAAAAGCAAAAAGCCGCTCTAATGAGCGGCTTTTCTATATGATGGCGGAGGAGCAGGGATTTGAACCCTGGAACGGGATAAACCGTTGCCGGTTTTCAAGACCGGTGCATTCGACCACTCTGCCACCCCTCCGTGCGGTGCGTAATTTACTAATATTGGCTGCCGCTGTAAACTCTTATTTTACTTTTTAAGTTCAAATGATGAAATAATCAGCAAAAGCCATATATTAGCGTTTCAGCATACCTTTTAAAACAATATCGTTATAACTGACTAGACCTAAAATCTCTTTATCTGCAATAACAGGCGCTCGTGTAATACCTAAGTTATCAAATAGACGAGCGGTATAACGTACATCCATGTAGTCATGTACTGAAACCGCAGGTTTTGTCATAATCTCGTATACATTTACCCGCTCAGGTGCACGATCTTTAGCAAGAACTTTCTTAGCAATATCGCTCATTAAAACAAGACCATATTCATCATTTTCATTTCGCTTATTTACGAAAAGAACTTCAACGTTTTTTTCTAATGCAACTTCAATAGCTTCTGCAACCGTTAATAGTCCATCAACTATCGCAAAATCTTGGGTCATTACATCTTCGTTTTTTACAATTGAATCGCTCATACGAGTTTGTCTCCGAGTTCTTTCGTTAATTCTTCCACTTGATGAGCTACACCAACTGCATCTTCAACATCAATTTGAATTGCAATCCCTTGCCCAGGCTTTTCTTCAAATTCACCAGCAGTACTGATTGTTTCTAGAATTTTACGACTTAAATGTTCTTCCACTAATAATAGAATCACATCTCGCTGAACGTTAAGTGTTAAGCCCATAAAGGTTTTCTTTTGCTCGATACCTTCACCACGAGCGTGATTAATAACAGTAGCACCTGTCGCTCCTGCGGTGCGTGCAGCATCGAGAATATTATTTGTACAAGCATCATCTACGAATGCCACAATTAGCTTAAATCGCATCAGACGACTCCTTATCTGTATTTTTAGAACTCATGAATTCAACTAATTTTGCATAAGCCATGACCGTAATCATTGGAAACAAGCTGGCAAATGCAATTAAACCAAAACCGTCTATTAATGGATTGCGACCTGGTACATTGGTTGCTAGCCCTAAACCCAAAGCGGCAACCAATGGTACAGTAACCGTGGAGGTTGTAACGCCACCTGAATCATAGGCCAATGGGATTATCATTTTAGGTGCAAAGAAGGTTTGAATAACAACTAAGATATAACCCGCCATAATGTAGTAATGAATCGGATCACCTTTCACAATTCGGTAGCAACCTAAACTGATCCCAATTGCCACACCCAACGCAACGGCAAAACGTAAACCTTGAACACCAATAGTCCCACCAGAAACTTGATTTGCTTTAATGGCTACCGCAATCAAAGAAGGCTCTGCAATCGTGGTACTAAAGCCAATGGCAAAAGCAAAAACATAAACCCAAAAGTAATCACTAGGCTTAATTATTGCACCTGGCACTATTCCAAGAAACTCAGGTGAAGTTAACTGCTCGGCCATTGTTTCCCCAAGAGGGAATAATGCTTTTTCTAATCCGACTAAAAACAGACTCAAACCAAGAATGACGTAGAGAAACCCGAGTGCAACACTCTTGGGGTTCGCAACTGGACGCTTTAGCACACCTATTTGAAATCCGAACAAAATGATTGCAATGGGCACAACGTCTCGTACTGTTAACAGAAACGTTTCTAAAAATGACATTAAAACGTTCATGACAGCACCACCATTCCATAACAAAGCACAAATATCATAGGGCTTAAACTCGCAAAAGCGATCAAACCAAAACCATCAATCATAGGGTTTCTTCCTTTAATCACGCTGGATAACCCTACACCTAAAGCCGTAACCAGAGGCACTGTAATGGTAGATGTTGTTACACCGCCGCTATCGTAAGCAACCCCAATAATGTTTTCAGGTGCAAAGCTCGTCAAAATCATCACGATGACATACCCACCAATAATCATATAGTGCATCGGCCAGCCTTTGAGAATTCGTATTACACCAACCAAAATGGCAATCCCCACTGAAATGGCTACCGTAATTCTTAACCCCATTGCATAAGAAGCCTTCGCAGCCTCTGTTTGTGCAATCGCATTAGCTTGTGCGGCAACTTGAGCCGCTTCACCCGCCACTGCGGTAAGAGCTGGTTCAGCAATAGTGGTCCCAAAACCGAGTGCAAACGAAAAAATCACGAGCCAAAACACACTCCCCTTTCTCGCTAGAGCTTGAGCTAAAGACTCTCCAATCGGAAATAACCCCATCTCTAATCCGAAAATAAAAAAAGTTAAACCTAGAATGATAAAAACTAAGCCGACACAAATGCCAATTAAATCATCAGGGGTTTGATGAAGCACAAAAGCTTCAAAGAATATAATAACTAAGATAATAGGCACGAGATCTCGTACACTACCCAACATAGATTTGAAAAGCTTACCTAAAGCTCCCACGGATACTCCTTTACTCCAAATTAAGGTCGAATGGTGAAACAGTCAATAGAACAATTTTAACAGTTAAAACGACAGCTTTCTTTTGATCTAGATCACAAGTAAATCCGCATTCTCTTTTAGATTCAAGTCTATTTAACCGAGCGAACAAAAAACCAACTAAAATAGTGTAATAGGTTATGAAAACAGCAACTAAAATCATTTGCGACATTTTTACTTGCATCATGACAAATGACATCATAATATTCGAATCGTTCAAATGAAAAGTTCAAAATATACAACCGTAGCTCAGTTGGTTAGAGCACTACCTTGACATGGTAGGGGTCGGTGGTTCGAATCCACTCGGTTGTACCATACATAATCAAATTTTTTCAATAACTTAAAAGTTTCATCATTTAATAACTTCCTTTTTAACACACCCAACATGTCCCTTTGTGCCCAATTTGTGCCAAATTTTTCGGCACATGACCAAATGCAGTTTGAAATTAGAGACCACCACCCTATTTGGGCACAGCTAAAAAATAACTTTCGATTTTCTGAAGATTTAATGTGCAATATTTTTTGAAAACTCTGATCATCAATACTTCGGACAGTTTTTTGAATAATTCGAAATCACGAGCAGAGTTTGTGAAAATATAATTTGCAAATACAACCTTCACAAAGCTGCTGCTCATGACTTCACTAATAGAATCTGTTTTAGAGAAAATGTCTAGCATAAAAAAGCCACAACGGGTTTTCATTTCATTACTATTAGAAACACTTGCTGTTGTACAAGGAAAAGCTAACTTTCGTAATTTGAGCCGTTACTGCACTTCAAGCGAAAAACGATTTAGTCGTTGGTATCAACGTATTTTTG
>NZ_JAFEUN010000140.1 GCF_016900895.1 Parashewanella hymeniacidonis
AAAACAAAATTTGTCATTTTGGGCGTTTTTAAATGACAGGCTTTCTCTTAAAAATACCATCCCTTTACTGGGGGATTTGGTGTTGCAAGGATCTCGAACTACCACAACTTATTGAGTAGTTACGCATCCAGTCCATAACATGCTGAAACGACAACAAAAAAAAGCAACACTCACTTGTGCTTAAGTGATACCTACTTCCCTTCTGACAACACAACCAAACGTTTCGGTTGCAACAAACCTTTCTGGTTCATCTCGCCTACTCCAACAAACAACTTATTCTCGCCTAGCGTAATTCTCACTAATTGATCAGGTTGCAAATCAGCAGCTGGTACTGCTTGGCCTTGCATTAAAGCCTCAAGCAAAGTAATAGGCAAATTCACTTCTGGATAACGTGCAACAGCACTGTCCATTGGCAACAAGTGTTTATCGAGTTCAACAAAGCGATGATCGTCTTCAGGTTCTGTACCTTCTTCCATTTCTTGCAACTGTTCTAACGTAACAATGCGCTCGTATGGATAATCCGCAACATGAGTACGACGTAACATGATTACATGAGCACCACAGCCAAGTAATTCACCAAGATCATCAATGATCGTGCGAATATACGTACCCTTAGAGCAATGAATGTCTAACGTAAGCTCATCGCCTTCAAGCTTAATGAATGTCAGATCAAAAACGGTAATAGGACGAGCTTCACGAGGAACCGTAATGCCTTCACGTGCATACTTATATAACGGCTGACCTTGATATTTTAGTGCAGAGAACATGGTTGGCACTTGTTTAATGTCACCACGGAATTGTTCTAGACCTGCATCTAACTGCTCTTGAGTAAACTCTACGGGCTTTGTTTCAACAACTTCACCGTCAGAATCACTGGTGTCTGTACGTACACCCAGTTTAGCGGTAACCAAATAGCGCTTATCTGAGTCCAATAAATGTTGTGAAAACTTGGTCGCTTCACCTAGGCAAATTGGCAACATGCCTGTTGCCAACGGATCAAGCGCTCCCGTATGCCCTGCTTTTTGTGCATTGAACAACCGTTTTACACGTTGCAAGGCAAAGTTAGAACTCATGCCTGTGTTTTTATCTAATAAAACAATACCGTTTACTAGCCGACCTTTTTTAGAGCGACGAGCCATTAAGCCGTCTCCTCATCACGATCGCTTGATTTTGCTTTTTCTTGGTCTTTAATAACGACTTCAGTCACTAAAGTAGACATACGCATGCCTTCTACTAAAGAGCTATCATACTCAAACTTTAATTCAGGCATCACACGTAATTTCATACGTCCTGCGACTAGACTACGAATGTAACCAGAGGCCTTTGTTAAAGCAGCAAGCTTTTCTTGAATTTGCTCAGGGTTTTCATCAAAGAAAGTTACATATACTTTTGCAAAACTAAGGTCACGTGACACATCAACATCATTAACTGTCACCATACCAATGCGAGGATCTTTCATGTCTCGCTGTATCACCATCGCCAACTCCTGTTGAAGTTGTTGACCAATGCGACGGGTACGACTGAATTCTTTAGCCATTTTCTTTACTCAAATAAACAAAAAAAGGCGGCTATTGCCGCCTTTTTAAAAACACAACTTAAAGTGTTCTTGCCACTTCGACAGTTTCGAAGACTTCGATTTGGTCTCCGACTCTTACGTCGTTGTAGTTCTTAACACCGATACCACATTCCATTCCATTACGAACGTCTTGTACGTCATCTTTAAAGCGACGTAGAGATTCAAGTTCACCTTCGTAAATAACAACGTTTTCACGAAGTACACGGATTGGAGCGCTACGTTTGATGTTACCTTCTGTAACCATACAACCAGCAATGGCACCAAGTTTTGGCGATTTAAATACATCACGAACTTCAGCAAGACCAATAATTTCTTGTCTGAACTCAGGTGCAAGCATACCACTCATCGCAGACTTAACTTCATCAATTAAGTTATAGATGATGCTGTAGTAACGCAAATCGACACTTTCAGCTTCGATTGTCTTACGAGCCTGTGCATCTGCACGAACGTTAAAGCCAACCATAATAGCGTTAGACGCTGCTGCTAGTGTTGCATCAGTTTCAGTTAATGCACCAACACCACGACCAATGATGTTCACTTTAACTTCATCAGTTGAAAGCTTAATCAATGAATCACAAATCGCTTCAAGTGAACCTTGAACGTCTGCTTTAAGGATAATGTTAAGCTCAGCAACTTCACCTTCAGTCATGTTAGCAAACATGTTTTCAAGTTTCGCTTTTTGCTGACGTGCAAGTTTCACATCACGGAATTTGCCTTGACGGTACAATGCAACTTCACGTGCTTTACGCTCGTCTTTAACAACTGTCGCTTCATCACCCGCTTGTGGTACACCAGAAAGACCTAAAATCTCTACTGGGATTGAAGGGCCTGCTTCAGTAATTGGATGACCGTTCTCGTCTTTCATCGCACGGATCTTACCGTATTCAAGACCACACAGAACGATATCACCTTGGCGTAAAGTACCTTCTTGAACCAGTACAGTAGCAACAGGGCCACGACCTTTATCAAGCTTAGATTCAACAACCACGCCAGATGCCATGCCTTCGCGAATCGCTTTAAGCTCAAGAACTTCTGATTGAAGTAGAATGCCTTCTAATAATTCGTCAATACCCGTACCTACTTTCGCAGATACGTTAACGAACATGTGCTCTCCACCCCAATCTTCTGACATTACGCCATGTTGAGAAAGTTCACTTCTTACACGCTCAAAGTCAGCTTCAGGCTTATCAACTTTGTTCACTGCAACAATCAAAGGTACATCAGCCGCTTTAGCATGTTGAATCGCTTCAATTGTCTGTGGCATTACACCATCATCAGCGGCAACAACTAGAATAACGATATCAGTCGCTTTTGCACCACGAGCACGCATTGAAGTAAACGCAGCGTGACCAGGAGTATCTAGGAACGTCACCATGCCGTTTTCAGTTTCTACATGGTATGCACCGATGTGCTGAGTAATACCACCGGCTTCGCCAGAAGCAACTTTTGCACGACGGATGTAATCGAGTAATGAAGTCTTACCATGGTCAACGTGACCCATAATAGTTACAACAGGAGCACGCGGCTCAGCTTTCTCATCTTCACCACGATCTGAAAGTACTTGATGCTCAAGCTCGTTTTCTCGAGTTAGCACTACTTTATGACCCATTTCTTCAGCAACCATTTGTGCTGTTTCTTGGTCAAGTACTTGGTTTATGGTAACCATGCTGCCCATTTTCATCATTTGTTTGATGATTTCAGTCGCTTTGATTGCCATTTTTTGTGCTAATTCAGAAACAGTAACTGTTTCACCGATCTTAACGTCACGGTTTACCGCTGCAACTGGCTTATTGAAGCCATGAGCCATTGACTCTGGTGCAACTGATTTATTGTTGCGGTTGTTGCGGTTATTACGGTTACGGTCACGACCGCCACCTTTTGTTTTCTTGTTACGACGACGGCCACGACGCTCTTCTTCAGCATCTGACTTATCTTCAGCAGCACGAGCCGCTTGAGATGTCGTGATATGGTGGTCAGCTGTTTTTTCAGCTTCTTTGCGTTTGGCTTCTTCTTCTTCCCAACGCTTTGCATTTTCTTCAGCTAAGCGGCGTGCTTCATCAGCGGCTTTTGCAGCCTCTTCTTCACGCTTTTGTTTCTCAGCTTGTTCTTGAGCAGTTCTTAAGCGCTCAGCTTCTTGTTTTGCTACTTCCACTTCTTTAGGATCTTGTTTCGCTTCTACTTCTACTGCTTTAGTCTTTGCTTCTGCTTCAGCTTTCGCCTTGGCTTCTGCTTTAGCTTTTGCTTCAGCTTCGACTTTCGATTTAGCGTCAGCTTCTGCTTTAGCTTTAGCTTTGGCTTCAGCCTCTGCCTTTGCTTTTGCTTCAATGTCCGCTTGTGCTTTTGCTTTAGCTTCTTCTTCCGCTTGTTGTTCTAACTCAGCAGGATCACGCTTAACAAAAGTACGCTTCTTACGTACTTCAACTTGTACGTCTTTAGATTGACCAGAGCTACTTGAAACACTCAACGTTGACTTTTGCTTGCGCTGTAAAGTCATTTTCTGAGGTTTAGCATCTCCGCCATGTTGTTTCTTTAGAAAATCAAGCAATTGATTCTTTTCGTCTTCCGTTACAGAATCATTAGTGCCTTTTTTTATACCAGCTTGTGCGAATTGCTCAATTAAACGATCAACGTTCTTGTCATTTCGTACTTCTGCAGCCAGTTTTTCTACTGTTGTTTCTGACATCAGTTAAACTCCCCCTGTTGATCGACTTATTCTGCTTCATCGCCAAACCAACAGATGTTGCGGGCAGCCATAATCAGCTCACCAGCTCTTTCTTCTGTCAATTCTTCAATTTCGATCAAATCATCTATGCCTTGTTCGGCTAAATCTTCTAGTGTAATCACGCCTTTACTTGCAAATACGTAAGCAAGGTGCTTTTCTAGTCCTTCAAGCGCCAGTAAGTCTGCATTCGGTTCTGCACCATCTAATGCTTCTTCAGAAGCTAATGCTGCAGTTGAAATTGCTGATTTCGCACGTTCACGCAATGCTTCAACAACATCTTCATCGAAACCATCAATATCAAGCAACTCTGTAACCGGCACATAAGCAATTTCTTCCAGAGAAGTGAAGCCTTCATCTGCAAGTACTTGGGCAAAATCTTCATCAACGTCTAATGAATTCACAAATAACGTTGTTATTTTCGCACTTTCAGCTCTGTGTTTCTCGTTCATTTCGTCAACTGTCATCACGTTAAGCTCCCAACCTGTAAGTTGAGTAGCTAGGCGAACGTTTTGACCATTGCGACCAATCGCTTGAGCCAAAGCACCTTCTTCAACAGCAATATCCATTGAGTTTGAGTCTTCATCAACAATGATAGATGCAACATCAGCTGGTGCCATAGCATTGATAACAAACTGAGCTGGGTTATCGTCCCATAGTACGATATCGACGCGCTCACCATTTAATTCATTAGATACTGCTTGAACACGTGCACCGCGCATGCCCACACAAGCACCAATTGGGTCAATACGTCTGTCGTTTGACTTAACTGCAATCTTTGCACGAGAACCTGGATCACGTGAAGCACCCATGATTTCAATCATCTCATCAGCAATTTCCGGTACTTCTACTCGAAACAGCTCAATCAGCATGTCTGGTTTTGTGCGAGTTAAGAAAAGTTGTGCACCACGTGCTTCAGGACGAACAGAATAAAGCAGTGAGCGAACACGGTCGCCAGGACGGAAAGTTTCACGCGCAATGATGTCATCTTTAAAAAGCACACCGTCAGCGTTGTTACCTAAATCAATAACGACTGTGTCACGGTTACTCTTCTTAACGACACCAGTAATTAACTCGCCTTCTTTGCTTGCGAATTGTTCAACCACTTGTGCACGCTCTGCTTCACGAACTTTTTGTACAATAACTTGCTTAGCCGTTTGTGTCGTAATACGGTCAAATTGAACTGAGTCAATTTGCTCTTCTACGTAATCACCTTCATTCAATTCCGGCTCTTCAAACTGCGCAGCTTCTAGAGTGATCTCAGCGTATGGGTTTTCTAATAGTTCACCCGCTTCAGGGTTTACAATTAACCAACGACGAAAAGTATCGTAATGACCGGTTTTACGATCAATCTCAACACGTACTTCGATGTCGCCTTCGTATTTTTTCTTTGTTGCTGTCGCAAGCGCAATCTCCAGCGCTTCAAAAATCTTTTCGCGTGGTACCGCTTTCTCATTCGATACCGCTTCCGCAACTAGCAGGATCTCTTTATTCATCGTCTTGCCTCGTTCACCTTGAAACTATCAAAACTTCGCTATTAGATTGCCTTTACGGATATTATCCAAAGCAACTAGCGTGTCATTGCCATCAACCTGAAGTGAAAGCATTTGTCCTTCTACTTTAGTTACGGCGCCTTTTAATTTACGACTGCCATTAACTGGCATATTCAATAAAATTTTTACTTCTTCACCGATGTACATCCCGTACTGTTCGACAGTAAATAATGGTCTGTCAACGCCCGGTGAAGATACCTCTAAGGTATATTCGTTTACGATAGGATCTTCTACATCCATTACCGCACTGATTTGACGACTGGCTTCTGCACAATCATCAATTGAAATGCCGTTATCACTGTCAATGTATACCCTAACCGTAGAATGTTTACCTGCTTGAACATAATCAATACCCCACAGTTTATAGCCTAACGCTTCAACTGGTGCAGTAAGCATGTCTGTCAGTTTGGATTCTAATCTTGCCAAAACGACACCCCCATAAAAAACAAAAAAGGGCATATAGCCCCATTACAACATCACTTCATGTGATAATTTTCAGGTTTAGGAGCATCCCCCCAAATAACAAAAAACCCCGTATTCCACGAGGTTATCATTATAAGAACCTGTAACTACAATGACTTAACGCTCTCGTTAAATTAACTGTCATTGTAGGGAGCTGGTTGCGGGGGCCGGATTTGAACCGACGACCTTCGGGTTATGAGCCCGACGAGCTACCAAACTGCTCCACCCCGCGTCAACTGCTGCAAGTATATTGATTATCACCTTTACTTGCAATAACTAAGCCTACTTATTTCGTAGAAAACTCAGTTAAACTTTGGTGCCGAGAGCGGGACTTGAACCCGCACGGCCATAGGCCACCACCCCCTCAAGATGGCGTGTCTACCAATTCCACCACCTCGGCATTAAAGCTTTTCGATAAATCCTAATTAATCAGGAATTTTATCTTCTGTAGATTCTTTTTTCGCTGGTGCAGTTTTTGCTGCATCGGCTGGTTGCTGCTCAGTAGCAGCTGGAGTGCCTAAATTTTCCCATGCTTTATCATCTGAAGCGTGGTTAGCACTCATGCGACCGATCATCAAACTTACGATGAAGAAAAGAATCGCTAAAATTGCTGTCGCTCTTGTTAATGCATTACCTGCACCACTTGAGCCAAATAGAGTTCCCGATGCGCCTGCACCGAAAGATGCTCCCATGTCAGCACCTTTACCTTGTTGGATTAAGATTAGACCAATCAAGCCAATGGCAACTAACAAATAAATTACTATTAATACTTCGTACATTACGCACTCATCGCTATGCTACATAAACTCAAAAATTCGGTAGAGTTCAAGCTTGCCCCGCCAATCAACCCACCATCGACATCTGGCTGAGCGAACAAATCTGCGGCATTACTAGGGGTAACACTACCACCATATAAAATTCTTACGTTTTCACCGATAAATGGTGAAACTTCTGATAAACGCTTACGAATAAAAGCATGCACTTCTTGAGCTTGCTCTGGCGTAGCACTTTTACCAGTACCTACTGCCCATAAAGGTTCGTAGGCAATAATTGCATTATCGAAAGCCATAGTACCATTTTTTTCGATAACTACATCTAATTCTTCAGCAATCACTTCAAAGGTTCGACGAGCTTCACGAGCTGGTCCTGATTCACCTACGCATAGAATTGGTGTTAAACCACTCTGCTGTGCGGCAGCAAATTTCTCAGCAACAATATCACTTGTTTCACCGTACATACGGCGTCGTTCAGAGTGACCGATGATAACATAATTACAACCAGCATCTTTCAGCATTTTAGCTGAAACTTCACCAGTGTATGCACCAAAGTCGTGCTGACTGACGTTTTGAGCGCCCATACGAACTAATGAACCATTCAATGCATTTTTATTTGCTTCAAGCTGTTGCCTAACATTTTCAAGATAAATTGTTGGCGGACAAAGAACCACTTCTGCGGAATCATTTTGTAGCTTTGCGGCAAATTTCTTAAATAACTCTACAGCCAAAGCTGAAGATCCATTCATTTTCCAGTTGCCAGCAATCATAGGTCGTCTGAGTGCCATTGCTGTCTCCTTTAAAGCGGGCTGAATAATAGCGAACCAATGTAAAAGTTACAATAGTTCGAGTGTTAATTTTTATAAAGCGATGTTTCGTCGGCTACTTTTCAGTCAATAAGCTGACTTTTTAATGTCTTTGACAGCGAATTGACTCGAAAATTACCTATTGGAACTTTTCACTTTGTTTACCAAGTAACTATTAATCATTTTTTAATGCACAACTCGATATTAAATCAAAATTATTTGATGTCACTGCAATCTTCTCAAAAACTAGGGGCTGTTGATCTTTGTTTAGTCATTCAGCTGAGCAATGGTTAGCTCTTGTGTGTCACCGTCAAGGTTTTGAGGAGGGAAATACACTTTCAACGAATTAGCCAACCTAAGAGCTGGCGATTTGCCTATGAAAGTAACTGCTGCAATAGCGCGTCTGGGTAATATTTCAGGTGTGGATGCCAGCATGTATTGCAAATAACCATTATTTACCTAAATGAATAGAGCTCAATGCTTGAGCTCTATTCATATTCCAATGGAAAACCAACTAACACAACATATTTAAAAAGGCTCATATCGTAATTCAAACTGCTCTGATAAACTTGCTTGAGTGTTTGCCTTTGAGATACTTTTCAAAATGGAAATTCTCAGTATAGTTAACCTAATTAGCAACAAGAAATGCTACGAAAGGGTTCGTCAATTGAGGTGGAAAGAAGGCGTTACTTGTCCACACTGTGACTCTAAAACCATTAAAAAGAATGGTCATGATATTACTCAAAAAGATTGT
>NZ_JAFEUN010000141.1 GCF_016900895.1 Parashewanella hymeniacidonis
CTGAAGGCCATCTGAGATTGATTAGGAAGCTTAAACAGACTGATTCATCATAAAACCATGTTACAAATTCTTCCCAATCCCTCGGGTAATCAATACCTGCTTGCAACAATTGTGAAGGCTTTGCCATTCCTATATATTGACATAGGTGCAGCTAAGTGGATAGCCCTTTTTTATGCACAGTATTATTGATCTGTAATAAATTTCACATTTTTTCTCAATAGAAAGGAACCGTAATGAAAATAACTGGGACATTTGATGTATCACTTGAGCCGATGGATACTTACACGAAAGGTGTCGAGGGAAATAATCTAGGCCGTATGTCGATCAACAAGCGCTTTCATGGTGAGCTCTCTGCTGAGAGCAAAGGTGAAATGTTGTCTGTTATGAGCTCTGTTAAAGGATCTGCAGGTTACGTAGCAATTGAACAAGTGTCCGGTAGTTTATCAGGAAAATCTGGGCATTTTATTTTGCAACACTTTGGTGTTATGGAAAGCGGTCAAGATAAGCTTATACTTGAAGTAGTGCCAAATTCAGGAACCAGTGATTTGACTGGATTAACGGGAAAAATGAAGATTCGTATCGAAAATGGCCAACATTATTATGATTTTGAATATTCAGGGGTTTATACCCATGATACCTGAAGATGCTCGATTTCAGCGAGAATGCACAACTTGTTAATCAAGGCGACAGTGCGGCAATAGTGAGCAATTGTTAGCACTGGCAACGAAGAGTAACAAGCTGTGCAACTCGCACTGCGTGGACTTCTCAGCGCCAATTCTTCTTTGTTACATTAGCTCGAAAGAATCCCGATATTCCTTCGCTAATGCGCCTCAAAGAATTGGCGCTGAAAAAGTCCTGAAACATGCATCTTCAAGTATCATGGGTATAATACTAAAAGGAATTAGGCATGAGCCAACATGAGAAATTAAACTACGTTGAGTTACCGTCACAAAATTTATCAGCAACAAAATCTTTTTTTCATTCAGTTTTTGATTGGGAGTTTGTTGATTACGGTGATGAGTACTCTGCATTTTCAAATCAAGGAATAGATGGTGGGTTTTATCAAGCAGATCATGCTAACACTACCGAGGCTGGTGGTGCGTTATTAGTGTTTTATAGCGATGATATTCAGGCGACACAAGATAAAGTTACTGCAAACGGTGGTGAAATTATTCGTCCTGTTTTTGAATTCCCGGGTGGCTGTCGCTTTCATTTTACAGAGCCAAGTGGAAATGAATTCGCTGTTTGGTCACAAACATAGTAGTTCAAGCTGTTGATTCACTATAAAGCCCTGAAAAGGGCTTTTTTGATCTTGTTTTTAACTTCAAATCGCTATCTAATTAAATGCATTAGGGAAATAATGATAATAAATAATGCAAAGTAGCTGGATTGCAGATAAAAAAGTTGATTGGGTAAGGCACGAAATACATCATCAGGGCAAAGTAGAAGCTGTCGAGCCCAAACTGTGTGCCGTTTTGAAAGTGTTGGTGAACGCCCAAGGTGAAATAGTTAGTCAACAAGAGTTATTGGACCAAGTTTGGCAAGGAACTCTTGTTGCAAACAATACGGTTCAAAGGTGCATTGCTCAACTTCGAAAGTTATTCGACGATTCGGCCAAGAAACAACTTGTTATTAAAACCCACCCTAAATTGGGGTACAGCATTAACCCTGTTTGTTTAAATGCTCCTGAACCTCTTCAGCTAACAATAGCTGATAAGAATGAAGCAGCTAATAACAAAAAAAGCAAAGAAATCCGACCGTTTATTTACCTAGCATTGCTGTTTGTTTTTTTAGTCCCTACAACTATTTTTTATTGGTTGGATGGCACTCATTCTCCAATAAGTTATTCCAAACAATACTTCTCTTCGATTGAGCCCATTGATATTCAGATGTCAAAAATCTCATCGGTTACAGCTTCTGATGATCTCAGTAAATTGGCTTATACAAAAAAGGTAAAAGATGGTCGTTGGCAACTTATTATCAAAAACAGATTCAATGAGAGTGTGACGAATTATCTTTTTGATGGTGAAATATTGGGAAAGGTTTCATTCTCTTCTCCCACTACGGTGTTGCTATCAAAGGTTAAGCATTTCAGAGCTGGTAAATGCAGTGAAATTATTGAGTTCGATTTAATAAATAAATTCGAGTCAGTACTTATGGGGTGCACACAGTTTTTTAATCATTCAGCGGTTGTGTTCGATGATGAGCACATAATCTTCGAACAGCAAGATAAACTTAGACAATCATCATTATTACTGTGGAATAGTAAAACACAGCAAATGAAAGCCGTAGTCACAGATAATGTCTCTAATTGGGCTTTTGGTAAGACTAAAAAAACACTTGCTTATGTGTCGGAGCCTGAAAATAAAATAGTAGAATTAACGTTCAAAGACAATCATCAGTTATTACGGAAAAGCAATTATACAGCTCCTCATATTATTAACTCAGTGTCTTTTACACCAACTCATCAGCTAATCGCAGCGAGTCGTAACTCAATTTATTTGTTCAATGAGGGCGAAGTTATTGAGCATCAGCACCTTGATACAGGTTCCATAAGACAAGTTTTGTCACTCACTGATGACTCTGTTGTATTGTTGATTAGTTCACCAATGCAGCAAGTTGTGTGGGAGCAAGCTGCTAAAACTGAGAAGGTGGGTACTCAATCATCCTATAATCATCACGCACACTTAAAGCCTAATACAGAATTCATGAGTTTCTTAAGTAACAAATCAGGCTCATCACAAATTTGGTTGCGAAGGGGAGACAATGAATATCGGCTTACTAACCATCCAAGGGTAATTGACGATTATATTTGGAGCTTATCAGGCGATACCTTGTTCTTTTTGTCTGATAACCATATATGGAAAACCAATCTCATCTCTCCTCCAGAAAAGCTTGAGCTTTCGTTCGATGTTAAACGCCTGTTGCAGTTTACGTCTTCAAACCAAATGTTGATTTTGAATAGTGGTAAAGAAGATAACTACCAAGTGAGCGAAGTGAGCATAAATCAACTCAGTGATGAGGTTGTGCATGAAGGTGATATTGAGTGGGCGCAGAAAATAAACGATATGCTGTTGTTTAATGATCGAGCTGGCAAGGTGTTCAGTTTAGATTTAAATTCCGGCCACATTCAGTCTTTTCAACCTTATGAGCAATTCCGGTTACAAAGTGAAATGCTTGCGATTGATGACAGGTTTTATGTGCAAGATAAACAGTGCAATATCTGGCGATTTAAGCCAAACCAACAGCCTGAAATCTACGACAAATATACTGAAGAAACGCCATTTTTAACGGACTACGTACCGCAAACAAAGTCAAAAATGGCGAATGGTTTTCACAGTAGCACGGATAAACTATTGCTGCTCAAAACCACTGAGTTTTGAGTTTAAATAAGCAATAGCTTCTTCATTTTTTTGTGACTTAGCTTGCTTGATGGCTGTTTTTAACATTGCCTTTGCTTCAGGCTGCATAGAAAAAGATTGAAAGGCGTCTGCTAAGCGCACTTTATAATAAATATTGTCAGGCTTTCTTTCTATAAGCAGTTTAAGAAGTTGGATTGAGTGCTTATTTTTTTGATCAGTAAAGTGTGCTGCCAGAGTCTCGATTGCTGCCGCACTTGAAACTCTAGCTCCGTATTTTTTAGATAGGCTTTGAAAGTAGTCGTCAATTGCATTAACCCCGTGTTGTTTGTATAAATCAGCCAATTGACTCTGAGATGGTGTTCTATCTGAGAATAGTGCCGTTAACGCTTGCGTAAGTGACGTTACCGGTGGCTGCAAATAAAACTCATCATGATTATCGATGAATGTGAGTGATCTTTCTTGCTGCCTTGTCTGTAAGTGAGATTTAAGGTTTTGGAATAAGGGGGCGTTTTCTTCGAAACTTCCTAAAGATACATACAAAGATTTGTGTTTATAGTTTGATTCATTTTTTGTAGTTTTAAAACTCGCTACAAGTTTATTCTTATTCAATACGAGAGCCGGACTTAGACTGATGTAGCTTTGAAACAATTCAGGTTGATGTTGGTAAACATAGAGTGGAAAGTTACCATATGATGAAAAGCCTTCAAGAATTCGAAATGGCTGAGTTCGATACTTGTCATTGATGAACGGTATAAGTGTTTCTCCAAGCCATTGGGTGGTCGCTTTATCAAACTTGCCAGAAGCACCGTCATCTTTAAACATCTCGATGCCTTCATTAATGGTCGGGACGGTTACAATAATCAATTGTGGAATAGGGCTCCAATCAACATGGGTGAGCCAATCTAACATTGGTGCCATCATATTTAATCGTCGAGTACCTGCGGTAGTATAGAGAACAGGGTAAGTGCTTTTCGACTCATTATAGGCTTCTGGTAAGAAAACTTTTACTGTTTCTGTAATGTTCGATTTAGGAAATTTGAACTCATGGTTGTGTTCATTTGAGGCAGAAAATCCATTCTTTAAAAAAATGGTGGAAAGTAAGAAAGTTAAAACCAGTTTGATAGATGTACGCATAATTTTTCCATTTTCAAATTAAAACAACACCATGAAATAGATAGGTTGGTAATACTTGATTTATTCCAGATAAATAGCTGATTTTTTCCTGATGAAGCATTGTGTGCCTTATCTAACTGATTGGAAAAACTGTGTTTACTGAGAAAATGCTGTTTTAAATTGAATAGTGAATCAGGCTGTACTATTTTTGATAGGATAAATATCAAAATGGAGTTCAATCATGGATAGATTAAGCGCTGCAAAAGAAAGTTTTCAACAACATTTAGAAACGTACAATGAAACGACCAAATCAAAACCGCTTTCGATCACTGAACTCAATGAAGCAGAGCTTTCAAAGCTCTTGGATACAGTGACATTGAGAGAATCAATTGAACAACGCCGAACAGGCAAAACCACTAAAGCTAATTCAGATTTTAAAGCTAATATTGCTGACTTATTACTGTTACTTGATGGTTTTGATATTAAGCAAAAGAAAGCGGCTGCAGCTGGTAAATTAGAAGAGGCTGAAGAAGTAAGCTAACTTTTGGTCAAGAAAAGTCTGCACATAAAAAATGTGCAGACTAATGAGCATTAAACGTTTGCGTCCATTTGTGACTGAACATAGTTTTGTAATCCAAGCTTTTCAATTAACCCCAAATGCTGTTCAAGCCAAAAAATGTGATCCATTTCAGTATCATCTAACAGTTTTTGTAAAATTAAACGAGTTTCATAGTCACGTTCTTGTTCGCAAACGGCAATAAGGTTTTTCAAACTTTTTGCAACGGTTCGTTCAGCTTCAAGATCGTTGCTTAACATCTGGCTGACGTTGTTGCCAATGTGTATTTTCTCTCTCGAAGCTGTGTCAGGGCTGCCCTCTAGAAATAAAATTCGTTCTATCAGAAGGTTTGAGTGAGCCAACTCTTCTTCATATTCGTGAGTGAGCTTTTGATGCAGCTTATTTATCCCCCAGTCTTCATAAATTTTTGAATGAGCGAGATATTGATCCATCGATGTGAGTTCAAGGGTTAATTGCTTATTCAATAGGTCGATGACCTTGTCATTGCCTTTCATAGTATCCCCTTACTCTTCTTCAAGATTAGATTGTAGATAGTTCTGAATGCCGACGTTACTGATGAGTATTTGCTGAGTTTCAATCCAATCAACATGGTCTTCTTCGTATTGTAAAATCTCTTCAAGTAAATCACGGCTTACATAATCATTTTCGTTTTCAAAAAGCTCGATAGACTCACGAAGCAGTGTTAATTGATCCATTTGAAGTGAAATATCACATGCCAACATTTCTTCTGTGTGCTCACCAATCCTAAGTCTCTCCAAGTGCTGGAGGTTGGGTAAGCCTTCTAAAAACAGAATACGCTCGATAAGTTTGTCTGCTTGCTTCATATCCTCAATAGATTTTTTGTATGCTTTTTCATTGAGTTGTTCAAATCCCCAGTTTTTGAACATTCTCGCATGCAAGAAATATTGATTGATAGAAGTGAGCTCGAACGTAAGTACTTTATTGAGTGCAGACAGGATTGCCTTGTTTGTTTTCATAACAACAACCTTAAAAGACAAAGTAATAGAAAACGATACCTTCATTAGAGGGCGATAGAGAGTACTCTGCAAGACGATTTTCTTATAGCCAATACGCATATGTTATGTTTCAAAGATAACAAAAATAAGAGTGATTCTTGTTGGTGAAGCTGATTGAAAATTAATCGTATTTTGAAATAGGGAAAATGAAGAAAGCAGCTATAGAGTCGTTCCATCGCTAGTTATATTGACTATTGTTTGGACGGGTAAGAGACTTTGTTTCAATCGAAGTTAAGTAGTGGTCTTGAATCGTGTTATATAAGTTCGATAAGACACCTTCACAATTCATTAAAGCATTTCTAAGTTTTCTGTTAATCGGTAAGTTAACTGTCACATAGGGCAAAGAACTGTGTTCATTCGGTAATGTACAGTCTCTAGATCTATATAACGCCACAATGTTTCGCAATTTAAACCCATATGATTCTGACGTGGTCATATCCATTAGACCACGTCACTGCAAATGGATTCAAAGAAATCATACCAAGTGGAATAGTTTCCGTGGGCTATGCTGTGGCTTTCTACTGTTTGTCACTTGTACTTAAGACACTTCCAATTGGCATTGCGTATGCGATCTGGTCGGGACTCGGTGTTGTACTTATTGCTGTTGTTGAATCTATTTATACGGCCAAAAATTGGATTAAGCTGCGATATTAGAGGATCTCCCTTATCATTAGTGGTGTTATTGTTATGAATCTTTTTTCAAATACAGTCAGCCACGAGAAGTCAAAAATAATATCGACGAAGTATAAACAGTTCAACCGGACAAATACTGTTGGCTTTTTGTCGCTGCGCACCAAAGTTTCAACCTAGCACTAATGAGTTGTTTGCTTTATGCTTTTGCAGAGGCTTCTAGTTCTAAAATTTGTACTTTTATTTTTTCAGCTTCAGCCGTGATCATTGCGTAGGATTTTATATCGCCTTTACGCTGAGCATGCATGGCTTCTTCAAGTTTACTTTCGTACAGTTTGTCTAACTTTTTAATTGGATCTCGCTTAAATATTGAAAACATTTTGATTCACCTTTAGTTTGATATCTAGGCTATACGTTATGAAATGTGTTTCGGTTTTCAATAATTTATTCAGTTGAAATAGAAGTACAAAAAATCACTCAATAAGGATACTCAAAAATACAAATATAATTGCTCTGTTTATTGGCACAACTCATCTTAACGAGGCTCGTTTATGATTGAAGTTTACCTCTATTTATACATGATTTTAGGCATTATTAGTCTGTTCAACCTCATTGCTACGGTGGTGGAATTTCGTACCTATTTCGAAAACAAAATGCGGCGAGTGTATCAATTACTGTTTATTTGGTTCGTTCCTTTTCTCAGCGCAATTCTTGCCATTTATCTCAATCGAAAAAATCATTTTACCAAAAAACCAAAAAACCAAAAAACCAAAAAACCAAAAAACCAAAAAACCAAAACGTAAAGTGGAAAATGACACCAGTATCAGTTACACCTATGCGGGGCCACTAGTGGGTTAATTGACCAAATAGTTTTGGTTAATAGTGCGAAGCTTGCTGCTGTTAGCCTTGAGTATCTATTACTTCTCATGTCAGGGCTTCTACATTGAAACCTTTTCTATATCGGCCTTTATTCCTTAGTAAAATAAAGGCCGTGATTAGAAACTCTAAAAGAATCCTAACGGGTTAACATCATAGCTCACCAATAAGTTCTTAGTTTGCAGATAATGTTCTAGAGCCATTTTATGGGTTTCGCGGCAGACACCTGATTTTTTATAACCTCCAAATGCCGCGTGGGCTGAATGTAGAAACCATTTTGATGCTCGGTATCGACGGTTTCAACTTCGCCGCCGAGTTACACTTTTGCGCCTTCTTGTTGCCCAATAGCAATGTAGCCTATGATTTTATCAAATTGCGCATGTGGTGCTTGTGCAACAACCATGGTTTCGGTGTTAAGCAGGTTACCACGTACGATCGCTTTAGAACGGTCAATGACTTTTTCAATGAACTGCGGGTAAATGTCTTCGTGAACAAATAAACGTGACGGGCAAGTACACACTTCCCCTTGAATGAAATAGGCGAGCACCACACCTTCAATGCATTTGCTTAGGTATTCATCTTCATGATCCATCACATCTTTAAAGAATACCCGATGTGTGATTTTATAACTTATGAAAAATAGCTCTGCCGTCATTCCTGCGAAGGCAGGAATCCAGCGACTTTTTCTTTTTTAGGCAATAAGTCACTGGATTCCCGCTAACAACATAC
>NZ_JAFEUN010000142.1 GCF_016900895.1 Parashewanella hymeniacidonis
TAAAACTCAGGTTTTCTTTGCCGTGACCATAATTATGGTTGATGTTATAGCCTTGATTCTTCAAGGTATTAAAGCACTCATTTTCAATTTTCCATCGACAACGTCCCGCTTTTGCGAGTTTAATTATATTCTTATCGGTGATTTCTATGTCTGTGACTCAGCTGTTTTTAAAGGTCACTTTTCCTGATTCATCTATCTGTTGATACTCAAGATAATTCACCTTAATTGCGTCTGCTCCACCGTTAAGCGGTACGTCGTTTTGCCAGTAAAATCGATGCGTCTTTTCTTTTTCATCCACATACTCTGTGGTCGGTAGCTCTGGAAAAGCGTCCAGCCACTCGTACATAAAAACATGGTCAGTAGGCTTAGCCACAAACAGGTAGTGCATGTTTTTATTGAGCACGTCTTCGATAAGCGGTTGACGTGACATGAGACTATCACCGCCTAAGATGAACTTTTGTCTCGGATGGGCTTTGTAAAGGCGATTAACGAAACGTTTTGCAGCGTTAATTTCACAGTCTTGCTTTTCTTTGCCATCCCCATTTTTTATGGCTTCTGGCATCACTGGTAAAACTTGGCGCTTGTCGGGGTGCATAATTGCACCTTGTAATACCGAGTGATAATAGGTCTTATCTCCATTCTTATGCGTTTTATGCAGGCAGCATTTACAAGAAATCGACTTGGAGCTGTAATGCTGGGTGCCATCAATTACACACATGAGTGTATTGGGCAAAATCTCATATTCTTTGAGATGATGGTGTCGTCTTAATCGTTCATGAAAGTCTTTAAATACTGGCGCAAAAGACTCGCTAGAATAGCTATCCAATACTTCACGCATCTGACTCTCTTTCGGGGTTTGATGTACATTAAAAAGAGTCTGTAGATTGCTACGCCCCCGGCTGGTTTCCAAACGTTGTTGAAACTGGACTAATGAAGGGTCTTGAAAATACATACAAGCAAAGCCACTCATTACATCATCGTGCTGGGTGTATTGAGATGCTGAACTCTTTCTAGAGTCTGTGCTGGTATTAATATGCTGAGATAAGCTCTTTCTGAGTGCGTTAAAGCTCAGGTGCTTTTTTTCTTTTACTCTTGAATTCAAACGACATACTTTTTGATTAAAAATAATGTCCTACATGGTAATACAGAAGCTTTAGAAAGCTTGTGATCTATTTGCCATAGTTGCTGTGATCTATCGCCGTTTTCTTGGTTTCAGCTTTAAGTTTGTGCGAAAATAAAATTTCAATACTTCTTTTACACATTGAATTATAAAGATTTAATTTTTTACCGAGAATTGCTGTCACCTTCAGAGTGGACAGTGCACTATGAATAGTTGCCAAGTTGAATTTGATTATCAATATGCAAATGACAATGTAAATTTAGATTAATTGTTAATATTGAAGCAATAAAAAGGGCTGATATAAATCAGCCCTTTAAGCAAAGATAAAACATTTAACTATTCATCTAAGAAAGACTTCAAAATCTCTGAACGAGAAGGGTGACGAAGCTTACGTAATGCTTTTGCCTCAATCTGACGAATACGTTCACGGGTAACGTCAAACTGCTTACCGACTTCTTCAAGCGTGTGGTCAGTATTCATATCAATACCAAAACGCATACGAAGTACTTTTGCTTCTCTTGCTGTTAAGCCTGCTAACACTTCATGCGTTGCATTCTTAAGACTTTCGCCTGTTGCGCTATCAAGTGGTAATTCGAGGGTAGTATCCTCGATAAAATCACCTAAATGCGAATCTTCATCATCACCGATAGGGGTTTCCATGGAGATAGGCTCTTTAGCAATCTTAAGTACCTTACGGATTTTATCCTCAGGCATTTGCATACGTTCAGCAAGTTCTTCAGGAGATGGCTCACGACCCATTTCTTGTAACATCTGACGTGAAATACGGTTCAACTTATTGATGGTTTCAATCATGTGAACCGGAATACGGATGGTACGTGCCTGGTCAGCAATCGAACGAGTAATCGCCTGTCGAATCCACCAAGTAGCATAAGTTGAGAACTTATAACCACGACGGTATTCGAACTTATCAACGGCCTTCATCAAGCCGATGTTACCTTCTTGAATTAAATCCAAGAATTGTAAGCCACGGTTGGTGTACTTCTTAGCAATCGAAATTACTAAACGTAAGTTCGCTTCAACCATTTCTTTCTTAGCACGGCGAGCTTTTGCTTCACCAATCGACATACGACGGTTGATGTCTTTAATTGCCGAAATGCTAAGACCTGTTTCATGCTCAACAGCTTGTAGTTTGCTGATGCAACGTAGAACGTCATCTTTAACACGACCTAATGCTTCTGAGTATGCTTTACCTGCATCTAATTCAGTTGCAAACCACTCAGAGCTCGCCTCGTTTCCACCAAATAACTTGATAAAGTTTTTCTTCGGCATTTTTGCGTGTTCAACAGTGAACTTCATGATCAAGCGTTCTTGAACACGAACTCTGTCCATCATGCTGCGCATGCTTCTAACCAGTATGTCGAACTGCTTAGGCATTAATTTAAATTCTTTGAAGTCTTCTCCAAGTTCAAATAATGCTTTTACAGAGTGGTGGTTATCTCGACCTTTCTCAGCAATGGTGTTTTGTGCTATTTCATAGAGATTACGAAGTTGAGTGAAACGTTCTTTCGCTTCTTCAGGATCAGGCCCTTTGTTGCCTTCTTCCTCTTCTTCATCATCTTCGTCATCGTCGCTATCAAGTTCTTCTTGAGGAAGTTCTGAACCTACATGGGTTGCAGTTGGTGCGACATCGTCTTCATCAGGGTTTACAAATCCAGAGATAATATCGGATAAACGAATTTCTTCGGCTTCGTATCTGTCGAATTGCTCAAGCATCATTGAGATAGCTTGTGGGTATTCAGCAACAGAGCCTTGAACTGTTTTAATCCCTTCTTCGATGCGTTTTGCGATTACAATTTCGCCTTCGCGGGTCAGTAGCTCTACTGTACCCATTTCACGCATGTACATACGAACAGGGTCAGTGGTGCGACCAATTTCGCTTTCCACTGTTGCCAGCGCAGCTGCAGCTTCTTCTGCTGCATCTTCATCTGTGCTGTCTTCCGACATCATGATTTCATCGGCATCCGGTGCTTCTTCAAACACACGTATACCCATGTCATTTATCATCTGGATAATATCTTCGATCTGGTCTGAATCGACCATGTCTGCAGGTAAGTGATCGTTCACTTCTGCATAAGTCAGGTAACCTTGTTCTTTACCTTTGGCAAGTAACAGCTTAAGTTGCGACTGCGGAGTATGATCCATAGATATCATCCAATTTGGGTAAAAGTTTACGACGAACTGCTAAAATTCTGGGCGTAACCAAGAATTACGCAAAGCGTCAATTATACTCGTGCTATAGCAAGATGCAACTTGCTGAGTCACGAATATGCACTCTTTTATACATCCTTGTATAAATCAAAAAGATTAAAGAAAAGAAACGCCTTCTTTACTTCTGGCTTTTGATAATAGAGATCAATTTTTGTAATTGAACTCGCTCTTCTTTCGTATGTGTAGACTTCAAACTGAGTTCTTGATAGCGCTGTTCCAAATATTGATTATTTAACCAAACGAGCGACTTTTTAAACTCATGTTGAAGATTTTCGTCCGTAATTTGGTGATCCCATTGCGCTAATTTCTTTAGAGTATTGAACTCTGGTTTATCTCGATAAAGCTCGATTAACTGAGCGCTGGTTAATTCCTCATTACGTGTTAAATCCAATAACTGGATCAACAAGTCCAGCCCAGGCATTGATAGGTGCGATAAGGCTGGTTGCATAGGTAGGTTTGTACCTATAGTTGGTTTTTGCACTAAAAGCGAAATTGCTAAACGTAGTGGGGTACCACGGCCTTTTATACCTTTGGCACCAAGTGGGTTTGCTTTAGCCGCTTGTGCGTTAAAACCTAATTTCTTTTTAAGTTCTTCGCTGCTGTTCATCCCGACTTTATGGGATAAGTTTTCCAACAGTAGATTCTGTAAAATTGGATCTTTAATTTTACCAATTAAGTCCAGTGCAATTTTCGCAAACTTACTCTTATCACCATTAGCTTCTGAGCTTAAATTGGTGAACATAAAGTCATTGAGCGATTGCGCATTGGCAATCAATTCTTCAAACGCATCTTTACCAATTTTACGCACCATAGAGTCAGGGTCTTCGCCTTGCTCAAGGAACATAAATTTAATTTGATCGCCCGGCTTTAATAACGGTAATGCTGTTTCTAGTGCGCGCCATGCCGCTTCTTGTCCAGCTCGATCACCATCATAACAGCAGACAATCTGTTCTGCATTACGAAGCAATAGCTGTAATTGCTCTGCGGTCGTTGCGGTTCCTAATGAAGCAACGGCGTAGTCAACACCAAATTGTGCGAGTGCAACAACGTCCATATAACCTTCGACAATCAGAATGGTCTTAGGGTTCCTGTGACGCTGTTTAACTTCATATAAGCCATATAGCTCATTACCCTTATGAAATATGGGCGTTTCTGGAGAATTCAAGTATTTTGGTGTGCCATCACCTAAAACTCGGCCACCAAAACCAATAACTCGGCCTCGACGATCGCGAATCGGGAACATCAATCGGTCACGAAAACGGTCATAACGTTTACCATTATCGTTTGCGATAACCATACCTGTGGTAACGAGCTTGTTTTGGGCATCTTGATTCTGGCGATATCGACCTAAAAGGTTATCCCAGCCATCAGGGGCAAAACCAATATTGAAATGTTCAACAACCTCTGAAGATAAGCCTCGATATTGCAGATACTTTTGAACTTTATCTTTATCGGGGTTCTGTTTGAGTTGATTGTGATAAAAGCGACTCGCTTCGTCCATTAACTCATACAAATCACGACTGACACTTGGATCTTTGCGTTGACCTATGCCTTTTTCTTGTGGGACTTGTAATCCTAATTGTCCAGCTAAGTCCTCGATAGCATCGACAAACTCAAGTCGGTCATACTCCATAACAAAGTCAATAGCGTTACCATGAGCACCACAACCAAAACAATGGTAAAACTGCTTGTCTTGACTGACAGTAAAAGAAGGCGTTTTTTCGCTGTGAAATGGGCAACAAGCAGAATAATTTTTCCCTGCTTTTTTTAGTTGTACCTTACGGCCGACTAACTCAACTATGTCAGTACGAGCAACGAGCTCATTGATGAAATCACGAGGTATTGCCATAGTTCCACTTGATAAAGAAAATGTGTAAACCAGATATTCTGGAAGAAGGTAATAATCTTAAAAATTACAACTAAATAAGTCTAATAGAATTTTCTAAAAATATTCATTATTTAGCTCAAATTTAAAACAAACAAGCCGCGCAAAGGGCACGGCTTGTTGTAACGTTAAAGTGCTTTATTTCAATTTTGCACGAACTAGACCGCCTACGGCGCTCATGTCTGCACGTCCTTGAAGTTTACCTTTTAACGCACCCATTACTTTGCCCATATCCGCCATGGATGCTGCGCCAACTTCTGCAACAGTTTCAACTACGATAGCTTCGACTTCATCTGCAGTAAGTGGTTGAGGCAAGAAAGTTTCTAAAACAGAAATTTCCGCTGCTTCAATTTCGGCAAGCTCAGGTCGGTTCGCTGACTCATATTGAGTTATTGAATCACGACGCTGTTTAACCATTTTGGTTAAGACCGCTATTACCTGATCATCATTCAGAGATTCGCGGGTATCCACTTCAATCTGTTTGATGGCTGATAATGCCAAACGAATTGTGCCCAATCTTGCCTTCTCTTTGGCAATCATGGCTTTTTTCATTTGGTCTTTTAGCTGATCAATTAGGCTCATAACGGATTAGTATAAACGTACGCGACGTGCGTTTTCGCGAGAAAGCTTCTTAGCAAGACGCTTTACTGCAGCCGCTTTAGCGCGTTTACGTGCAGTAGTTGGCTTCTCGTAGAATTCACGAGCACGTACGTCAGCTAGAATTCCAGCTTTTTCACAAGAGCGCTTGAAACGACGTAGAGCTACGTCGAATGGTTCGTTTTCACGTACTTTAATGATTGGCATACGCCATCACCCCTTAGGTGTAAGTTGTGTCGAAAGTATCAGCTAAAAGCCGAAATCAATCGAGGTTGATTAAAAAATGGTTCGGAATTTTACACTCAGGACAGTTTGTTTGTAAAGAGGTAAACCGACAGATCATTTGATCATTTTGCGATCTTAGCTGATCTGCTGGTTTTATAATAACACAATCTGTAGAATTGCACGCCCTGTAGAATGTTAAGAATGATCAAAAAATGCAAATTTTAGGTATTGAAACCTCATGTGATGAAACGGGCATTGCCGTTTATGACGATAAACAAGGTTTGTTGTCTCATACTTTATATAGCCAAGTTAAGCTGCACGCTGACTATGGTGGGGTTGTGCCTGAACTTGCTTCAAGAGATCACGTTCGCAAAATTATTCCATTGATTCGTGAAGCATTAAAGAAAGCTAACCTTGAATTTGGTGATTTGGATGGTATTGCCTATACCAAGGGTCCAGGGCTGATAGGTGCTGTACTGGTTGGCGCTTGTGTTGGACGTTCACTTGCATTTTCGCTTGGGATCCCTGCAGTTGGTGTTCATCATATGGAAGGACATTTACTCGCACCTATGCTCGAAGAAACGCCACCTGAATTTCCATTTGTGGCTTTGTTAGTCTCTGGCGGTCATAGCATGTTGGTGGATGTTAAAGGCATTGGTCAATATGAAGTCTTGGGTGAGTCTGTCGACGATGCCGCTGGTGAAGCTTTTGATAAAACGGCCAAATTGATGGGGCTGGACTATCCGGGTGGCCCACGTTTGGCAAAACTTGCTGCCAAGGGAGAACCTGATCAATATAAATTTCCACGCCCGATGACGGACAGACCTGGCTTGAATTTTAGTTTTTCAGGTTTAAAAACCTTTGCAGCAAACACTATCGCAGCTGAACCTGATGATGAACAAACTCGAGCAAACATTGCCAGAGCCTTTGAAGAAGCTGTTGTTGATACGTTAATGATCAAATGTAAGCGTGCTTTAAAACAAACAAATCGAAAACGTCTTGTGATTGCGGGTGGTGTTAGTGCAAACATTCGCTTACGTGCAGATTTAACTGAAATGATGCAAAACTTGGGTGGTGAAGTTTTCTATCCTCGTTCAGAATTCTGTACTGATAATGGTGCAATGATCGCTTATGCAGGAATGCAGCGTCTGAAAGCTGGGCAAAATGAAGAACTTGCTGTTAAAGGTCAACCAAGATGGCCTTTAGATACACTAGAAAGAGTGTAAATGCTCTATTGTTTTTCTGTAATAAAATGGTAATTCGATGGTACTTTTACGATCATTGTAAACTTTAAAAATTACCGAATTGCATTATGTATAGAGAGGAAGCTGCATTAGATCACTCCGGAATCGTCCCGAACCATAAACAAGCATTATTACAAACGGCATCTGAAAATAACTGTATTGTAATGGTTCGGCCTGTAAATAAGCTTTCTACTGATCTTATTGCCGAGGGGTATGCCACTAAAGATCTGCATGTAAAAGGTAAGTCTTCAGATTGGGGACCACAAGCTGGTTTTATTTGCTGTGATCAATAATTCAGTAAACTGGCTAAAAAAAGCCACAAGATGTGTCAAACTTCAATGCCAAAGTTAAAGAGTCGCTTGTTGGGAATTATGCTAAGCAAGTTCCACTTCTAATATCAGAAGATCGATTTAAGTCATTAATAAAAAACAAAATGCTGCATCTGATATCGCAAAATAACGGCATTTTTCAGGTGACGAATAACGGTGCGCCTCATCAATAATTCATTCTTTATCCCAATACGCTAATGCCTGCGGGAGACTACCCAAAGGTGTATCGTAAACATCTCAAGTCAATCCAAGTGTTGTTTAAACAGCTCCCATGGTTGAAGCATGGATATTGGGTACTGGTTAAAGAAGATGCTTCAATTAATGAAATGATGGTATTGGCCGAGTTTGAAAGTGGTGTTCCTCTCACCGCAGATTATGATTTATTTTGCGTCGCACCCCATTTAAGTAGTCGGCTATGAAAAAAATCTAACATTATGATCGATAATACAATATAGCTCTTTGATACATTCAATTTCGACCAGAAATGATATAGTGAACCTACGGTTTCTGGTCGTTCTTGGTGCTAAAAATGCTCTCCGAAAGCCCTTCAAATTTACCTCATGCCAGTCTGTTTAATATCACAGACCAACTTCTGCAAACTCATCCTTTAATCATTTTAGCTAATGCCTTTGATTGGCAA
>NZ_JAFEUN010000143.1 GCF_016900895.1 Parashewanella hymeniacidonis
TCTGTGCCATACGCAGTTACGTTTCGAGTTGTCGAAAGCAAAATATCACAGCCTCAACTTCGTTGAACCTGCTGTTCAGCGGGCACTTGCCTGATATCTTTGTTTACCCAGCTGAATAGTTACGGAAATCTTTGGTTGTTCGATACAAAGACAGGTAAAAATAAAAAAGTTATTACCAATGGACAAGGGCTTGGGCCTTATGCTGATGTTCGTTGGTCAGCAGACGACCAGTTTATTGCCGTGACTAAAGCCGCAATAGGAAAACTTCGCCCACAAGTTGTTTTATATTCTTTAGTGGAAAATAAAGAGGTCGCAGTTACCACTGATAAGTATGAGTCATTTTCACCCAGCTTCAGCTCCGACGGCAAATGGTTATATTTCCTATCAAGTCGATCGTTTCAATTAGCCAATGGTTCACCATGGGGTGATAGAAACTTAGGGGCTCAGTTTAATGACCGCACATTAATATATGCGATCGCCTTAGATAAAAATGCACAGTTCCCATTTGCAGAAAAGACAGAGTTAACTCTAGAGCCTAAAAAATCAGAAAGCACTTCAACAAAAGTGGACTGGAACGGTCTCGAAGAGCGCTTATGGCAAGTGCCAGTCAAAGCTGGTGGCTTGAACGATTTAAACGTCACAGATAAGGGGCTTTATTATAAACAAGGTAAAGATCTTAAATTTGTAGCGTTTGGAGACTCCAAACCTAAAGTTGATTCTGTTGCGAAAGGTATTAGAGGATATGACATATCTTCAGATCGTAAAAAGTTAATCGTGCAAAATGGAAATAAATCACTGGTGATTGTGAATACTGTCGCCAAAATGCCTAAAGATCTGAGTAAAAATACGGTTCAGGTTAAAGGTTGGACATTTGAGATTGATCCTAAAGATGAATGGCAGCAGATCTTCAATGATGCCTGGTTGATGCACCGTGATCAATTCTTCGATAAAAATATGCGTGGTGTTGATTGGAAAAAAGCGAAACATAAATATCAGAAATTGGTCGATAGAGTTACAGACCGAAGCGAATTAAATGATGTCTTTAAACAAATGATGGCGGAGCTTGATTCTTTACATTCTCAAGTTCGTGGTGGAGACATCGAACGTAATTCTGAAAAGTCGCAAGCAGCGAGTCTTGGTGCGTGGTTACAGCAGACTAAGAATGGTGTGGTTATAGCCGATATTTATAAAAATGATCCAGAATTGCCTGATATGGCTTCACCGTTAAAACGCCAAGGAGTGAATGCAAAAGAGGGTGATGTCATAGCGGCAATTAATCAGCATCCAGTAAATGACGTTTCAGATGTAAACCGATTACTGCGTAACCAAAAGAGCAAACAAGTATTATTGACGTTGAAGCGGGGAAAAAAAGAACTATTTACAGTTGTTAAGCCAGTGAGTGCTGGTGTGAATGCGAAGATGCGCTATCAAGATTGGGTCGAGTCTAACGAGGCTAAGGTGGAGAAATCTACTGATAATAAAGTTGGCTACTTACATCTGTATGCAATGGGCGGTAACGATATCGCAAACTTTGCTAGAGAGTTTTATGCGAACTATGACAAAGACGGTTTGATTATTGATGTGCGCCGTAATCGAGGTGGTAACATTGACAGTTGGGTGATAGAAAAGCTACTTCGTAAAGCCTGGGCATTTTGGAAGCCAACACATGGTGATGCCAGTACTAATATGCAACAAACCTTTAGAGGGAAGCTGGTGGTGCTTGCTGATCAGCTGACTTATTCTGATGGTGAAACTTTCACGTCAGGTGTTAAAGCATTAAAGCTAGCGCCAGTGATTGGTAACCAAACTGCGGGAGCTGGCGTATGGTTATCTGGTCGTAACCGTCTTTCTGATAATGGTATGGCACGAGTTGCTGAGTACCCACAATATGCAATGGATGGCCGCTGGATTGTTGAAGGACATGGTGTTGAGCCAGACATCAAAGTTGATAACCTTCCACTAGCAACATTTAAAGGCGACGATGCTCAGTTAAACAAAGCGATTGATTACTTAAAGAAAGCAATGGCTAAAGAACCAAGAACGGAATTAAATGCTAAGCCGATGCCTAAAACAGGAAAGGCTGATGACATTTTGATTAAGTAATCTGAGCTCTGCGTAAGTAAACCTCAGGTAATTAATGGGTATTCATTAATTCGATATAAAAAAGGCCAAAGTAATACTTTGGCCTTTTTTATAAAAGAAGTTGCAGTCTTTATCTAAACCTAAGGTTTAATCGTGACTTTAGTGTTAATACTGTTTGCAATAAAACAGTTGATGTGGGCTTTGTCATGAATCTTTTTAATGGTTTCTTCGTCCATTTCAACACCCTCAACAAACTTGATTTTAGGAGAAAGTGTCATTTCAGTTACTGCCAGTTTTCCCGTATCTAGTTTACCTAATGTTGCACTCGCATTGTCTTCATAGCTTTCAACAGGTAAGCGTTTTAAATGAGCTATCGCTAGAAATGTCAGCATATGGCAAGAGGACAGTGCTGCCAGTAAGCTTTCTTCAGGGTTAACAAAAGAATCACTTCCCTTATATTCCGGTGCTGAAGAGGCACTAACTTTTTGACCACTTCCATAAGTTATTGTGTGGTCACGACTGAACTCACCGTCTTCTTTTATTTGCTTGTTCCATTGAATATAAGTGTGAAAGCTCATTGTTGTTACCTTATTACTTGCAAAATTGGTTCACTTAACGGTATAACATTATGGACGGAAAAATAAGGATATTTATGAAGATTATAGAATATTTTGTTTTAACTTTTCTTTGGTGTGGCGTTGCCATATCTCCAACGTTACTTGGCGGCATTATAGGTGCAGTGGTCGGTAATAGTAATGGTTTATTGGTTGAAACAATATATATACCCATGATACCTGAAGATGCTCGATTTCAGCGAGAATGCACAACTTGTTAATCAAGGCGACAGTGTGCGGCAATAGTGAGCTATTGTTAGCACTGGCAACGAAGAGTAATAAGCTGTGCAACTCGCACTGCGTGGACTTCTCAGCGCCAATTCTTCTTTGTTACATTAGCTCGAAAGAATCCCGATATTCCTTCGCTAATGCGCCTCAAAGAATTGGCGCTGAAAAAAGTCCTGAAACATGCATCTTCAAGTCCATATATGGGTATATAGGTGCAGTCTTAGGGTTTGGCTTCGGTGTTAAATGGGCTGAACAAATCCGTACAACGATAGGGCTAAGTGTATTTTTTGGAAGACTTTTGGGAGCGAAAGATTAACTAGTGATCAAGATCACTTCTTAAATTAATTTGGAATGATATAAAAACCGTTCATGCCGTAAAATGCTTTATGACATTAATAAATAATTTATTCGTCATAAGCCGTTTATTGAAAGTGCAAACTTTCTCATTTGGCTACATCAATGAGTCACAGCATAAGGACAATATATGAAAATAAATTTATCTGGTCATCACGTTGATGTCACTGACAACGTAAGACAATTCATAGACGAAAAATTTGCCAAAATAGCCAATCATTTTCCATCACTCATTTCACTCGACGTTACCATTGCTAAAAAACATCATAAGTTTGAAGTAGAAATAAGAACGAATTATGAAGGAGCTGCTATTTCAGCTTCAGGTTCAAACGAAGTTATGTTTCCAGCAATTACAGAAGCCGGAAAGCGTCTTGATGCTGCGTTAAAACATAGAAAAGGTCATTTGAAGGCTGATAGACATGAAAAGCCAAAATGCACAAGTCCAGAAATTGCTTATGAAACCATCCAAGAGATGGAACTCACCTGATCATTAAGCGAGTTGGCCGCCGATTTAAGCTTCGGCGGCACTATGGTTACACTCTTCATCAAGTAAACTGACTTTTCTAGGTCTCATTATCAGCTTATAAACCGCTGGCACCCACAGTAATGAGATCAATGTTGTTAAAAGAGTCCCGCCTGCAATTGCTGTTGCAAATGGGGGCCAGAACCCTCCTCCTGCAAGAATTAACGGTAAAAAACCACCGATTGTCGTGATGGTTGTGGAGCTAATATGCCGAGTACAGCTGCTTACGTCTCTAATGATGGCTTTATCATCTCCTTCTCTTGGAAGCTTAGATGATTCGAGCTCGGCGATAATAACAATAGCTGCATTAATGGCTAGTCCCATTAAGCCTAATAATCCAATAATGACATTAAAGCCAAAGGCAAAATCAAAAATATAAATGGCTAATAACCCTAGTCCTGCCGATTGAATTGCGCTTAATAAAATAATTGCCGTTAACCTAAATGAGTTAAAAGATAAAACAACAACTGTAATCAATAATGTCATGACGAGTGCAACGCTCGAAAGCAATTTACCCACCGCTTCGTTTCGTTTTGCACTTTCACCACCTACCTCAATATTATAGCCAGCAGGCAATGATATTGAATTGATGTCCTGCATGACTTCAGCTAAGACTTTCGCAGGTAAGACACCAGAATGTACATAGGCTTCGATCGTATTCACTCTTTGTCCGTTTCGTCTTGCTATGGCTCCTCGACTCACTTTGAATTCTTGAGTACTGATTGCCGAAAGAGGAATACGAGCACCATTAGATGCAATAATTTGGATATCATTGAGCTTATCGGGAGATTGATGGAATTCATCCGTAAGTCGGACTCGCACAGGCAATGATTCAGTTTGTTCAAGTATGCTGCCACTTAATATTCCCGTCGTAGACATTTCAATTTGCCTGGCGATGTCGGTGAGATTAAGTCCTATTTTACTAACGATATTTTCATTAGCATTTACCCAGACTTTCGGGGCTCCCGAAAAGAGAGTCGTTCTGGAATGGGTAACTAAGTCAGATTGATTCAATCTTTGCCTGATTTTGTCACCAATCTGGCTGAGTTTTTCTAAATCAGAACCATAGACTCTGAATTCAACTGGAGCATTAAAAGGGGGGCCTTGTTCCAGTTTTCTGACGAGTATTTGAGCCTCTGTAAATTTATGATCTAACTGATGTTGGAGTTGTGGGATCAGTGTGTTCGCTATATCAAAGTGAGATGTTTTAACCATTGCTTGTGCATAGTTTGTTGCACCTTGCTGACGTTGAGTCATGTTGTAATAAAATGAGGGAGTATTGTTTCCAATCATCCAGTCAACTTTTTCCACCCCATGAGTGCTATCAAGAAAGCGGTTCATCGATTTCACTGTAGCAACCGTGTTATCTAGGCTAGATTGCGGAGATAAAAAGACGTCGATATGAAACATATCTCTATCAGATGGCGGGAAGAATTGCTCGGTCAGTTTAGTCGCTGCGATAAAGCCTAGAACGGGTATTGAACCAATAATAATTGTTGATGCGAGTGGCTTCTTTAATACTAAAGAAAGTAGTCGAGTAAACTTATCAGACAGCCAAGGTGTTGAAATACCTTGATTGCTCCATGATTTTTTATTGGTTTCGCCACTGAATCGACCTGCGAATCCAGCAATCAATGTGTGTGAAATAATGTACGAACCGATTAAGGCGAAAATAACGGATATTGCAATGCCACCGACAAACTCACCAGCAGGGCCTGGCATTAAGACAATCGGGGTAAAGGCTAGAATAGTCGTAATGGTTGAGCCAGCTAATGGTAACCAAAGGTGCTTAAGGCTCTCTGTGACCGCTTGTAATCGACCTTGTCCTTGTTGTCTTTTCTGGCTGATTGCATCGACGATCACAATGGCGTTATCGACCATGATTCCGAGCGCAACAACTAACCCTGTTACAGACATTTGGTGAATGGGTAAATTGACCAACTTCATACAAGCTAAAGTAAAAAGAGCCGTCAATGGAAGTGCAGCGGCTACTATCATTGCATTTCGCTTGCCGAGTGTGATCATGAGTACGATTAGAATCAGCACAAAACCTTGTAGTAGGTTGATTGCCAGTTCACCTAACCGGATTTCAGTATAACTTTGCTGCTCAAATAACCAGTCGATTTTGATATTCGAAGGTAATTCTTTACTTAGAACGTCAACGGTCGCTTTTACTTTCTGCTGCCATTTATCGATGCGAACATTATCTAACATTGTGACTGCAACCATAATGCCTTGCTGGCCATTAATCAGCGAAATACTTTGCTCTGGTTTTTTTACTTGTTTTTTTATGTCGGCAATATCTTGTAATTTGATAATAGGTTTATCTGCATCAATGTTTATAGGCAGTTGTTTGATGCGTTTTAAAGAGTCCAGTTCACCACTTACTTCTATGGTTGCCTTAAGCGTTTGGTTATTGATTTCACCTGCGGAGACTTTACTGTCGGCGGCTAGAATTTGCTGGGCAATATTCGAAGGCGTTACTTTTAATGCTGCTAAATTATTTTTATCGAGTGTGACTAATACTTCTTCTTGAGGCTCACCATAGAGTTTTACAAAGTCAGTGCCTGTAATAAGCCTAATTCGACTTTGTAACTCTTTAGCGTAACGATTCATGAAGTCGACTCTTGGTTCAGTGTCGCTATTCCAAGTAACACCTAAAACAACCGTACTCGCAAAACCAATCTGATCATCCAGGGTTGGGCGACTGGTATTTTGAGGAAGTAATGGCGTGCTATCAGCAACTAAATCTCTTGCTCGGGACCATACTGGATCCGTTTCCATGACGTTATCTTTGAGTTCAAGCTGTATAACTGAAATGCCAGGGCGTGATGTCGAAGAGATTCTTTTTAATTCTTCAAGCCTTCTAAGTTGATTTTCGAGTACATCAGAAACTAAAGCTTCAATACGTTCAGCAGACGCTCCCGGATAATGTGTTACCACGCTCGCAAATCGGTTGGTAACGGTTGGGTCTTCCGTGCGTGGCAAATTACTCAGTGCTCCTAGTCCAGCGACTAAAATAAGTGCGATGACGAGTGCACTTAAACGAGCATTTTCAATAAACGAGCGAATCATTCTGCCTCCGCTATATGAGAGGCTGTAACGTATTGCTCTGGAGCGACTTTATGCGTTCCTTTAGACATCAGTAGCTCTTTATTTTTAAAGGCACCAGTAACAAAAGATCGGTCTTCAGACGTATAGATCACTTCTACATTACGCTTAGTTACTTGTAGTTGTCCGCTCGCATCGGGCTGAAGAACAAAAATATTCCATAGGCCTCTCATTCCATCGGTCAATGCTGAATTTGGTACCCATGCGCCTGACGACGTCACTGATTGACTTACTGTTAAAATGGCGACTGAATTGGTTTTATGACTGCTGCTTGATGGCAGTTGAAATCTAAGCTGATGCGTTTGCGTTTGTTGGTTGAGCGGTTCGGTAGCAGATAATAAGGTTCCACTATATTCAATTTCTTGTATCTTTATAGGGTATGACTCACCAACGTTAAACACTGAAAGACTTTGAGACGGAACGTCAATAATTGCCTGGTGCTGTTGAGCTTGGCTAAGCTGAAAAACAGGGCTGCCAGCTGCAATGTTATCGCCTATTGAGAGATACCTTTTTGTAATTTGGCCGCTGAAAGGGGCAAAGACATTTGATTTTGTAATTTTAATATCTATGGACTGTTGCTGTGCAGATAACTCGTCCAACTGAGCTTTAAGTTGAGAAACTTGAGTTTGTTGCTCATCAATTTTTTGAGCCGAAACAAATGAGGCTTCACTCATCGTTTTGCTTCGCTTCAAAGTACGAATAGCTAAATTTAATTGCTGCTCAACTCGGCTCATTGCAGCACTAACTTGAGATTTTTGATTTCGTAGTAGGGCAGTGTCTAGAGTCGCTAACTTTTGTCCTTTTGAAACTTTGTCACCTAAATCGGCATATATTTGAATAACTTTACCTGCTAATTCAAACCCAAGCCTTGAATCATTGAGCGGCACAGATGAACCTAAGAATGTTCTCTGTACAGAGTAGTTAGGCTGAACTTTTATCTCTATCGCTTCAACAGTGGGAGTTTTTGATGTTTTATTGTCAACGTTAGGCTTTGAGCAGGCAGAAATCATTACCACTAGAATGCAGCAAGTAATAAATTTTCTTATGAAAGCGGTAATGTCGTCCATGAAGTTATCCTAAGCTTTAAATTGGTGTATTTCATATCAAACTAGACTGTCTAGTCTAGATTTGTAGTCTAGAGCCTCAAAACTAGACTGTCCAGTCTATTTTGTGCTTTAATTCAACAGAGATGTGTTATACCATTCGTACTAATTAACTATGGGAACCCATCAAACATGGGTAACAAATTAAGAAGAAAAATCTGAGGAGAAAAGCTTTATTTTTGAGATAATAAGTCAACCACGACAACTATCAAAATAAAATGGCGATTCTGAACAAAAC
>NZ_JAFEUN010000144.1 GCF_016900895.1 Parashewanella hymeniacidonis
GTGCTTGAAAATGAAGTCAAACCGCAAATTGCACGATTCCTACAACAAAGAGGCTTAACGCTTTCGGTTGAGAAAACGCATGTGACACACATTAATGATGGTTTTGATTTTCTGGGATTTAATATCAGAAAGTACAAAGGCAAACTGCTTATTAAACCAAGTAAGAGCAATACACTGTTATTTTTGAGAAACCTGCGGCAACTTATTAGGAAGCATGCAACTGCCTCAGTCAATGATTTAATCAAGTTGTTGAATCCAAAGCTGAGAGGATGGGCGAACTATTACCATCATTGCGTTGCGAAGAAAGTCTTTGATTATGTAGGACATCAACTATTTCTTGCATTATGGAGGTGGGCTGTTAGAAAACACATCACAAAAGGGAAACAGTGGGTGGCAAGAAAATATTTTCTGGATAGAAATGGCTACTGGCGATTTCATGGGCGTCAGAAAATAGCGGGTATGGACTGTTCGTTTAATCTTGTAGAAATAGCCAAAACACCAATTGAACGGCATGTGAAAATCAGAGGTGCTGCAACACCTTATGATCCTGAGCATACGGCTTATTTACAAAGGCGTAAGCTTAATAAGCAAAGCAGAAACTCTTGGTTTGAACCTGTCATGCCTGCATTGTGAAGTTGCTGGGTAACATTAAAGCTTTTGTGGAGGCTTGAGCCGTATGCAGTGAAAGTTGCACGTACGGTTCTTAGGAGAACGGCATCTGGTAACAGGTGTCGTTTATCCGACATAAAAATGAGTTATAGATATTCCAAATCTCCTTTCAGGCGACAACTCCCCCATCGAAGCTGTTGAAGATATTATTGAATATAAAATGACGTAGGCGAGACATGGACGTCGAGCCAAGCTCTGGGGGACATGGATGTACCATCAGAGCTGTTAGGCATTTATTCAATAATATCTGAAACGCTCAGCTTCGTTTGGGCGGCATTGAGGATTCTTAAGGAGAGTTTGCTGGTGAACTCTCCTTGAGGCGGTGTGGAGAGCAACTCCACGACTTTCTATACTTCAAAGAAGTTTAATATCGTCGATAAAGCAAATGAAGCTCAATCTAAGATTTCCTTAAAATTTTCTCCATTTTACGTCCTTTCGCAAGCTCATCGACTAGCTTATCTAAGTATCTAATTTGTTGCGTGGTAGGCGTTTGAATATCTTCAATTTGATAGCCACAAATTTTTCCCTTAATGAGGTGAGCATTAGGGTTAATTGTGGCGCCAGCAAAGAATTCTTTCATGGTGATTTGATTTGCAATTAAGAGCTGTAGCTGGTCCTCACTGTAACCTGTAAGCCAAGTAATAACCTCAATGAGTTCAGTAACCGTTCGCTCTTTCTTTTCGATTTTCGCAACGTACATTGGGTAGATCTTTGCAAAGACCAAGCAGGCGATTTGATCATCATGTTTTTGTGTGGTCGTCATCATTATCTCTTTAGCAAAATAACTTACTTACGGGTTGAACCTAAATAAATCGGTTGAACGCATAATTAGTTCTTAACCTATGGGAATTCAACTCGAAATTTAATAGCACAACTTCACTCATCAGGTGAGTGCTGAACGCTCCCAACCGATTTATTTAGGTTGAAGCGGTTCAAGACTGTGAACAGATTACTCGTTTTATAAAAAATAAGTCAAACAAGGCCATGATTTTTAAACTTTAGGATAGAGCAAAAGGTAATTTCTCAACTTTTTATCTCATCAGGTTTGTATTTTTTATCGTTAAAATATGATCTGTACTTCAATTGTGTGACTGGTAGTCACAAAATGACTTTGAGTCACAAAATGACCGAAATTGAATTAACACGAAAACAAAAAGTATTTGCTCAACGAGAGCATGACATTCTTGATGCAGCCTTGTATCTGCTCAATGGCGCAAATTGGCAAGCAGTTACCGTTGAACAAATTGCCAAACAAGCAGAAATAGGTAAGGGGACGGTATACAAGCACTTTTCTTCTAAGGAAGAGATTTATGCTCATATTACCCTTAATCATTATCAGAAGTTTACCGCACTCATTAGCGATATTGATTTTGAACGTGACGTGGTCAGCTGTTTACATGACTTGATTGAACAGTGCCTGTTAGTTTCAATTAACGAACCTGCGGCATCGAAAATCGCTCATTTCTGCAAAAACTCAGACTTTATTGAAAGGTTGCCTGAAGCACTTTCCATCAAATTTACGGCATTTGAAAATGAAAATGACGACATGATTTATAAATTATTGAGTGTCGGGATGGAGCGTGGGGAAATTCCTAAGCAGCCAGCAGAAGAATTAGTGTTAGCCATGCACGCTTGTTTCCATGGAATTCTGGCCATGATCTGGGATGGCCACGTGCAAGATTTTGATAAGTTTAAACAAGAAGATTTTATACGTATTACCACTCGATTCATGATTGCTGGTGCGTTGGCTTATCAAGCTAAATAATCATTGCACAGTTTTAACATAACGGAATTAATAAATTATAACTGGGACTCAGATGTTTAAATCGAAAAAAAGCACATTGATCATAGCTTCAATTCTCGCTGTGGGTGCCTTAGTTTGGCTCGCCACGGGCAACATTGCTGGTAGCCAGTCATCGGTATCGGCAAAAGCTGATAAAACCAACACCAAAAAGCCTGATTTGTTTAAGGTTCAAGTGGCAGAGTTTATTGCAGCGCCATTAGTGAACAGCATCCATTTACAAGGGCAAATTGAAGCGTATCGCCGGATTCAAATTAAGTCAGAAACCAGTGGGCTGGTAGAAGAAAAGTTAGCGAAAAAAGGCGATGTACTCAAAAAAGGCGAGCAACTCTTACAAATTGAGTTGAACCACAAATTGCTCGATCTTGATTATGCCAAAGCTCAGTTATTGGCAAGAGAGGCCGATCTTGAGGCCAGCCAGCGATTAATGAAATCAAAAATGGTGTCGTCGAATCAACATAAGCAAACTCAAGCTGAACTTGCGCAAGCCAAAGCACGAGTAAAGCAGCTCGATATTGATATTCAGCAAACAAAAATTACTGCTGCTTTTGATGGTGTGCTTAATGATATACAAGTCGATAAAGGCGACTATCTATCCGCTGGCGATCCGATTGCAACATTAGTGGATAACACCAGTTTGATCATCACTGCCAATGTCCCGCAAGCCTTGGTTCATAAATTACATTTAGGCTTGCCGATAAAAGCGGAATTGATTGGTGGTCGAGTGTTAAATGGTGAGTTGAGCTTTATTTCTAATGATGCCGACCCACAAACGAGAACCTTTCGAGTTGAGTCACGTATCAATAACTTAAAAGATATGCCTGCATTTGGCCAAAGTGCATCGATTACGCTGGATGTTGATCCTGAGCTTGCTCATCAATTGCCAAACTCACTGTTGGATCTTTCAACCGAAGGCACGCTACAAGTTAAAGCGGTGGATGATAATGACACGGTGATCAATATGCCTGTCGAAATCATTCGTTCGCAAAACTCAGGTACGTTTGTGAATGGATTACCAGAATCCGTTCGTCTCATCACGGTTGGTCAGGGTTTTGTTAAAGCGGGACAAGTGGTGATCCCAGAGCTTGAAGCTGCAAGCGGGGAATAATCACAATGAATACAATTATTAATTGGGCGATGAACCACGCTCGAGCCGTGATGGTGTTCCTTGCCTTCATTTTATTGAGCGGGCTAGTGGCGTATAACTCCATTCCCCGTGAATCTCAGCCTGATATTGCCATCCCTATCATTTATGTATCAATGTCGCACGAAGGGATCTCGTCCTCAGATGCAGAACGTCTACTCATTCGCCCGATGGAAAAAGAGCTGCGTACCATTGAGGGCGTGAAAGAAATGACCGCCGTGGCTTCAGAAGGCCATGCTTCTGTGCAGCTTGAATTTGATGCAGGCTTTGACGGCGATAAAGCGCTGTTAGATGTGCGTGAAAAAGTTGACCGTGCCAAAGCGAAACTGCCTCAAGGTGGTGAAGAGCCAGAAGTGCATGAGGTGAATGTTGCACTTTTCCCGATTCTGTCATTAAGTCTTTCAGGCCCCATTCCTGAGCGCCAGCTGTTGAGAATGGCACGTGATTTAAAAGACGAAATTGAAGCCTTGCCAGAAGTGCTTGAAGTCGATATTGGCGGCGATCGTGAAGAAGTCTTAGAAGTCATTGTTGACCCGCTGATCTTAGAAACGTACCCAATCGATTTTCAGACGGTTGTGAACAGCATCAGTCGCAATAACCAGCTGGTGGCTGCGGGTGCATTGGATAACGGCGACGGGCGCATGGTGGTCAAAGTACCAGGCGTGATTGAAAATATTGATGACATGCTGTCATTGCCGATAAAAACGGTGGGTCGAACCGTAGTCACGTTTGGTGATGTCGCCAGTGTTCGCAGAACCTTTAAAGATGCGCCGGGCTTTGCCCGAGTGAATGGTCAAAGTGCGATTTCACTTGAAGTCTCTAAGCGTGTCGGTTCAAACATCATCAGTACCATTGAGCAAGTGAAAGCCATTGTCGCTCAACGTCAAACAATTTGGCCGCAAAGCGTGCAGCTGGATTACATTCTTGACCAGTCGGGTCAAATTGAAACCATGTTAGCGGATCTGCAGAATAACGTGGTCAGTGCGATTATTATGGTGATGATCGTAATCGTTGCCGCATTGGGCATTCGTTCATCACTTCTCGTTGGTCTTGCGATTCCAGCTTCATTTCTAACTGGGATCTTAGTGATTTATTGGATCGGTTTTACGCTCAACATCGTGGTGCTATTCAGCCTTATTTTAGTGGTAGGCATGTTGGTAGATGGCGCCATTGTGGTGACGGAGCTTGCCAATCGCTACGCTACTGAAGGCTTAAGCTCCAAACAAGCCTTTGGCCTGGCGGCTAAACGTATGAGTTGGCCAATCATCGCCTCAACGGCGACGACATTAGCGGTATTTGTGCCATTAGTTGGCTGGCCGGGAACGGTCGGCGAGTTTATGAAGTTCTTACCGATAACGGTGATGATTTGTTTGCTGGCATCATTGCTGGTGGCTTTAGTGTTCTTGCCCGTGTTGGGCGCCGTACTTGGCGGTAGTAAAGGTAACAAACAAGAGCAAGACATTAACCAGTCAGACATTGAAGCGACCACGGTTAAGCAAAATACGTGGTACTCAAGAACGCTAACATTAGGTTTGTCTCACCCAGCGAAAGTGCTGGGGCTGGCAATGATGGCAATCATTTTTAGCTACATCAGTTATTTTTCTTTCGGTTTAGGTACGGAGTTCTTCCCTGAGGTAGAACCTGAAACTGCGCAAGTGTTGGTGCATGCTCGTGGCGATCTATCCGTTTATGAAAAAGACGCTTTGCTTAAAAAGGTGGAAGATCGCTTGCAGGGCATGAGTGAGCTTAAGTCTTTATACGCTCGCTCATTCAACAAACCAGATAATAAGTTTGCTACTGATGTAATTGGTGCAATTCAGTTTGAATTTGTCGATTGGAAGCAACGTCGTAAGGCATCGAGCATTTTGGCGCAAATGGAGCAAATGACAGCCGATATTGCTGGGGTGAAACTTGAGTTTCGTGGTCAAGAAAATGGTCCAACGCAAGGTAAACCGATTCAACTGCAAGTCAGTGGTATTAGCCAAGATAATATTTACCAAGTGGTGTCTGACATTCGCAGTACCATGGATGCACTGGGTGGCTTTAAAGATGCTGAAGATAATCGCCCATTACCGGGTATTGATTGGCAAGTGAAAATTAACCGAGAAGCCGCGGCTCAGTATGGTGCCGATGTAACGCTGATTGGCAGTGGATTCAGATGATGACTCGCGGTTACAAAGTCACTGAATACCGCCCAGATGATGCGATTGAAGAAGTCGATATTGTGATTCGATTTCCTCAGCAACAGCGACATTTAGACGAGTTTGTGAACTTTAACCTGCAAACATCTAACGGGCCTGTGCCGCTTTCGAATTTTGTTACGCTTACACCCGTAGCAAAAACGGGCACCATTAATCGTGTGGATGCCAAGCTGGTGATCACGGTTCAAGCGGATGCCGCAGAAGGCTACTTAGTCAGTGAGCGTTTAGCAGCACTGCAAGCGGAAATGGCGACAAAATCCTTTCCGTTAGATGTGCGTGTTGCCGCTAAAGGTGACTCTAAAGAACAGCAAGAAACGGGTATGTTCTTGATGACGGCATTCTTAATCGCCATTTTTGCGATGCTGATGATTCTATTGATTCAATTTAACAGTTTCTACCAAAGCTTGTTGGTGCTGAGTGCCATCGTGTTCTCGACGTCTGGTGTATTACTGGGGTTATTGGTGGCACAGCAACCGTTTGGTGTCGTAATGGTTGGGCTCGGCATTGTCGCCCTGGCGGGGATTGTGGTGAATAACAACATTGTATTGATTGATACTTATAATTCATTACGTAAATCAGGACATCGAGCGTTTGATGCGGCGCTAATTACCGGTCAGTTGCGTTTCCGTCCTGTACTACTGACAGCGGGTACAACGGTTCTTGGTTTAGTACCGATGGTGATGTCGATGAACATCGATTTTGTGAATCGTGAAGTGGCCTTTGGCGCACCATCTACCCAATGGTGGACACAGCTTTCCAGTGCGATTGCCGGCGGTTTAGGGTTTGCTACATTACTGACGTTATTCCTTACGCCATGCTTATTGGTGCTTGGTGCTAATATTTCTGATTGGTGGCAAGTAATAAAGCCACGACTTTTCAAAAAATTGGCTCTATCGCAGAAATCATAAATAAAAGGAAATAAGCGGTGGTGTACTCATACTGAGTTGGGTATAATCGCCGCCCTGAGTTGGCCGAGACAATCGCTGCGTTGCTTTTATGAGTAACGGGGAGGAAAGTCCGGGCTCCGAAGAGCAGGGTGCCAGATAACGTCTGGGCGGCGTGAGCCGACGACAAGTGCAGCAGAGAGGATACCGCCAGATACTTGTATTTGGTAAGGGTGAAAGGGTGCGGTAAGAGCGCACCGGGCCACTGGTAACAGTTGGTCGCAAGGTAAACTCCACCCGGAGCAAGATCAAATAGGGTTCCATATGGCGTGGCTCGCGTTGGAACCGGGTAGATTGCTTGAGCCTGTGAGCAATTGCAGGCCTAGACGAATGATTGTCGCTTCCGCAAGGTAGAACAGAACCCGGCTTATGCGGCCAACTCAGACCTTTTCTTTTTTATTACCTAAAATGTTACCGCTTTCATAAAAGCAGTCATTCATTGATGTACTATATTCTTTTTCAATTGATACTTGTTCAGTGCAAGGGGAAAATTGAAGGAGAGGGAAGAGAAAATGAAAGCAAAACATTTTAATATTTTAGCCTGCGTGTTTCTTTTTTTTACTATCATTGGATATTTATTTCTCGACAAATCCATTGCGCTTTATTTTCTGCATAATTTTTCAGATGCTAATATCACTCATTTTTCTCATAAACTTGCATCATGGACATCGTCTAAAAAGATTTGTTTTTTAGGATTGCTTATATGTGCAATAACATTTATTCAATTACTCAAAAACAAAATAAACCTTACACATCCACTTGTTCGGATTTCGGCTATCTATGCTTTATCGATTGCCGTTGTGTTCGTGATAAAAGGTGTGCTTGCTCGTTACCGACCTGAACTATATTTCTCTGATGATCTTTATGGATTCCACTTTTTTAGTGCGAAGCATGCTTTCACATCAATGCCTTCAGGCCACGGAATAACGGCATTTACTTTATTACTTATTCCTGGAATGTTCTTATGGTGTAAAAATAAATTGCTGAGCATTCTCTTTATTTTTTGTGCACTCTTTCTGGCATTCAGTCGTATTTTAACGACGGATCATTATTTTTCCGATGTGATGTTTAGCTTTGCGATAGCGAGTTATGTCGCTGGATATATATTCTCAAAAGTGCCAACTCAAGAATGAACGTAACTAAATAATTAACTTACGTCTGTTTGAAGTGCGTAAGTTAATTCTACTCTTTTATAAATTTTGACTTGTCTCTCATTTGTTAAATTAAACACTATTTTTATCAATTTAATAACATCTGTGTGGTATTCTTTTGGCGTTTTTAGTTCTTTTTTATAAATAAAGAAAATTACACAATAAAAATATTGAAAAAACAGTTAAGGCCCATATTTCGCACGGTCATTTACAGTTGCATTTTTATTTCAATAAGTTAACAAAAAAACAACTAAGATCATTCCAAACTACCATACGTTAAACCAAATTTTAGGCACACCAAACGACTTCTT
>NZ_JAFEUN010000145.1 GCF_016900895.1 Parashewanella hymeniacidonis
CTAAAACAGATTCTATTAGTGAAGTCATGAGCAGCAGCTTTGTGAAGGTTGTATTTGCAAATTATATTTTCACAAACTCTGCTCGTGATTTCGAATTATTCAAAAAACTGTCCGAAGTATTGAGTCTTAGAACTGGCTCTAAACCAAAAGTGTCATTTCATTGAGTGTGAAATTTGCGGTAGCACCCTCAGTAGCTTTCACATATTCAGCTAAATGCTCATTAGACATATGTGCTTGCCATAACTCTCGGGTTTCCCAAGTTTCATAAAACATGAAATGTGCTGGGTTATCATTATCTCGATGTAAGTCGTACTTAATCCAACCTTGCTCCTTTCTTGTTATATCGATGAGTTTGAGCAATTCAGATTTTACTAATTCAATTTTATCTTCATGAGCAATGATGTTCGCCACAATAGTTAAGTTTGTCATTTTGTCTTCTCCTAAAACTCTTCTAAAACGATTTTGCCAATAGATTTGCCTGACTCTAATAATTCATGGGCAGATTTAAGGTTTGCCGCATTTATCTTGCCAAAGTGTTTACCAACAGTATTGATAATGCGACCTTGGTCAATGAGCTCGGATACATGATTTAGTAATTTGTGTTGCTCAATCATATCAATGGTTTTAAACATAGAACGAGTGAACATAAACTCCCAATGGAAAGCGATTGATTTCACCTTGATTTTTGAGATATCAAGCGACTGGGGATCATCGATAATCGCAATCGTACCTTTGGGTTTAATCAGCTCAATATAGTCGTTAAAATAACTGTCAGTATGGGTTAATCCCGCAATATGAGTGACTTCACCGATCTTTAGCTGTGAGATTTGTTCAGCGATGGGTTTGTTGTGATCAATGACATGATCAGCACCTAAGCTTTTCACCCACTCTATTGAGCTCGCTCTTGAAGCTGAAGCTATAACCGTAGAGCCCGTCAATGCTTTTGCAAGCTGAATGAGAATAGAGCCAACGCCACCAGCAGCGCCCATGACCAACAACACCTCGTTACCCGAAGGTTGGCTTTCTTCTGTTCGCTGAACTTTAAGGTGATCAAACAGTAACTCGTAAGCTGTGATACTGGTGAGTGGCAACGATGCAGCTTGAGCATCGGTAAGGCTCTTCGGCTTTTTACCGACAATACGCTCGTCAACAAGTTGATATTCTGCATTGCTTCCATCTCGCATAAGATCGCCAGCATAGTAAACAAGATCCCCTGGTTGAAATAGAGAAACGTCTGAACCTGCGGCAATGACTTCGCCTACCGCATCCCAGCCTAATATTTTGTATTCGCCTGTTTGTGGCGACATGTTTTGTCTGACTTTGAAATCGACAGGATTTACTGAAACCGCTTTTACTTGAATCAGTAAATCATGACCTTTAGCGATGGGAGTCGGCAGCTCAATATCGATTAATGATGAAACATCCGAAATCGGTAGCGATTTTTTATATCCAACAGCTTTCATAATTGACCCTAACATTGATTTTTTGATGACAAAGCAAATATTAATGATTGTTTGACTATAGAAAAACAGCGTAATATTTGATTTATTATCAAAAATTATTTGAGAGTAGGGTGAAACAATGCTCGTTGAAGATCTTCAAATCATACTCAAGGTGGCAGAATTAAAGAGTATTACTGCTGCAGCTGAACATTTAGATTTAAGAGTTGCAACAGCAAGTGCTGCAATTAAGCGAGTTGAAAAAAGCCTCGGTGTCGAATTATTTACTCGAACGACCAGAAGTTTGCGCTTATCAAATTCTGGTGAGCGTTATATTCCTGAGTGTCAGCAAGCGCTCGCCTTGCTCTCTTCTGCCAAGAAAAACGTAAAAAATGACTTAGGGATAATTGATGATGAGTTGAAGCTATCAGCATCATCTGATCTAGGTCGAAATCTTGTTTTACCATGGCTTGACGAATTTATGGAAGAGCATAAAGACTTATCTTTAAAACTGCATATCAGTGACAGCAATATCGACTTTTTTCGTGATGCCGTCGATGTTGCGCTACGTTATGGTGACCCAAGTAATTCAAATTTCTATGGATTCAAAATTTGTGATGTTCCTAAAGTCATTTGCGCTTGCTCTTCATACCTCAAGGAATTTGGAACTCCCGAGCACCCAAGTGAATTAGTTTCGCATAACGCCCTTTTATATCAACTGCATGACATCACTTTCAATATCTGGAATTTCCAAGATAGTGGATCACCCGTCAAGGTTAAAGTCACTGGAAACAGAGTAACTAATGACGCAGATCTAGTAAGGCGTTGGTGTGTCGCTGGTAAAGGGATTGCTGCCAAATCTTGTCTGGATATGGCTGAAGATTTATTAGCTGGGCGAATAAAAACAGTGTTGACGGACTATCAACCCAAGCCAATGGAATTATGGTTGATTTGCCCTAGTCGGCAATTGATAACACCGGCGGTAAGGTTACTTAGAGATTTACTTATCGCTCGGTGTAATGAGATTTTAAAGCAACTTCAGTTAAGTAAAATTATTTAACCTGAACTTGGGATAAACAAACCTCATCAGTACCTCTATTTCTGCTCATGCCTTGAACTGAACAAAACTAGAGGCACTGTTGAACGATGTGGAAAAATATTGATAATTTTAAATGCGTTAGTGATTTCATTATCCCGAATTCAGGCTATTTAAATCAGTCAGAAGGTGTCTATTATCTCAATGACGTTATCGTTTTATTGATTTCTTTACGAGTTGCCTCTATGGCGTTAACCACTTCGTTAGTTGCTAAGTTACTGCTTTCAATCGAATTCCAATTGTCTGCCCAACTGCTTCGTAACGCATCAGCCTTTACCATGACACTTTTACCTGCAAGTGGGCTTAAATCATTGATTAAACCAACCTTTACCCAGCCTTTTCTCGGGCTCCCTTCGGATGGATCTTGATCATAATGCAAAGAATAAATAAGTTGCTCAAGTTGTGATAACTCAAGCAGCATCTCAAAGCTCGCAGTACGAACGGTGTTATTTGTTTCAGTAGACTCTAAACGCCAGACATTATAGCTAAACCCTGACAGGCTGAGTAACACACTGAAAATAACGAAATAAAATTGATATTGACGTTTTTTAATAAAGCCAGAAGAGCTGCCTTTATTCAGTATGTCTTTTAAAAACATTTAGTTGTATCCTAAATTAACCAGCGTTATATCAATAATAGTTTATTACCAAGGGGAGATTAATGGAAATAAATGCACAAGTTATATTAGCAATTGTTGCTGTGATTGGACTCATATACTTTATTTTTGGTGCAAAAAAAGGATTGTTGATTTTTGAACTTCACTTTAAAAAAGGGCGACTGGATACACATAAAGGCAAAGTACCGGAAAAATTTATGCGGGAAGCCAGAGAGTTAGCAAAAAAACACAAACTGACAGGTGTTGTGCGTGCTGAAAAGAAATCAGGTGTTCGATTGCATGTTTCTGCAACCATCAATGATGAAATGGCGCAACGACTTAGAAATGTATTCCCATTTGAACTTTACGATAAGAAAAGTGGCGATGCGGGAAAGCGTTCAGCCTAATTGTTATTGAGGCATAAACTGAGCTGATCCGATGTGTATAAGCCTTTAGAGTTGATATTCTATTTAGGTTAATTGCTCTAACTTAGGTTGTAATATTAGTGAAATATTTTGCTAATGGCAGTATACAGAAGTTCTAAAGGGGCGTAAGTACACTTTAAAAGGATCTAAAATGTATTTGAGAAAGTCGCTTTTGTCACTGTCTGTGATGAGTTTATTGTCTGCTTGTGGGAGCGATGATAAAAAAGATGAGCCTATTGTCATCGTACCTCCAACACCACCCGTTGCTACAAACTATGATCATCAGATTAATGGCACAGTTTTATTCCAAGGTAATGTAAGTAGCGCCCAAGTTTGTGTCGATTTGGACATGAATAAAACGTGTGATGACGAAGAACCTACCGCGACCTCAAATAACGAAGGTGTCTATCAAATTGAGTGGGCCTCTCAGCAAGAGTCACCTGATTATTATCTGTTAGCAAGTTGGAGCAGTGCTGCTTCTGCTGCTAACGTACCGCAACCACTGCGAGTGAACATAGTTTCAGGTTCAGTGGGGCAAGGATTTTCTAACACTCACTCCGCATCAACTCGCTCTGTAAGTCAGTTATTTGCTCTGAAGGATCATGCCGGTGCGATCAATGCGCTGACGGATATTGAATTTCAACGTTATCAGTTGATGCTCGCAGCTAATAAAACGGATTCTGAGGTTCAGGAGCTCAGATCGCGTTTAGCCGTTATTCTAAAATCTGTTTATGGCGTTACATCTGATGATGTTTTTATGATGACAGCAGAAGAGTCACAATCTGACGTTTTTGTTTCTACTTTTGAAGTTCAACGTTATATTTTTGCGTTAATTGCTGATTTAGTATCAGACCCACTGGCTGTCGATGAGGTGATGTCAGCAAGTATTGAACAGATAAGAGCTTTAATAGCGCAGAGTCAACAGTCAGTTTTAGATTACTTAGCGACAGAGCCGCTTGAACTTTACTATGTGATCAATGATGCACTAACGGCACAAGGTTATATTGAACAGCCAATTTCAGACAACCTAATGTCTCAAACTGATTGGGATCTTGTGTTTGATGGTTTGGGTTTTAAAGATATGCCTGAATCTCGCAACACTGAAGATAACTTTACCCTTGCACCATCGCACTTGAATTCAGTATTTACCTTAAATTATGGTGATGAGAGCGAACACATGTTTGGCGCTATTATCACCGAACCTACAGGAGCAGGTGTCCCTAAAGCTTTTTCATTGGTTGTGAATTTTGATGAGGAAGATGAAATCCCTCAGGAATGCTGGAATACGGATCTAAACCGCTGGATTAATCCGGATAGAGCTGATTCTGACTACCAGCCAAAAGACATAGAGATCAGCGGAAATGTGATAACAACCTTCTATGATGGAACTGAAGTCCCGATTAACATACGAGTAGATAAAGTAAGCACTCACTCTGCAGTATAGTTATCAATGCTTGCATCTGCACCTGAACAGTACAAGCTCAGTGAGGTAAATTGGCCAAATACCGTTTACCGTTACTTTACCTCGCAACAAGGTCAAGTGCTTTGCCGTGATGAAGATTATATTACCCATAATATGGTCGCGAGTTCTGTTGAAACCTTGTCATCGTCGAATATTGCAGAATCTCTCTATCCAAGCTTCTATCCCGAAGACGTATCGGTTGATGAAGTTAATCAACGTTTTATCATTGACGGGTTAGGCACTTATGAATGGATGTTGCTTGAAACAGCGCCTAATGGCTCACCTCACTTACGTATTATTCAGTTAGAGTCTGATATTCCTGATAATTTACAGAATAATGTTGATCCAAGTGATTATCTCATTGAGGCTTCGGAGCTTATTGAAGTCAGCATCTATGATACGTGGGATTATGATGTATTTAATGATCATTTATTTATCACCTTTGATGGGCATACAAATGATTTTAATGAGCACATAAAAAACCATTTTATGCAATTTGGTGCGCCAATCGTTCCTTAGTAAAACACTTAATTCAAAAAATATGTAAACCTTTTCCTCTTCTTGTTCGTAATGACAGCTTCAACAGGGATGTATGAGGAAAGGGTTATGTTGTCGAACTTACTTATCTTTTGCGTAATGTTTGCTGGATGTATTGTCTTTGGCAGTATGTTTGCACCAGCAGTCATCGTATGGGCCATTGCTCATTTATTGAAACTCAATTCTTTAGCCGAGCTTAATTTAGTTTTATTTGTTGTCGCCCTTGGTGGCACAGTAGATAACATTTTAATGCACTCAGGTTTTATTCAATTCAACAGCCACAGTGATATGGCTCATCAGACATCGGTCATTCCTATTTGGTCTTGGATGATTTGGGTAGGTTTTGGTTTAACATTAAATCATGCTTTGAAATTCTTAGAGTCATCAATTTGGTTACAATTAGCTTTTGGTGCGATAGTTCCACCACTGGGTTATCTACTAGGTGAGCGTGTGGGCGCTCTGACGTTTGAAACATCTACTCAAGCTACCTTAGTCACTTTCGGTATTATCTGGTTAGTATTGATGCCTATCTTCTTCACACTTAAACACTGGATTGTGACCGACACGATCGAGAACAGAGTGGTATAAGGTCCGTTAAGTAGCTCGCATTTGGCCGCAATATTTATTGCGGTTTTTTTTGAACTTTATTGTTTATTACGCCGTAAGTAATTAAACCCAATCGTTTTGATTGCCAAGAATATGAACAAAAACTTCATTTCTCTAGTGTGTAACGGATTGCTTTATAACTTGATGTGGCTTGGCTGTATTACGTATAAATCCGCATTTATCCCTGTTGTTCTGATGTGGGTATTTTGGCATTTAATTTGTCGAAGCACAGCATCTGAACGTGGGTTGATATTATTTGTGGTGTTAATGGGGGGAATCCTTGATTCGGTGCTGATGCAGCTTCAGGTTTTTCAGTTTGAGCAAGAGTCTAAGCTATTCGTCCCTCTTTGGTTGTGGGCAATATGGTTAAGTTTTTCTTTAACGTTATTTCATGCGTTAAAGGCTTTGTCTAAATCAGTGGTCTTACAAATCATAGTTGGTGCCATATTTGCCCCTTTAGCTTACTTTGCGGGCAGAGAGCTCGAAGCTGTTCAGTTTGGCTACTCCGACAGAGTAACACTCATTGTGCTTGGCTTAACTTGGGCCGTTTTGCTACCTAGCTTTTTTTTAGTAAAGAGAATGCTTCTAGAGTTAACGGAGGGAACCCATGAGCACTTCGCTTAAATCACTCATATTTTTAGGTTTAGCCCTCAGTTTTCAAGCTGGTGCATCTTCTCTAAGCCAATGTTCAAAGCAAAATGAAGGGCTAAATAATGCAAAGGAAAGTCTAAATCTCGTAGGGTCTGCAAAATTGAAAGTGTGGTTTTGGAATGTTTATACCAGCGATTTATACACGCCCACAGGAAAATACTCTGGCAAAGAACAATGCTTACTCTTTGAAATTAACTATTTAATGGATATATCAAAAGAAGAATTAATCAATAGCACGGTAGAAAACTGGCAGCATCTGGGGTTAACGCCAAATGATTATCAAGGGTTTGTTTTTAAATTAGAAAAAATTTGGCCGAATGTCTCAAAAGGAGATCAACTTGCATTTCAAGTTTTACCCACTGAAAGCGTATTTTATCTAAACGGAAAGCCCATCGGTAAAATTAAAGGTAACCACTTTGCTTCAATATTCTTAAGTATTTGGCTGTCTAAGAACACAACTCAACCTCAATTAAGAAAAAAATTATTAGGGGCTACTTCATGAAAAAACTGATTACGATACTACTGATCACAATTGCAATTTTTCTGGCCACGTCCTGTTCAACAGATATTCATGAATATCAAGGTGAACAACCAAGGTTTGATTTGAAAGACTATTTTACTGGAAATATAACAGCTTGGGGAATGTTGCAAAACTATTCTGACAAGGTAACTCGTCGTTTTTGTGTTGATATTGAGGGTAAATGGAAAGCAAATAAAGGATTGCTTAAAGAAACCTTTTATTTCGATGATGGTGAAGTCACCCATCGTAACTGGCAATTGATGAAAATGGAAAATGGAAAGTACCTTGGTACCGCTTCTGATGTAGTTGGCGAAGCAAAAGGGCAAGAACAAGGCTTCGCATTTCACTGGAACTATGTATTAAAAGTCCCTGTGGATGGCAGTGAATACAACATTTCAATGGATGACTGGATGTATCGAATGGATAAAAATAGAGTCATGAATAAGACTACGATGAAGAAGTTCGGTGTAAGGGTTGGTGAGGTGACATTATTTTTTGATAAGTCGTTATCAGTAACACAATGCAAGTCGATGTGATCTTTTTCACATTCACTTCCGTACTGGTTTTAGAGTTCCTCAAGGACAGAAGCGCATGCTTAAACAAATAGATAACTTTAAAACTAGTAAATCGTATGCTAAAGCTATACGTATGAAACAAGAATATAGCAATGAATATCTCAGTGAGTTACTTGTCGATGTGGCTTTAAAGCGTGATCAGAAAGCATTTACGATTGGGGACTGATCAGATCTATATGATCTAAAGTCACAAATACAAGCGAGCTCGCCAGAGCAGGAAGTCCAACTCTGGTGATAAATATCAAAAGCAAATTTGTTTTTAGTGAGCGTTTCCAGAAG
>NZ_JAFEUN010000146.1 GCF_016900895.1 Parashewanella hymeniacidonis
GCACAGCTTGTTACTCTTCGTTGCCAGTGCTAACAATAGCTCACTATTGCCGCACACCGTCGCCTTGATTAACAAGTTGTGCATTCTTGCTGAAATCGAGCATCTTCAGGTATCATGGGTATACATGACCTAATAAAATAAAAATATCAAAGTAAGTTATTGGATAAGACATTAAAGCTAGAACTCATCGATGATACGAAAGTAAAATTGATATCTGAAAGTAGTATTAATAACATTCTGGTGTTGAAACTCTCAGTAATGATTAACGAGAATAGTGAAAAATTCACATCAATACATCCTGTTCATACGATTTGTATAAAATCTCCAACTGAAAAAACTCATGACCCTCAGTCGGTAAACTCAACATCTGAAGTATTAGATGAAGTCATGTCCTTGTTTACTTCAGGCACTGAATATTCGGTAAGCGCAATTGTTGCAAACCCATTTCGGAGACTCAAACCTACGACGGGCTATTTACTCTAGAAACAACTCTGACAAACATAAATACACACGGTGCATATCAATGTCCGAGTTTCACAAGCAAGTGCCCTCTTCGGATTTTTGGTTCTGAGCCCAAAAAGAACTTTCATACTCATTTTAAACTGACTCGTTGAAACACCAATGAAACCGTCTGGAAAAAATCATTCCAATCTGATGCAATTTTGGAGTTTTATGATTATAAGGAAATATCTTTTTTATCGGATGAATTTTGGAATTCACAATATGGGAGAAGTGCAAAAAGCTCGTTAAGGAAATCTGTTTTATCCGTAGCAAGTTTCGTCAATAATCAACCTCTATTTGGCAGCATTAATCAACTTTCACCTGATAAAGTTGTGGTGAATTTAAGCAAACAATACAACTTAAAAGTTGGTGATCGTTTAAAGGTATTAAGACAAGCGGATATTACACAGTGGGAAGGCATTCAAGACACTGTAATAGCCAAAAGTACCGCCTCTCCAAGTAATCTATATCACTGAATCAAATGCTAATTTGCAATGGCATTTAAATAAACCAATTTACTCAATATCAAAAAATGATTTAATTTTTAAAATCTAAATAAAGACTGTTTTTTTTATCAAATTTCATCTAGTTTCTAGCACTCTAATCGTTGATGGCTTGAAAAGTATCATAGAGTGCTTACTGAAAGTAACCTAAAAAATGGGTACCTTAAACTGCATTATTATTAAGTAAATGTATGCGTTTGAGACACGAATCTGAACTCTGCCCCTGTTGCACTTAATTTTATAACCCAATGAACCTCACTTTCATTAGAGTCTGATTTACTCTCAATTTCAACACCGATCTCTTTTGTTAAATTACGAGCAAATTTTGCATATAGTTCTACTGAAAAAGAGTCATCTTTACTAGAAACCATGTCCTTATAAAATTTTGCTGCTTGGCCTTTCACATTCTGCTCATCTAAGAAGCGGGTGAGCGCCGGCTCATTTTCAACACTTGTTAATTCGAAGCTATTACATTCGGGGGAAGCCGAGAAATCAAGTTCAATTGAAGATGTACTAGAACTCGATAAATCACTACCAATGCTGCTTTGTGACATAAGATGGGACTGAGGAGAGAATGTAGGGAGTTGAGTGCTCATATCAATGTCCGATTTAAAATATTCACATATAATACAACGTAATAATGAGTTCCTTTCAAATTAATTATTATTTATAAAGTGTTTACTACAGATGGGTTGAACAAAAGGCACCAGTAAAACTGACACCTTTTATCCAGTTTTCGATCAGGAAATCGTCGTTAGTAACTCAATTGCTTCCGATTTTTGCCTATCATTACCATCTATTTGGATCTCTTCAAGCAAAGCTTTAGCACTGTCTTTATCATCAATTTCAATGTAAGCACGAGCCAGATCTAATTTAGCATTTACTGAGTTTTCAGCATCATCGACATCTACCATCGGGTTACTTTCAAACAAATTTTCTAATTCAGATGACTCACCCAAATTAACGTCCACTTCTTTGTAAGGATCAACTTCTGTTGATTCTTCAGATGATTCATTGAGTAACTTATCGATGTCGATATAACCATTCTCTTTTTGGAAGTTACTTAAATCATCTCCAGAAATTTTTTCTGCGCTAATATCAGAACCAATTTCATCATCTAAAGCAGCTAAAGCCTCGTCAACAGTCATGTTGTCGCCTTCAAATGAAGCACTTTCAGCTTTACCGTCAGTATCAAGTTTATTTAAATCAATATCACTTGATAACAAAGCTTCTGTATGATTTATTTCATCACTAACTTGAGCAAATGAATCAAAAAGCTCATCATCACTTAAATCCATATCGAAGTCTAAGTCAGGAAGCGCTTCACTTTTGGATGAAGGGGATAGAGTCGTTGACGCATTATCAGTACTTTCACTGACAGACTCGAAATCCATTCCTAGATCGATATCTGATAATTCTGTTTTGCCGCCTTCACCATTGTCTTCAGACGTTAAAGCTGTTTCTTCAATCTCTGCAACTTCATCAGCGAGTGAAAGCTCTGATTCAAACTCTGTTTGTAGACTGTTTTCGTTTGCGTCTGTCTGACCGTCATCAAAATCAGAGATATCCTCTGTACTTACAACAGGTTCAGGTTCACTAACATTAAACGTTTCTGGTTCTTCAAGAGGCGTTTCAACTTCCATTGATGTAGGTTCAGGTAAACTCGACTCTTGGTATTGACTCGGAACATCAACATCAAACTCAGCCATAAGCGCATCGAGATCATCTACATTTTCATCTGGTTCTGGTAACGTTGTATCCAGTTCAGCTTCTAGCATCTTCTCGTCTGAGCTAGCTTCAACATCTGGAGACGGTAACTCAGATTCTTGAGCATCTTCGTTTACTTCAGTTTCAGTTTCAATTTCAGCGTTTAAACCTGAATCACTTTCTGGCAAGCTTTGAACATCATCCATTACAGGTGAAACAAAATCTAAATTGTCTATATCACCTTCAATGCTCGTAGATTCGAGTTCAATGTTTTCTTGTTCATCACTAAGATCACTTTCTTCCTGAGATTCATCAGTTTCTGTAATAGTCTCTTTTGATTCTAGTGAAACTTCAATTTCAGGTTCTTCAAGAAATATTTTTTCAGCTTCTGATGTGGCCTCAAGATCGTTATCAGTATCATCTTGTTCAGCTTCCATTGAGTTGATAAGTTCATCTATATTCACTTCATCAGCTTCATTTTCTGCAGATTCAAATTCGTTTATAGCTTCATCGTCTAAAAATGGATCTTCCAAATCGATTTCAGTCGAGTCAATCAGTTCATCTAAGCCATCTGAAACAGATCCACTATCTAATGTGTTCTCATCAACTTGTTCGACAAGTTCTTCCTGTACATCAGTTGAAGCCTGAACATCGTTCTCGTTGATCTTCTCTTCAGGCTCATCAAGCTTGTTAAGAAGGTCTTCTACGTCCGAACTTATCTCTTTTCCATCAATTTGTTCATCGAGTGCTTCGGCCCATAAATCATCCATATCAGACTCTGTTATAGATGTATCTGGTTCAGTGTTCGACTCTTCAGACTCTACTAACGTTTCAACCATATCCTCCGACTCTTCGTCATCGAGTTGAACAGCAATTTCTTCAAAAAAATCATCAACGTTATCTTCTTCTATCACTGGATCAATAGCCGGATCAAGGTCGATATCCTGAGGTTGAATGTCCTCACTTGGCTCTACGGTAGGCTCTGTAGGAGTGTCTTCAGTAAATGCTTCTTCATTTGATGATTGCTTGCGTCGCCATAATGCAAAAATGAGCAAGACAAAAAGCAAAGCTGGAACAATAGCAATGACAGCCAAGGTCAATGGGCTATCGAGCAGCGACCGCCACAAATCAGTTGGTTTTTCTTCTTTTTCAAGTGCAAGTGTATCTTGTAAAATTTTATTTTGGGCTTTGAGAGAAGCATTAAGCTGACGAGTTTCAGTTAAGGTTCCTTCGAGTAAACCGACTTTATCTGATAACTCTGAAAGACGATCTTTCAAAGCATCTAAGTCCTCTTTAGCCATTGTAAGCTCATCTTGAGTACGGCTTAATTCGTCAGTCAGAGAAATAACCTTACTTTCTTCCTGTTCAAGCAATAATGTCAGCTGCCTTATTTTCTGAGGGCTTTCTGGCTCGGCTTTAGCTTCTGCTATTTGCTCTTCAATCGGCTTTGGTTTGCGCTTTGGTTTTGTCTTTTGCGTTACCTGTTTAGAAGGTTGAGCTCGCTGTTTCCAACTTTTATCGTCTTGTTCTGCTCGCTCTCTTGCAATGCTAACTGGAATTGCCAACATTTTTTCAGCCGGTGGTACTAGTAAAATCATACCAAGTTCTAAGCTGTTATAGTTCGAACTTGTAAAAGCATGTGGGTTAGCATCATAAATTGCAGCCATCACTTGATAAATACTAACTTTATTATTCGGACGCATTTTTTGCGCAATACTCCAAAAAGTATCCGCTTTAGTTGTTGGACCGTACTGTCTATTTTGCTGTCTAGATTGGCCATCTGGCCCAGTGATTTTTAAGGGTTCAGCAATTGACTGGGGAGTAAGAGAGAGTAAAAGAGCACACACGATAAACGAAGATATGCGATTTAGATATGAAGTCCGAAAGTTCATCCATCCTTTCCTTTTTAGCATTGCAGTTTCCTGAATTAATACTCTTTAAATAGAATCGGTTGCAACGCTAATGAGCAATTGTATTTATTTCAGTTTACTATAAACCAGAAACGAATGTGCTGCTAGGGGCATAAAAGCCCTAAAAACAAAAAAGCTTGCGATGCCGCAAGCTTTCAGTACTTAGGTTTAGTAATAATCTCTTATAAGTAATTCTGCAATTTGAACACTGTTCAAAGCAGCCCCTTTGCGAATGTTATCTGATACTACCCACAAATTGATCCCATTAGGGTGAGATAAGTCATTTCTCACTCGACCAACAAACACAGCATCATTACCCGAAGCTTCAGTTACCGCCGTAGGGTACTCATCATTTGATTCGAATAATTCAATGCCAGCGGCACCTTGAAGAACGGCTTTAATGTCGTCAGCTTCTACTGACTGTCGAGTTTCAATATGAATGGCTTCACTGTGCCCATGAAAAACAGGAATTCTAACAGCCGTTGGGTTTACTAAGACATTCGAATCACCCAAGATTTTTTGAGTCTCCCAAACCATCTTCATTTCTTCTTTAGTAAAACCGTTATCCATAAACGTATCGATATGAGGCAGTGCATTAAACGCAATTTGCTTATCATAAACATCTGGTTCAACAGGCAAACCTTGAAGTAAGCGAGCACACTGTTGAGCTAACTCCTCAATGGCTTTCTTTCCTGAGCCTGAAACCGACTGGTAAGTAGCCACATTAATTCTATCGATACCAAATGCATCATAAATTGGCTTTAGCGCAACCAACATTTGGATTGTTGAACAATTAGGGTTAGCAATGATGTTACGATTTCTAAAATCAGCGATGGCTTCTGGGTTCACTTCAGGAATCACTAATGGCACATCAATGTCGTATCTGAAATGTGAAGTATTGTCGATGACTACGCACCCTGCTTCAGCAGCAATAGGAGCCCATTTTTCTGAAACGTCACCCCCCGCAGAAAAGAAACCAATTTGAGCTTGAGACCAATCAAACTCCTCTACATCCAGAACTTTTATTGATTTCCCGTTGAAATTAATTTCTTCACCTGCACTATTTTTGCTCGCAAGTGGGTATAAGTTAGCTACAGGAAAGTCTCGTTCTTCTAATATTTCCATCATTGTTTGGCCAACATTACCAGTTGCACCTAAAACAACGACGTTAAATTGTTGTGACATAGTGAAGTTATCTCTTTTAAATAGTAATTACTTTGAAAATCCAAGTTGGCTTAACCAATCCAGTTCAGATTGTATACAATTTTTAAGGCTAAGTGCGCTAAATTCTCGCCTATGTTGATGAGATTTTCTCATCTCATCGAATTCTGCATTAGCAAAATTAAGTTTTCTGAATAGCTCATCATCGTCTCGAAGGTCATAAACGAGCCGAGCAAGACGCAGTAATTGTTTTTCAGATAATGGCTCATTTAGTTCAATGTGAGAAAACTCAAATTGAGGTAATAAATCTTCGAGCTGAATTTCTTGTTTCTGCCCCAGCAATTCACAAACTTTTTGATAAAGCATAAACGTACCACGAGCCTTACCCTCAACGCTATAGCCTGCGATATGTGGAGTAGCAAACTCTACATAAGGAATTAAAGCTTCCAATGGGTTTGGTTCATTAGCCCATACATCTAAAACAATTTTTAAATCCGAGCGGTGTTGTTTCACTTTAAACAGTGCGAGATTATCGATCACTTGACCACGACAACAGTTAAGCAACCAAGCATTTTTTTTAATTCGATTGAGCTTTTGTTCATCAAGAAGTGATTCTGTTTTATGCTCTCCCTCTTTTGTTAAGGGAACATGCAAACTGATCACATCACACTGTTCAATAATCTCTTCTAAACTAACAAAAGTTTTTAGATTATTATCAGTAGCTTTAATTGGGTCACAGAGTAACGTTTTCACACCATAAGCATTCAAACATCTTTCGAGTGCAGAGCCTGTATTGCCGACTCCAACAATACCAACAGTTTTATTTTTAAGCTTTTGCTTGAAACGATGAGCTAGCTCTAACATCGCAATAAATGCGAACTCTCCAACAGCAATAGCATTACACCCAGGAGCATTGCTGAAAGGAATATGATTCAATGCTAGATAGCTTTGATCAATATGATCCATGCCAATGGTTGCGGTTCCCACAAACTTTAATTTTTTAGCACCTGCAATCAGTGACGAATTCACTTTAGTTACAGAACGAACCAGTAAAAGATCAGCATCATTAACTTGCTCAGCTGTCACTGTTCTACCGTTTACGAGTTGCACTTCGCCAAACTGCTGAAACAGCTGTTCAGCAAATGGCATATTTTCATCTGCAATGATTTTCATAAAAATAAGAAAAATTTAGAAATTGAGAGAATTGTAACATAAAGGGTGAGTACGGAGCTCACCCTTTACTGGCAATTATAAGGATAATTGATAGGTATTAATTTCAACGAGTTTACCACCAATGCCTTCAACGGTTGCCAATTCAGCAAATGATTGAAACCCGTTATTTGATTCGCGAAAACGAATAATCGCATGAGCTTTCTGTGAATCAATACCGTGAAGATTCATCAAGTCAGAATGTAGCGCTGAATTGATATTAATCTGCTTAATATTGACCTCTGCTGGTCGTTTATGAGTTGATTGGTATTCAAACGGAAAATTTGAATTAGAGGCAGCGAACACTGTACCTGAAAATAATAAAACGATAGCTCCAATGGTCAAAGTCCTTTTCATCGTTAACTCCTTCTTTGCTGTTAACATGTTTTTCGAATTGAACTTTAAACATAGATATTAAACAGCAAACCTGCCAACAAAAAAGGATGCGTTAAGCATCCTTTTTTTGGAGTATACCCATGATACTTGAAGATGCATGTTTCAGGACTTTCTCAGTGCAAGTTTCACAGCGTGTTACTCTGTGTTGCCAGTGCTAACAATCGCACACTATTGCCACACACTGTCGCCTTGATTAACAAGCTGTGCATTCTCGCTGAAATCGAGCATCTTCAGGTATCATGAGTATATAAGAATTAGAGAGAAATCTTACCCTTGTTACTTTCTAAGAATTTCTTTCCTATTCCTTTAACCTTGAGCACATCATCCATGGTGGTAAATTTACCATGCTGCTTTCGGTGCTCAAAAATCGCTAATGCCTTTGCAGCTCCGACACCTTTTAACAGCTGCAGCTGGTTTAAATCTGCCGTATTCAAATTAATGGCTTGGCTTTTATTAACTTCAACTTTGACTTTAGATTTTGGTTGCTTTTCAACTGACGCATTACCTGCAAATGAGGTTGTTGATACTACCGCAAGCGCAATCAATGAAGCCTTGATAAGTCCTTTCATAGCTTTCTCCTTTTATCACTGAGTGACGTATTCTCGTGAATGTTAAAATTTAGAATCACGAGAATGATTTATACCCATGATACCTGAAGATGCTCGATTTCAGCGAGAATGCACAACTTGTTAATCAAGGCGACAGTGTGCGGCAATAGTGAGCTATTGTTAGCACTGGCAACGAAGAGTAGCAAGCTGTGC
>NZ_JAFEUN010000147.1 GCF_016900895.1 Parashewanella hymeniacidonis
TTGACCATAGATCTTGGTTGAAAATTGACATGATGCGTTGCCTTATCTAGTGTAATTTACTGATCAGATCAACGAAACGATAATAAGTTCAATTTCCATAATATTTGTGTAGAAGAGTCAGGCATAAATCATCATTGCGTGTAGGTGATGTACCGTATGACTGGTTTATTTTAGCCTTGGATTTTTTATATATTGTAGGGGCTATTGAAGAGAAACAAGGATTGATTATAAAGGTGAATAATAATGTTTCGTAAAGTTTATAGTGATTTACCAAGCTTTAAAAATGTTGAATTTCATGATGGACTGAATTTAATTCTTGCAGAAAAAGGTGATAAGTCTACTGAGGGTAAAACTAGAAATGGTGCAGGGAAAAGTAGCCTAGTTGAATTAATAAATGCGTTGCTTGGGAGTGAGCTTCGTAAAGGAAATATACTCAAATCTCCCCAACTTTTATACAACCGGTTTGGCTTAGAATTAGAACTATCAGGGAGTTCTTTAACTATAGAAAGGTGTGGTGACACAGCTAATAAGATTTTCGTTAAATCTATGCCCGATGGATTTATGCCACTAACTGAAAGCGATGGGCAAAAGTATATCAGTAATAGTGAGTGGGTTGGAGTCCTCGGTCGAGAAACTTTTAATATAAATGAAAAAGCTAGACAGATAAAAAGTGGCCCTTCATTCAGAGCACTCTTTTCTTATTTCGCAAGATCACCTAAAGCCTTTGACTCACCTGAAAAAACTTTTGCACAACAATCCACTTGTAGTGTGCAGGTCGCTTTGACTTATTTACTTAAACTAAACTGGCAAATTGCTAGAGAGTTTGAGGATATTAGACAAAAAGATAAATTAATAAAAGCTCTTAAACAAGCATCTAATGATGGTTCTTTAAAAGATATTATGGGGTCTGCTTCAGACCTAAAAACAGATATTCTGCTCAAAAAAAATAAGGTATCAAGATTAAAAAAATCAATAACTGAATTTAGGGTTTTACCTGAATATCAGACGAAAGAAGCTAGAGTGGCGGAGATTAGTAAAGTTTTATCATCTTTGTCAGCATCGGATACTACGGATAAAGAGTGGCTTGCTCAATTAGAAAGAACTATTGAAGAAGAATCTGAACCAGATACTTGTCAAGTGAGTAAATTATTCCAAGAAGCAGAATTTGAATTACCTGAGTTAATAACTAAACGCTTTGATGAGGTATCTGCTTTTCACAATTCTGTTGTCAGCAATAGACGAGAACATCTGAAACAAGAGATTGAGCAAATAAATAATCGAATCTCTAAAAGGTTAGAAGAAAAAATATTACTAGATAATGAGCGTTCTGAAATCATGCGTTTATTACAATCGCACGGTGCTTTGGAGCAATATATGCTGCTTCAAAATGTGTTATCTAAATTAGATGCTGAAATAGAGTTATTAAGTAAAAAGCTAGGTGCAACAGCAAACCTCGAAGAAAAGAAAAGTGATCTAAAAATAGAGCGCCATAAACTCCAAAAAAGAATGAGAATTGATCATACAGAAAGGGAGCAAGCAATTAGTGACTCTATTATTGCATTTGCGGACTTATCCAATCAACTATATGATGAGTCAGGGAAATTTACGATAGATCCTACAGATAATGGTCCAAAGTTTGAATTTGATATTCCAGGCAAAAAAAGTACTGGGAAGTCAAAAATGCAAATTTTTTGTTTTGATATGACATTGATGAAGTTATGGGAAAAAGAACCTAGAAGACCTGATGTTTTGGTCCATGACAGTGCAATGTTTGATGGTGTTGATGAAAGGCAAATTGCTAAGGCATTGTATATTGGCTCTAAAATGGCCAAAGAGTATGATTTTCAGTACATTGTGACGTTGAATTCTGATGATATGCCTGACATGTCTATGTATCCAGATTTTAAATTAGAAAATTACAGGATAAAGTTAAATATTACGGATAGTGAATCTGGTGGTTTGTTTGGTATTCGTTTTTAACTCATCCAACCGCCAACTTCTCCGTCTCATGCCACAAATACGCTGGCATGGGATGCTTTAACTTCCATGTGATATTCATTGACTGACTACCTTCATATTTAACAAAATCCACAGGCGCGAAGTTCACAAACGCCATGGTTCGGCCATTTTCATCTTTGGCTTGCTAGCGTACAAACAGTAAGAATGTTTTATTGTTCTCTTGTTGTTTGATGTAACTTAAACATCAGCTTGGATTTGGCCTTGCGCTATTTTGAGGTTTCCAATGAAACAAAATCGGGCTGATAGCATAATCGTAGTACATGGTTGTCGCTGAAAATTGTTTTTCATATTTATTTAAGATGACAAATAGCAGCTTGGTATTCTTTTCATGTGCTTACACCTTTCAAATGTAATCCCAGTTATGTTATTTTCGCTGCAAAATAATATTGATCAGCATGGAAAGCAGTATGATTGCTAAAGAAAAAGTACAGGTTGCAACAAATTCAGCTACTTCGGTAGCAGGTGATAAACAAGAACGTGATGTTGCATTCTATCTTCGAAGGGAATTTAAAGATCATCCTTCAGTTTTCATCTTTAATGATCTTAAGATTACTCATAATGATGAAAATGCACAGATAGACCATCTGATTCTTTATCCTTACGGTTTTATTCTAATTGAATCAAAAAGTATTACTGGTGAAATTAAAGTTAATAAACATGAAGAGTGGACTCGTAGTTATCGTGGCAATTGGCAGGGTATGCCTTCACCAATTAAACAAGTCGAGTTACAACAAAAATTATTGAAAGAGTTATTGAATGAAAATAAAGCTTCTATCTTAAAAACGTAAGCATTCACCAGAGGGGTATTGACAATCTCAAACTCCCGTTTATTGGCATTTATAACTACAAGCTTGCCATTGTTTTGTGACACAAGTACCACCCCGCAAGTAAGTTTCACTGTTTATTTGAAAAGTCAATACGGGGCTGGTGAATGGTTACTTAAAAACCATCATGTTTAAGCAGCAATCCTTTAGGTGGCGCTGTTGGGATGCTTTGTGTGCTGTTTCGAGTAATGCGATTATTGATCGTGACTCTATGCCTAAGAGCGTATCAGATAAATTGGTCAAGTCTGAGTTTCTGATCGATAAGCTTAACAAGATGATGAACCTTAAAAATAGTATTGTGGAAACACTGACCTTCGATACTCGCCCCAGTTTTTGTGATTTAGAGTTAGATACAATCAAAAGTTTTCTGCTTGCTCATGCCCAAAATATTGCTAATGATACATGTTTGGTTGTTCCAGATCTTGTTGTTGAAACTAAGCCTGTTGAGGCTCCGAGACCTAATGGTGCAGTTGTAAACTCAATTAAACTGACTTGTAGAAAATGTGGTTGTGATTCTAAACTAGAAGCGATGTATGGCCGTTATGGTTATTATGTAAAGTGTCATGTATGTCAAGGTAATACACCTATGAAACAACCCTGTATATCTTGTGGTGAGCAAACAGCCAAAGTACAAAAGAGAGGGCAGAATTACTCGCTTATTTGTGAGCAATGCGAAATTAGTGTTCCTATTTCTGTGTGATGAAATGGCGAATTGTACCAATTTTCCGTTATCTAATTATTGATCTAATTCTTGTGGTGTACTTGTCTCTAATAGATTAATCGTACAATATGGGTGCTGTGGCGAGTGCGGCGTTTGGTGGTAGTTGCTGGTTCTTCTCAATCGTGTGAGCAAGATAACTTTTAAATTTTTCAGTGACCATTTAAGTTCTTATTGAATGAGTGTCGATGTAGTACATGAACGCACGACCAATGTTCTTAAACTGCAATTTGCCAGATTCACGCCTATGCATCAACACACAGCCTGATATTTTTAAAGCCTTCTGAGCCTCTTTGCTGGTGAGCCAGTTTTGGGTATTTTCGTTTTGTTTATCCATAAATTTTTTGTTGATTGTATTTTAGTCAGTTGATTCTCAGTAACTAGTAAACATAATGCGGTTTGTTAAGATGGAATTCAATTGGTTATGGATAACACGCAATTGTATATGGAGTGCAAATTGAAGTTTATTTTCGTTGATGCCGAGAATATCGGTCTAAATCAAGTCGGTAATGTTAAAGCCACGCTGACTGATAAAGTGTTTGTGTTCACTAAAAACAGGCAAGTCATTGAGCTTTCTGAGCGCAAGCTCTTTCAAGTCTTTTCAAGTTATCCTACTGGTTCGAATCAAGCTGATTTTTATATCATTGGCAATCTCGTCGGTGTACTTGCATCACTGAGTGATGAACAAAAAAAGCAATGCCAGTTTGTTTTATGGAGTCAGGATAATGCATTGGTTATGGCATTTGAATTTCAGTGCAGACTTCATCAAGTATCATGTTTAATTGCTCTTCCGCCAAAAAATCTAACAAAAGCTGTTCCCGCAGTCATCAAGAAAGAAGTTACCGCTGAAGATAGAATTCTCAACTACTTTAAAAGGCCAAGGTTAGCTGAATCTGTAAGAGCTATGGTTCAACTTTCAAAACCTGACTTTACGAGAGTTTTAAATAAATTCATTCACAATGAGCTTATCATTCGTGATCCAAAGAATAAGAAAAAGTGGGTGTTGAAGAAGAGTGCTTAAGTGACTGAAGGCTCTAGAGGGATATTCGAAAAAGCAGTTAATGTGCTATAAAAGTCACACATCAGGAAAAGTCTATATTCAAAAAGCAAACACAACAGAGGGCTAACATGACTATCAAATATACAGATCTTGAGTCTGCTTTTGATTTTGTATCTTTCGGAAGTACTGGTGATAATGAGGCCTACTTTAGTCAGAAAACAGGTAAGTTTTATTGGATATCTGACTGTATCGACGAAGAAGAGCCATTACCTGATGACTTGTTTGAGTCGAGTGAATACCTGCAGGTACCAGATAAACATGAGTTGGATTTAGGTAAAAGACTGGTCTTTGATTTTGTACATCAATATTTAGCTAATGACTTTGAAACCGTTTCGAATTACTTCCGCAATCAAGGCGCTTATGGTCGTTATAAGGCCTTATTAGAGAGGAAAGATAAGCTAGAGCAATGGTATGAGTTTGAAGCTGAGCAAACTAAAAAGGCGTTGCTAGCATGGGCAAAAGAATGTGATTTAAAGGTTGAAGAATAGTTTTTGCCGATTTTTATAGTCACTTAAGATGCTTTTGCGGCAACTGAGATTTCCCTAATACCGCTACGATTAAGGTGAAGCCATCTTCTTTGGTGTAATACGCAACGTGTTTGCCGACAGGGAAGTAAAATCCACCTTTGTAAAGGTCATCGCAATTTATGCCCATATCACGATTTTCGGCTAGCTGTTGAAAACTTGAGAGTAAGATTCCTTTGTGTTTTTGCCATTGTGCTTCGGAGTGATTTTCGAGTGTATAGCTTTTGATTTTTCGTAAATGACTTTGAGCCAAGCGACCTAATTTATAGGTTTTATTATTTTTCATAAGGTTAATTACGATTTAAAGGGATTTAAGAAAATCTTCGCAATCAACGGCAAGTCCATTTTCAAGATCGTTTTTAGCCGATTCAAAGCAATACTTAAGGTAGTCCGCTTTCATTGCTTCCAGTTCTTCAAAGTCTTTAATCGACATGACTACAACAGTATCTTTACTATTTTTGCTGATCTTAACAGGCTCACGCTGAGCGCTTAGAAGCAGTTCTCCGAAATTTCTTTTCGCATCATTGGCGGTTAGAGTGTGCATCGTATTTTTCCAATTTGAGGTGTAATTTAGATTATAATGTATCACATGATTCAATCAATATGATTAAATCGCACGATTTGTATGGTAGGGCGAGTTGATAGTTCTATCTTTGTGGGTGATATTCATTTTCAGGTTTTTTGATTAGTGATTTTGTTAATGGCCGTAGACTTGTTGTTGCCTCAGCCGCTACGCCAATCCTCTCCAACTCACAAGCAAATTGCTCCCGCCAAACTTGTGGCAAACCTTTCTTAACATGCAACCGCTTTCCATCAAACCCTAAGTTTTTAACCGTTAAATGAACATGCGGACTATCAGTGTCAGTATGCAGTGCAAATACATACTGGTAGTTGTTGGCAAAGGTCTTTTTAGCAAACGCTCGAACGGCTTGTTTTACGGCTTTGGGTTCAGTTCCATCAGGCATGGATAGTACAAGGTGAGTGCTGTGGCGAGTTCGGCGCTTGGTGATAGTTACTGGTTCTTCCCAGTCTTGGGCGAGTTGCTGGATTGAGGTTTTGTCTTGGTAGACTTCACCAAGTTCGTCTTCGACTTCCAGTTTGCCGTTGCGGCTGATGTAATCAAAGTGGTTTTGAGTGTGTGCGCTTGAGTAGCAATGGCCGCTGATCTTGACCATAACTTCGGGTGGCTTTTTACGGTAGCGTGAAAGTGACTTTATGCGGTTAGCTTTGTATCTAACATCACCTGATAGTAGTCCTGAGATTTGTTCATGATATGAATGGGGCATCAGGGATACTCCAACGCTGACAGTTTTTATTGAGCAAGTCGCTGACCTTTTGTTTGTGTTGATTGATTTTGCTCTCAAGCATTTCAATCATGTCTTTGGTGATTTTGTCGCTTTCTCGAAATTCGATATTCAACACTCTGGCTATTTGATTGAGGTTACGGCCTATTGCGGCTAACTGACGATTGGATTGACGTAGCACATTGGTTTCCTCGTTACTTAATACAGGTTGTTTATATAGCTGAGAAAGAATGCAGGCCGTAGCCCAGTTGGTTTGGGAAACGTAGCCTTCTGATTTTGCTCTGGCGGCTATTGCATGCAGGTTATTTGCAGAAAATCTGACTGTGATTTTATTGGTTTTAACTTCTCGAAAATCAGAAGTGATAGCTGTATCGGGTGAGGATTGGTTTATTAAGGTTCGAACCATGCTTGAAGCCGTGATCCCTTTAGTGTCACAGTAATGCCTGAGATTGGACTTTTCTTCATCACTCAGCAGTATTTCAATTCTAGCCATAGCCACTCCCTAAGTTAGAATTTAACTATCAAATTACTACAGATGGAAGCGAGGTTAAATAGTTTTGATTGTTATAAGTTAGAGGAAATCAGGTTTAAAATAGCGTTCCCGTAAAACGCCAGCAAAACCTACGGGTTTTGCCATCAGTTTGCGAATCCTGCACTAGTTATTAGAAGCATGGAGTTGAATTTGAGTATGCGATTGTTTATAGGGAAATTGAATCCAAAAACTTTTGTGCTGATTCAGTTGGGTATTCACTTTCAAGGTAAAATGCTGTTTGAGTGACCAGCGAATCATTAAAATGGATAAATCGTTGGATGACTGAGCGTCCATTATAAACAAGCTCGTATTCCTGAGTATAATGGCTGTCAATATAGGTGTTATTATTTGAGAGAACTTGAGCACCTTTTTTGACTAAAGAGTCTGGATAATAGTCTCCACGTAATGCTGAACCACCAGTAATAACAGTAACACTAAATTCTGTTTTGCCACTCCTAACCCCTGCAAACTCAATACTACTTGATTTAATGGATTTATTTTTAACGGTTGGTTGAACTGGAAATTTAGCTGTAACATTTTGCGTTTTGAATTTATAGGATTGCCAGTCAAGTTGCTGCTCAATCAACTCAGATTTGTTGTACCACTGATAACCGCCGTAAGCTAAGACAATCAGAAAAAGTAATTTTAATAGTCGGCTCATTTAACTTCCTGTTAGTTTTATTTTGATTGATGTATCGATGACTACTGTATACTACCAACTCTATATTAATTCGACAATTTTCAATTTCCTCATCAAAATTGAAATTGGTTAGACGATTTGGAGACTCAGGTAAAAACCTGAGTTTGAGATTTTTTCTGAATAATAATTGAATGGAATTGATAATCAGTTTGCCTTCAACTTGAGCATTGTTTAATTTTTCAGCTAATTAGTGATTCTTACTATCATTTAGATTCATAGGTTTTGGAGTATGATGATGACTGAAGAAATGCCACTGTTCGTCCCAACCCTCAGTTAAAGAATCCACCTTCTTAGAAGGTGGCTTTGCCTTTCGCCCCCTGTAAGGGGGCTGGTGCTTGCCCTCTTAGAAGGCAAGCTGTTGTCCCCGATATTTATGAATTAAAAATCAAACCCT
>NZ_JAFEUN010000148.1 GCF_016900895.1 Parashewanella hymeniacidonis
AAAACAAAATTTGTCATTTTGGGCGTTTTTAAATGACAGGCTTTCTCTTAAAAATACCATCCCTTTACTGGGGGATTTGGTGTTGCAAGGATCTCGAACTACCACAACTTATTGAGTAGTTACTATTTATCTTCGTTTTATTTATGCCCCATGCTTCTCGTCGTTCCCGTGAAAACGGGAACCCAGTGTCTTAAGTTTTTTTAAACAAAAGTCAGCTGATGCCAGCCTTCGCTTGGCATAACGGGCAAAAAGCATCACCAATCAATCGGTTTTAATTCACCAGCCGACTCAACCGCCATTTGCGTAATTCGTTGCTGAGTTAACGCATCGCTGGCTTTTGCTTGAGCATCCAACAATTGCAGCTTGGCTTGTTCATTTTGCAGCATCACACCTTCGGCGTTTATTCGAGCCTGTAAATCTTCGATGTCCTTTTGCTGCGGCGCATTATCGATTTTGCGGATAAGCTGTATCAGTTGGTTATAGCGAGCTTGAGTTTGTTGAAGTGAAATTTGAGTCTGACCAAACCAACGACCACGATAGCGATTAACCTGATCATAAAGCCCCGCCATATCACCTCCGAGCTTCAACCATTCACTGTTATGCAACCCTTGCTGTTTTAGGGTTAAGTTCGGGTCAACCTTCACGCTGATGTCATACACGCTATCAATTACACCCGACATATGGCGCACACCATTAATGCTAGAAAGCTGACTTTTAGCCGTACTTAATTGCTGCTTTAAAGTATTTATTTCTTCAAGCAAGTGCTTCACCTGAATGATGTTTTGTTGCAGGTTAGCGGCATCAATAACAGGAAATGCGTGTGCTGATAATGGTAGAAATAAGGTAAACATTATTAAGCCGTCGTACCCGTGAAAACGGGTACCCAGTGACTTTAGAATCTTTAAATAGAAAAAGTCGCTAGATTCCCGCTTACTACATGCGGGAATGACGAGCGTTGTGCCTTTGCCGTCGTACCCGTGAAATCGGGTACCCAGTGCCTTTAGTCTTATTGCCAATAAAGGTTTCATTTACCACCTCGCTTATCTCGCAAGGCATCAAAATAAAGCGGCAACCAAACATTCGGCTCATCACCCACTCGCTCAATCAATTTCGTCATCACGGCCACTTTGTCGGTAGTACCAGAGATCACCGCCAGCTCTTCCTCAAAACCATTCAAATCAAGTGTGTTGACCGAACTAAACTGACCTTGCTTAACGATAAACTGATGAGAATTGGGCTGTAGCTCAGTTTTAATCAGCTCAAACTCCCTTTCAGTTACATGCAGTCCGTCAACATAATCTTCTCGTCTTGCCTTCGGATTGGGCATAAACACAAACGTGGCACATTGTTCTATCAAGGTGTGGGCGATTGGCGAGGTCAATACATCACGGGCTGATTGCGTTCCATAAACCATAATGCCGTTTTGTTTCCGAATAACTTTCTGCTTGTTTTGAGCTAAATCCTCAAAGTATTCGTCAGCCAGTAGCTTCCAAAACTCATCCATGATGATTTGCAAACGCCGACCATCAATCAGGCTTTCGATTCGATGGAACAAATACATCACAATGGGTGTGCGGATCTGCTCATTATCTAAAAACTCAGTAACATCAAAAGCCAGAAGAGATTGTTCATTCACATCCAGCTCATCCACTTCGTTATCCAATACCCAAGCTAACTCACCGCCTAGGCACCATGTTTGTAATCGAGCGTAACAACCGTCAGTGTCAACAGGATCAAGAAACTCCAAACACCGACTCAAGCGGCGCTTATTTTTAGGTAAACTCATTACACCTTTAACCGCTGATGCCAATTCCTGTTGCTGCTGATGCGTTAAAGTATCACCGCACAACTTGCCAAGCAGCGATGTTAAAAACAGTTGGTTTGCTGACGTACTTTCTAATTGAAACGGATTAAACCCTGTCGTCTTCCCCATTTGTAACGGTAGATACAAACCTTTGCAGGCTCTGACATACACCTCTAACCCACGGTCTTTATCGAAGATAATTTGTGTAGGTGTAAACTTCTTACTCTGAGCAATCAAAAAAACCTGCAATACTGTTTTACCACTACCCGATGGCCCGATAATTAATGTGTTACCCAAGGCGTGATGCTCGTCCTTAAGCGTGGATTCCTTAGTAACCTTTTCATCTGGACTGGGCAGCGAGCGCTGGCGAGGTTCATGGAAGTTAAAGTAAAACGGTCCGCCTGATGCTGTTTTAAATAGCGTCACCGCAGCGCCCCACTGGTTACCATAAAGCTGACCAGACGGATAATTATGAAAACTACAAAAGCCAGCAAAGTTGCGAGAAGAAATAGGAGCAGGTCGAGGACGAAACTTAAAGTTCGCAGGTAATTGCGACCAAAAAGCCGCAGCGGATGACCAAGTTTCTCTTACCGCAATAATGGCGCTGTCGGCAAGTTCCGACTTCAATGCGGCCAAGTTCAAGTTCAGCTGGGTTACTGTTTTAGCAAACACGCTTAACGTTAAATGGTGTTCACCATAAACCATGCGGCTAGAGGTCAAATCATCCAGCCCATCATCAATGGCCGCAACTTGGCTGTGAGCTAAGTCGCCCGTGGTATGTAAGCGATTTTGCTGTTTGATTAACAGCTCAGTCGCAACAGGTTTAGATAAAAACTGAAAGCTTTGGCTTAACACCAATTCAAATGGCGCCGACAACAACGCATTAAGCAAACCCGCTTCGGTGCTTTCAGGATATTCCGATATTCCCAAGCTGGCACCAAAACGGGCTTGCGTAATGCCCTTCAATACAAAGGTATCGTTGCCAAAAAATGGCCTAGCCCGACAAAGTGAATGTGCAATATTCGCTTTGGGTAATGCTCTCGGTTGCCATTCGCCATTGGTTAAATAGTCCAATAACGTAACCAACTCTGAATACAACACACCTTGCTTAACGTAAACACCTAACCGTTGTGCTTGGTAGGCTTCCAGTGACGCTACAACCGTTGCCACCACTTCATTTATTTTCGACAAAGCCTGCTGTTGTTTAGCTAACTCATTCAGTTTCGAGCCATTATTTTTGAATAAGTTGATATTAGAAAACCAGTTTTGAACGGCGTTATTTTTGCGGTAAATCACCGTCAAATACAGCTCGTTAACCATCAACTGATTTTGACATACCTTAGCGGCGTATTTGTCATTAAGTGCTTTATCAAATGCACAGCTGAACTCACCATCAGGGAAGACTTTTTGCTCCCTTCGGATCACATGTGTCCATAAACACAATTCAGGGCTGGCAATGTTTCGCAACAATAAATTCAGTTGTTCTTTCCATAACAGCACTTGCTCAGGATCAGCTGACTCATGCGCCACGCCTTGCAGCTTAATGATTTGCAAATAATCACCGCTGCGAGTTTTTAACGTGTGTTCATCAACATGAGTTTGATACGGGATAAACTCACTCACCGAGTTTTCTTGCTGCCACAAATCTGAGTAAGCTTTGGCCGTCATTAGCTTGCCCTCAAATTTGAATAACGGTGTTTACGGGAATTCACTAACGGACTTGCCGTTGCAGCACCAAAGTAGCGCCAACCAAGAGATTTCGCTTTAGTGTTTAGCCAAAGATAGAGCAAACGGAAGATACGAGGGTCACGCAAACACAAGCCATACATCAGCGCATGAACAGGAAGATACAGCAATAAACTGAATGGATTTTTAGTCGCTATCATCACTACCGCAACCAATGCACCAGCGATAATCATACCGTCCAAGGTCACGCCCCATTTCATTGCTGGACGAGTGACGGCAACAAACAGCGGATCTTGGCGATTCATTTCAATCGTGTTCATTATGCTAACCTCACGACACGGCCGAAATAATCATGTCTACTATCGTAGTACCGCCAAATACCAACACAATTCCGGCAATGTACTTGCCGCAAGTCTCGCCTGTAATACGGCCAAACCAAGCCAAATATCCCAAAATGGCAATACCAATCACCGCCGCACTTCTGGCTATGCCATTGGTTAGCAAATCCATCACCCAGTTCACCCTCTCGGTAATGGGGTTAGCAAATGCGATTTCGGGAGTCAAGAATAAGAAAAGCAGCAGCCACAATTGAGCGATTAACGCACGGCTTGCTTGGGCTGATTTGTGATTGAATGATTTAGGTACAGGAACGAAAAAGCCTTTCATTCTCCGCTCTCCTTTTGGTCAGGGAGATAAGTCTGAAAGGCAGTTTAGGGTTGTTGTGGTTTAGAGGGTATGTTTGTTTTAAATTAAGTAAACAACTACAAAGAATCAATTCTTACGTTTTAAATTTTCAAGATAATCAATTAACTCATGAACTTTAGTCGTTGGATTAGACGTATGATTTTTCTCTGCCGCAGAGAGAGAACGTGCAGCGTTCGCTTTTGCGAAATCAGTTTGCCCAAATAAATGACTAAAAACATCTTTATCTCCCTTTGAGTAATTAGGCATGTATCCTTTTAACTCTTTGAGAACCTCATTTGCGATGCTACTTTTCCCTGCTCTATGAAAAGGCTTAGTTGTATATTGAAAATGCAATAGCAACCAATATTCAAAACAAGGAATAGAGGTCGTTGCAAAAAATAAACATTTTCCTTTTTTTGCTCTTATAATTTCTATTACTTCATCAAAAGTTTCATGTTCATCTTTATCGAATACACAATAAACTCTATCAAAACCATCACCTTTTTTTTCTTCTGACCTCACTAATTCTTCAGCTCGCCTCAAAACACTCCGTGGGCTTGAGCCACAATTGCCATCTACAGCAACATTTGCAGAGTTAATTTTGTAGTAACTAATAAGTTCCAAAAAATAGTTCGGCTCTGTTTTTTCCCCTTCACATACTATTAGAACTTTATCGTAGCTTGCTCGTTTTGCTACACGGCGCCTTAAGTCACTCTGCACTCTAGCTTTCTTTTTATGATGTAGATCATCTGATCCCATAACTACGATTCCTATATCACAAAAGGCTTTATAAAAGGTAACGCACCATATCTACCGGACAAATAGCCCAGTTCAATATTTTCTCTATCCTTTTTAGGGCTAAAATCTGACAATGGGTATAATACAGTTTCTTGAGATTGATCTTTTTCACAAAACCAAATTTGATCCCTTCTGAAAACCTCTTGACTCAAAATAGAAGTGTCATGTGTCGTAAAAATCAACTGAGCATTATTTGGGTTAGTTTCATTACTATGGAATAGTTCAACCAAATACTTAACCATTTTAGGATGCAAGTTATCGTGCAGCTCATCCACTACTAATACATAACCTTTTTCTAAAATATCTAACCAAGGGCCCGCGAAAGAGAAAAACTTTTGAGTACCATCCGATTCATCTTCAAAATCTAAAGGCATTAATGTGCCGGAATCAGTTTTATGGATGGTTCTGATATCGAGCAATTCATGATCACGCATATCATCTGTAATTTTCTTTTTGATTTCTTCAGGAAAGTCATCAGGAATTGAGCTTGGGTCAAATTTTTCAGTTTTAATATCAATATCATGAATATTGAAATCTGCAGATTGTAAAAGTTCTAAGATTTTTTCTTTTTTATTATTATCTTTACACTGTATAGCTGTATAACTAGAGTCCCACCCACTTACATTAGATGTTCTTAGCTTTTCCCTAAACCAGTTAAATACAGGTTTTAATTGATCGCTATTCAATTGAACTGCTGTTGAAAGGAAAAGGGCATTTCTTCTAGTTGCAGCTTGCCAAATAGATTTATTACCTGTTAAAAAATCACTAAATTTATAATCATAAGACTGATTTTTTTCGTCAAAGACTCTCGAAAACCATCTCTGAGCTCTCCCCTTAGGAAAAGCATAGAGCCACTCTTCAAAAATTTGGTGCTGAGACGCAGAAAAGCCATATTGATAACGAATACCTTCGGTGATAAAAACAACTTCAAACTCAGAAGGCTGCTTAGCAGTTAACTCATTAAATAAAAATGGAGTAACGGATAAAGTATCACCTTCTTGAATCTTTGAGGCAGAATTTCTTACAATAGACTCCACTTTCATTAGAGCTTTTATTAAATTTGATTTACCTGCTGCATTAGCACCGTAAATAACAGAAGATCTTAACAAAGGTGCATTTATTGAATCAGGGGCAAACGTGTGAGAATATTCCTTTTCATCGCCTTTAGACTTTACCATGCTAAGAACCTGTTCATCTTTAATAGAACGATAATTCTTGACTCTAAATTCAATTAACATTTTTTACCTTTTAAAAATTATTGATAAATCCATCAATATGGGAATTATAATGCATATTTTGGAAAAAAGTACCAATTTTACACATTAAATCCAATTAAGGTTCAGCTATGTTAAAGCTTTAATCTGTAATTATTGAAATAGCTACCTCCAACTCCCACCTTTCAAGCAACGTCACCCGATAAGGCTCTTCATCCAACCAATCCCTAAAATTCTGCTCGTTCTTAATCGACCAACTTCCCAGTTCTGGTGCAACGATTTCAACGCTACAAAGCGCAGATTCTGCTGTTTGGGTTAATGTTTTGGTAAACGCATCATAAGCAGCAATTTCATCTTCATTTGATAACAGCCTGTATTGGTGCAGGGCTTTACACAGACAGTAGTCAAATAACAGTCCGTCATTAATGTAAATGGCATCAGTAAGTAATAGGTAAAGCTGTTTGATTTATTGATTGGCGATTGGGAACTGGCGTTGAAGGGACTGAAGACAGTTTTGATATACCGGGTTAGTAGCAATCCAATGTTCCATTGCTTCATCAAAACTCATTACCGCAGCTTAAAGTGAAATTTCTGGTTTTATCATGCTGATTCAAAACTCTTTGGTGCAGATCATTAGTAATTGCCGATAGTATCACTCACTAAAAATATTTAAATAGTCAGCATTAGATCTCTTTAAGCTATCGTTATTCGATATCTTTATTACACAAAATATTTAATTTTTATAATAATTCGCATAATTGCTATTTTGAGCATTTTGTGCATTTTTGTCATTTTTGTCATTTTTGTCATTTTTGTCATTTTTGTCATTTTTGTCATTTTTGTCATTTTTGTCATTTTTGTCATTTTAAGAATAATGCCGTTTATGGAGGTTATTCATGATTCAAGAAACAATACCCGAACTGCCGAGTGAAGCTTACCAAACACCATCATCCAGAGTTAAAGCTTTGCGAATGATGTTAGGGCTGAGCCGTAAGAATTTTGAACAAGCTTCAGGAATCTCTGCTGCGACACTGACAGCGTGGGAAACAAATAAACATCCCCTCTCAGCCAAAGGAGCCAAAAAACTGGTTGATGCCTTTGAAAAATTAAGTATCAACTGCACCACTAATTGGCTGCTTTCTGGTGACGGGCTTGCACCACGCTACCAGCAACCAGACACAGAATGCTATGCGTTGGACGCTCGCATTTTAAAAGAAGTTTTTTACTTTGAACAGAGTAACCCCTCTCCTATTGTGTCTATTGTTAGCGATAATTCAATGGAGCCATTTTATGAATTGGGTGATTATGTTGGCGGTTGTCAGTTATTGCCTGATAAAGCGGAGCTGCTTATCGGAAAAGATTGCATCGTCACTCTTGAGACAGGCCAAGTTGTCATTCGTAGAGTGCAGCAAGGTAAAGAAGAACGCTTGAATTTATATAGTTTGAATTATGAAACTCAAGCTGAAAACGCATTTATTTCGGATTGTAAGATACAAAGGATTGCTCAAGTTATTTGGCATCGTCGCACTGATGTCGTCACACTTTAGGAGCAATAACTAGTCGGTTCTGAAAAAATCCATTTCAAGAGTTAAAATGTACGGCATCTGATTTACGCAAAATTCAGAGCCGTACCCCAAAAGCAAGATTTCTTAGATTTTGCATCAATTTCACTACAAAAC
>NZ_JAFEUN010000149.1 GCF_016900895.1 Parashewanella hymeniacidonis
GCGTGGTTTATCTGCGCTCGAAGTTATCTCTGAAATTGTTACGGCTGTAACACAACGTAAACCTTATCCAGATGTGTTTAACCTCACCAGCGATTAGTCAATACTACGCTGGTGAATGGTTACAATTGATGGGCTCTGAATTGAGACTCTGTATAGGTCATGCTCATTTTAAAGATGAAGACGATGTAGGATACTCGGAATACGGTTGGTACTCAGAGAACTTGATTGTGAAGTTAGTACCTTACTTGAATCAAGAGCAAATATTCAATCTGCAAAGCTTTATTGAAGAATGGACTCCTTATCCAATCAACACTGAATCAGAGCACCCTTCAGATAGATTAAGGTGGTTTAGGAGGAACGAAGAAGAAAGACTCAAGCTTTTGAGCTGCTTACCTACGACTCATTTTAATGCAAGAAGATTAAGGCAAGTCAGAGAGTTTAAGAAAAATCAAAAAGCAAGAATAGGAAAACCGAATTCAATTGGGATGTCTACCCCTGTATCTTCACCAATGTCTTCTGATGCTATGAATAAAGCATCGGATGAACAGTTACTAAAAATGTTAAATACAGTGAATGATATCGTTGATAACCGTTCTTCAATGACTAGGTTCTTAGGCGGTGGGCAAAGCCAACTTAACTCAGCATTTGGACGGTTTTCAAAGGATAATCCTCAAAGAGCAATTGCATTGATCAGGGAGAGCTTTGAAGTTGGCAAAAACGAAAAAGCAGCAGGCGAAGCTATTTCTCAACTTAGTGAAAGTGAAAGCGTGAATACACTTGAAATTAAAGATTTAATCTTTGAGCTTGATGCTCGTGGTTTTACAAATGAATCTTTTCGACAAGATGCTTCAAGAGCTTTAAATAATTTATTGAGAAAGAGAGCCTTAACTCTGAATGAACATGAGTTAAATGTAATAAGAAGTTGGTTAAATCAAGATGTTGAATCATTGCACAATCAGTACGTTGACTCTCAAGATCTACGAGTTAGAAATAGAAATCAAAATAAAAGACCAGAAGATAAACCAGCAGCAAAACTATTCCATAATGGACGTGGTATTAGATTTGTAAAGCAAAATAATTATTCATACCTAACTACGTTAATGCTTACCTATTTGTGTAAAAATACTCCAGATTACGAAAGTTGGATAATTGAGCTTGAATATCATTTAGAACAAAACGAAGATCCTTCTATATGGGCATATCTATTAGTGTCTGATAGTAAGTATTTTGTCAACGTAACCTCTCAACGTGTCAAAAATTTACTGTCCAATATTTTTAATAAATTTCCTAAGGTACTGCTCGACGAAGACATAGTTACTGTAATTTGGAACTTACGAGACTATTTGGATGATGAGCTCATTAATTCAGTACTGTTAGGTTGGCTTACAAGTAATGATGAATTATTACTTCAAGTTTGTGGTGAGCTTACATGTGCATTAGGTGTGACAAGAGGTGAGCCATATATAGGTCATACGTTATCTCGAGTTAATGACGGAAATTATTTTACAGTCTGCGGTATCTTATTTACTGCTACCATAGCATGGCAAGAAAATGATCCTACAATAAGACAAAGAGCTCATAGCTTGTTACTAACCTTATCAGAAAAGATTTCACAAAGGCATGCATTTATATTTGTAAAATCCAGAGTGTCCTCATCTCCCATGAGACCAGATAAATTAACTATCGAATATATTCAAACTATAAAAAATGACCCAAAGCTCCTCAGAGAGTCATCAGGCTATTGGGCAATGAAGTCATTAGAAAGTTTGATGCTTTATCCAAATGCGGAGCTCACTGTTCTAGAGTTCATTGAATCATACATTGATTTATTATTTAAAAGTGACTTGCAAAATTCTCGCAGAAATACAGAGAACCTTGTGAATATCCTGATCAGTCTACAAAGAAGCTCTAAAGGTATTCAAAAGCGTGCAATGTCAGCTTATGAAAAACTTTTATCAATCCGAGATTTTGAAGCAGAAAAAGCGATTGAATCATCAATGAGGGTGTAACTCTAAAAAGGACTTTTGCAAAATGTTAAATCAAGTTAAGGCGGCTCTTGATATTTGGGAGTACTTTAAAGGGAAATTAAACAAAACACCTTCTAAAAGTAATTCTGCGGATAGATTCCTTCAATCATTCGAAGCTCATGGAGTAGCTCGGAGTCAAATTCCTAGGTTTTTTGGTCATGGTCTAACTTTGTACCAAGTTGAAAATGATGACGAACTACTTAAAGTACTTAATCACCAATTGCTCGAAGCAGCGGCTAAGTTGTTTCGAATTCGCCTTGAATGGTTAGAAGGCGCATCTAGTGAAATTTATGATGTTACCCACTTTTATAAACAGCCAGCAGCTTTTGGTGATTACATTGATAAAATCACTGCTTCTGGAAACAGGCTTACAGGCTGGCTAATAAATACTAAAATTCTTACTCATGATTATGATTCATTGATTCTTTTGGAAGAACAAATCGGTGCTGTAGGAGAAAAACCAATATATAGGTATCACTTTTGTGAACTTTGGATATTCAATTACTGGAAGTGCAGGGTGGATCTTGCAGCCTGTGTTGCTCAAGGCTGGAAAAAAAACTGTTATATTCATGGTGAGACAATTTCCAAAGATCAGTTTTTTAAGCTATCAAGTTTGAAGTATTTTCCTTGCTCTCCTAATGGGGAATCATTGTTAAGTAAAAGCAAGCGTTGGGATGCAGATATGTTGGCGGAGGTTCCTGAAAAACTTATTGCTAATCTATTTGATGGTGAGTGGGGGAAACAGAGTGCATTAGCTAGATGGTTTCAGTATGACAAAAAAGGTCTGATGGATACAGGTTATGTCAGGTAAGCATTCACCAGAGGGGTATTGACAATCTCAAACTCCCGTTTATTGGCATTTATAACTACAAGCTTGCCATTGTTTTGTGACACAAGTACCACCCCGAAAGTAAGTTTCACTGTTTATTTGAAAAGTCAATACGGGGCTGGTGAATGGTTACTATGTCAGTTCTAAAAGTGCATTTGAAAAATTCATAGAAAAATATTGAATTCATGGTGAGTGATGCTTACCTAAAATCCACTTACGAGATCTTTTTACTAAAAACTTTTAGCTGTGTGGACACTTGGTGGACAAAACAAAGAAAAAGGGCTTTGCATTTCTGCTAAGCCCTTGTTTTATTTGGTGGAGGCGGGGGGATTTGAACCCCCGTCCAGAAAGCCTACATCCTTTCTAGCCCAAACGAAAACAAACACTTAGCTGATTTCATTAACTTTGATTGACGGTATTCAATGGTATCTAATGTATGTAAATGAGGAATGCCGCCATTTTGTCGCCACTTTTTTCAAAGAGTTTTTATTTAATGTCACTGATATATGCACAAATTAAGCAAATGCTGCAGCGAAATTTTGAAGCTCTTTTAAATGTTTTGGTCGTTCGGGTTGAACAATATCTTCATTAATTTTTAAGATTACAGATCTAAATACGTCAGTATTATTTTTAAAACCCTGACTATCCATTAAAGACTCTATTTGGGATAAGCTTTTATCATTAAGCTTTAACGAAAGCCTCCTAGAAGCTTTTGCTTTAGCGATATCGGAAGACAACAAGTGATTTAAGCCACTCGCAGAATATCTACCGCTACTCAGAGCATGGAAATAATAAAGCATTAAAGGCTTATTAAATACTTCAGATAATGAGGGATCAATCCGTTGTGAGGCTAGCGTTAAAATATCTAAGTAATGGGCAGGCACTCTAACCTCAACAGAGGTTTTAACTTTATTATATTCAGCTCTAACTTTTGCAGTTGACTGTTTAGGTATACTTACGACCTCTTTGCAAGCATCACAAACTGCCGCTAATACGTCTTTGACTGTTCCTGAGTTATCACTGAAATCAATATCTCTCAGTTGATAAGTTGCTTCTGTTAATCCGCAAGTGGAGCAAACAACTTTTCTTTTGTCACCTTCTTTAACTATTTTCATTCTATACTCCACTCTCATGCACACTTATAAATAAAACATCAGGCTCAACAAAGTAAAATTTGATGTACCATTTCTTACCGTCTTTGTAAGGTTTTAAAATGTGAACATCAATAGATGGTGCTTTATGGTGAGAGCTAACTTCGTATTCATTCCCTCTAGTACGCTTAATTAACTCAACAACGGCTTCATCAGATAACTGACCACACTGAAATAAGTTTTTCACATTGATGTTTTGTCTAACTTCGTGGTCATAAGAACCTCGCTTAATACAGGAGATGACCTGTTTCTTAACTTCGCTGAATCCCATTAGACCTCATTTATTATGTACGCTAATTATCGTACAGTCAAGTTTTGTACATTTTATGGCGTACGTTTGCTTTAGCTTATAGTGTCATAAGTTATCGGGAGTAGATACTGTATTGAAGTAAAGAGCAGGTTTTTGGTGAAGGTTACCTTAAAGAAGGTAAATTTAGAGTTGTCTGTTCAAATGAATCAGCACTATGCACTTTAAACCCTAAAGCATCATAACCTTTTGCTCTTTTTTGATACATCCTCTCTAGCATCGGAAATCCAGATTCGACGTAATCATACACAACTACTTTCTCTTTACCCTCGTACTGTCTTTGAATTCTACCTATGTACTGAGTCAGCGTGCCTTTCCAAGATATTGGTAACGCCAAAAATAACGTATCTAATTTGGGAAAGTCGAAACCTTCACCTACGTATTTACCTGTAGCAACCAAAACCTGAATTTGGTCAAGATTATCGAGAATATGACGTTTTTCTTTATCCTTCATTGCGGCATGTAACATTTTTACATCAACGGCTCGTTCGATTAGCAGAGCCGTGAGTAATTCTGCATGTTCACGACGTTCGGTTAAAACAATGGAGGTTCTGTTCGAAGTCGTTGCTGCAACAATGTCTTCCACGATAGTTCTATTTCTTTTCTGGTGGCTTGCAAGCCACCTATAAACTTGAGAAATATGAGGGCGATTTTCTGTATTTAACAATTCTGCTGGGATAGTCAAATCTAGTTTGTTGAGATTAACCTGTCTTTCAAAATTACTAACTTCAGTACTGGCAGTATACCTAATGACTCCAGCTTGCATGAAGATGATAGGCTGATGACCATCTTGTCTGTTTGGTGTCGCAGTTATTCCTAAAACGTATTTGGAATGTACTTCAGAGAGTAGTCGTTCATACTGAGGAGCTGATATATGATGACATTCGTCTATAATAACTTGCCCATATTCATAGATGATGGGGTCAATAGTGTTGTCTTTGCGATTAACTAAACTTTGATAGGTTGCGATATCGATTTGTTGGGTTGGCTTATTTTTACCAGCACCAATGACACCAATATCTGCGCCCAATAAAAAAGCTTGCAAACGTTCCTTCCATTGAGTCAGTAGTTGGCGGCTGTGAACTAAGATCAGAGTATTAACTTTTCTTCTGTAAATAATGCTGATAGCTACGATAGTTTTACCAAAAGCAGTAGGAGCGTGAAGAGTTCCAACATCGTGTTTGAGGAGTTTAGTGACCGCTTTGTTTTGCTCTTTTCTCAACTCACCTTGAAACTCTAATTGCTTTAATTTACACCCAGATCTGCGTTTATCTTCAACACTGATCAAAATATTATTTTCTTCAAAAAGTAAAGCTACGTCATCAATACAGCCTCTGGGTAAAGACAGATATCCTTCATCAATTTCAGCTAAACAAATAAATCTGGGAATGCCATTGGTTGAGAACCTTAAAGCTTGAGTTTTAAAGAATACAGGGTTTGAGAAACTTGCGGTTCGCTTTAATTTAGCTAATTGTGCTTGAGGAAGTTTCTTGGTATCAATAAAAATCCTATTCGCTAACACGACTTTAACGTCTTTCGGGCAGTCAGGTATCACACTAGATTGCTTAGCAAAATTAAGCTCCCAAGGCTTTTTATCGAGCTTTACCTGAGAAGTTTTCTGCTGTTCGTTAACCAACTGTTCAATTTGTACTTTTGAAACTTTGCTTATGTTTAGTAGGTGTTGCCATTGATCTGGAATTTGATTAAAGCTCTCATCAATAAAGACTGAATGGCCTTGTTGTCTTGGATGGTATTGTAGAGGTAGCGCAATTAAATTACCTAACCCGCCTGCTGGAATAATATCTTGATTGGGGAATAATCGGTCATAAGATTCGAACGAGAGACCAGAATGAAATTCCATAGCCTTATCAAGCAATAAGAAACCCAACTCCCTAGCTTTAGATGCGGCAATGGGTACTTCGAAAAAGATCCAAATGTGAGCACCATTTCCTGAACGTGAGCGCTCTACACTGCAGCCAATGTTATGAAATTGGCAAGCCTTACGAAAAGCTGAAACAGCCTCCTGCCAATCTGATTTATCAAAATCAACAGCTAATAACCAGCAAGTATTATCCGAAATAAGCGGATAAAGACCTGCGGTTTGTTTGCCTGTCAAATGGCTGTGTACAGCATTTTTGTCTAATGCTTTGAAAGCCTGGCTTTTACACTCAAGACATTTCACTTTAGGTTTAAAACAAATACCTTGCTTCCATTCATTATGACAAGCAATAGAATAGCCTGAACGACCCGCTTGATTTTGCCAGCGTAATGCATGAGCGTCCATTCTGCCTTTGAATAAGCTCAAGAACAGATCAACTTTCTGCTTTGAGTTTAGGGTTGTACAGTTAGCTGAAGTTTGATTTAAAAGAACCTGCTTGCGATCAAGTAACCTTGTCCGCTGCATTTCAAGTTCTATTAACTGTTGCTCGATCAACTCAAGCTCAGAATCAACTGCCAATTTGCTTTTCTCTGTAGAGTTAAGGTGCTAACTCATTTTTACTGAGCATTTTTTATTTATCAAGCATTTGCTAAATGATGAATAACATTATACAAATCATATGGCATCTGTATTCCAAAACAAAAAACTATAGAGTGATTAGAAAGCAAGATTGGAAGTTATATACTTGGACGTAAAAGCTGTTAACTTATTCGTTTGCATTAAATAATGCATTATATTTAATGGCTTATAGTTTATTTTTTTCTGGTCTTTCACTCGGAACTGGATGTTTTTAGAGGTTGTGGCGGCAGCACTGTCGCCATTTTTAAAGCCATAATAAAGAAAAAGACCTAGCTCCTAAGAGCTAAGCCTTTGTTTTATTTGGTGGAGGCGGCGGGACTTGAACCCGCGTCCAGAAAGCCTACATTTTATTCCTGTAACCGTGTCATGGGCGTTGTAGCGCATTTTCAATAACTTACAATATCTATGCGTACCATCAGAGACCGTCAGGGAGATGCTGCGTGGACACTTTGTGGACATGAGGAATTTCTAAAATATTTTTCAAATATGATGTCTAAAAACTTATTAATTTTGAAATAAACTACTCGCCTTCCAGTAACCGCTGCTTGTTTTTTTCTAGCTGCTCTTGCAACTCCTTTTCACTAGGAAGCTCTGTAAGATATTTTGAAGCAAACAATTGCTGACTTTCATTTAGTACTGAATACTTAGCAACGGTGTTATTTTTTTCAGTACACAAAATTAATCCGATGGTTGGGTTATCGTCTTTTCGACGTTTCTTTTCTTCATACATTCGAACATACATATCCATCTGACCAACATCTTGATGCGTTAGCTTATGCATTTTCAAATCAATGAGTAAGAAGCACTTTAAATCAATACTGCGGACAGTTTTATGCTGCAATAACCCCGAACTCTTCAAGTTCACTGATGACTTGAGATACTTTTTCGTTACTCGGGTCGATATCTAACTTGTCAAAAATGATTTTCATCAA
>NZ_JAFEUN010000015.1 GCF_016900895.1 Parashewanella hymeniacidonis
ATTACGTAGGCTTGCGGCTGCTTTGAAGAAAAGCAATACGCTGGAGACATTGATACTGTAGCCGATTATATTAGATAATTGACATAAAGCGACAGTGAAACTAAATTGACCGAGATTTGCTGTAGCCAGAAAGTAACACTGTTTTCAGGAAACATCGGCATGATGAACACAAAGCCTAATGCTCTAAGCAAAAATACACTACTGATCACAACTAAACCAAGCTTCAACAAAGGCAATCTAGGTAACAACCCTGCTCCCGATGCCGCATAGGCTGCGAACAAACACAAAACACCAGTTATGATGAGCGTAATAAAGGTTGGGTACCAATGACCTTGCTCCGCCATTTGTGCCAGTTGTTCTCCAGCACCTAGAAAACGATAAGCATCACCGCCAACAGCAATACAAGCAATGTGTGCTAAAGCAGCAATAACCGTCAAGATCGTCGCAGCAAATAATGGTTTATTATGTTCCATCACCTTATACCTCAGTCCTGCGGTGCAAATTGTGCAAAAACTTCTGCACCCGTCATATTGTGAGTTTGGTTTGAGAAGCAATAATACTCTGGCTGTTCATCGATAAAGATTTGATGATCAAAATTGAATAGCTTGGAATCTTCGAATAAGCCAACGGGCATAATATGTTGTTGATTGTGTTTCAAACGGTAAAACAAGTGGCTGCCACATTGACTGCAAAAACCACGCTCAGCCCATGATGAGGAGTCATAAATACTGATGCTTTTTTGATTGCTGAACTGAACAGCATTACCACAATCAACCGCCAGTAAAGGCCCACCACCCCATTGGCGGCAACTAGAACAATGGCAAGCACCGATATTAGTGCTTATTTTAGTTGCGGTAATTTGAATTGAGCCACATAAACACTGGCCTTTAGCATTGAGTTGTTCCATTGCTTCCCCCCCTATCTTAGCATGATGATTTAACAGCTAAAATAAGCTCGGCAGTTCAATAAATCAACTACATTTCTGTAACAAGATTTCGATATGAACGATATTCTACATCATCGTCTGTCAATCCAAACTGACTGGCTAATTGCTTTAATGCCACACGATAACCTTCAAGCTTGCCTTCATCATTAGTCATAATTGCGAATTCAGCAAAATCACCATGACCCTCAAGATGATCGACGGTAATATGGAACTCACCCACAAAATATACACTGCGGGTTTTACTCATGGTTAAACACACTTCATAACCCATAGTGTTAAGCATACTCTTGGCATGATCAGATTTGGTAATATCCGTCGCTTCGCAACGATCGGCTTCAGGCCCTTTAACGATCCAAAGTTTAATTCCTGAAGGCTGCATTTCTCGAATCGACACACTTTTATTCTGCTGTTTGAGTTGTCTATCTGGTGTATCAAAAAACCAATCTTTCTCAACATTATCGACCAGCATTACCTCATGAGGAATTGTGTTTAGCACTTTAAGAAATTGAAATTTAGAACTTATACGATATTTAAATTCGACTTCGTATTTACCGACGAAATGTTGGTGAGACAAGGCGCTTCCTTAAAAACAAAAATCCCCAGCACTAGCTGGGGACTTTTTTACTCATTGAATGAGTGCTAGAGCTTACTCTTCAACTGGAGAAACTACAAACAGAAGATCACCCTGTGATACTTGCTGACCGTTCGAGTTCAAAATACGCTCGATGCGGTATTTCTTATCTTCAGGATACAACTCTGTACCTTTACGGTTGAAGCTCGCCAGAGTCACTTGAGAGAACATCTTCATTGCTTCTGTCAGCGCAAGCGTCTGATCAGTAGTAACAATGTCACCTTCTGCAACAAAATCAGGCTCACCCGGTGCTGGAGAGCTATAGAAGATACCCGCACCTTGTGCTAGAACTTTAAGCTCATTTGACTCACCAACGCGCAATGATTCAGTATCGACACCTTGAGTATCTGCCGCCGCTTCCATTTCTTCAATCAGTGCTGGGATATCAATCTCTGCCATTAAGCGCGGTAAGTAATTGGTATCGTAAACACCTTCTTGGAAGGTCTTGTCTTTCAGAATCAGCTTCAACAATGGAATGTTAGTCGCAATACCTTTGATAGAAACTTGATCTAGGTACTCAATAAACTGGTCAATCACTTGCTGACGATTTTCACCGCGCATGATCACTTGAGCAATCAAGCTGTCATAGTATGGTGATACTTCTTTGTCTGTTGCGGCGATAGAGATGATCTCTACATCATCACGCACAGGGAAGTTACACTCAGTAATATGACCTGGATTTGGCATTAACTGTAAAATGCCGTTGCTGTCCAGTGCCGCTTTCTCAGCTGTGATACGAAGTTCCATCGCATAGCCAACATCTTTTGGCTCTAACTCTTCAATTGAACGACCCGCTGCAATGTCAAACTGTGCGCTTACGATATCAATGCAAGATGTCGCTTCAGTCACAGGGTGCTCTACCTGCAGACGTGTGTTCATTTCCATAAAGTACACTTCGTTGGCATCTAAGTTGTAGATAAACTCAACCGTACCAGCACCCATATAATCTGTTGCTACACCTAATGAACGAGTGTACTCAAGCACTTGTTGCTTCAGCTCTTCTGGCAACATCGTCGACATTGACTCTTCGATGACTTTTTGGTTATTACGCTGCACTGAACAATCACGCAGACCCAATACTTTAGTATTACCAAATTTATCACGCAGAAGCTGAACTTCAATATGACGCAGCGAAGTAACGTACTTCTCTAAATAAAGATCGCCATTACCAAATGCTGCAGCAGCTTCGGTTGCTGTTTGTTGGAACAAGCTGATCATGTCGTCTGGGCGTTCAACAATTTGAATACCTTTACCACCACCACCTTGAACCGCTTTAAGCAGTACTGGATAGCCGATCTCACTTGCAACGTTCACTGCTTGCTCAGCGTTATTCAGAATGCCGTGAGAACCAGGAACTACAGGTACATTTTGCGCTTGTGAGGTTTTAATCGCATTCGACTTGTTACCCATGGTTGTCATTGAGTAAACCGACGGACCTACGAAGTTAACGCCATTGTTTACACAAAGTGCTGCAAACTGCGGGCTTTCTGATAAGAAACCAATACCAGGGTGCAATGCGTCAACGCTTTCATATTCAGCGACTTTAAGTACTGAGTAAGCATTAAGATAACTTTCGTCAGACGTATTACCACCAATACAAACCAGCTTGTCGTTCTCTTTAAGCATGTCAGCTGGAACAGACGTCATATCAGGGTCTGATGCTACTAATACTACGTTGATGTTGTTGTCGTGTGCTTTACGGATAAGCTTAACCGCTGTACAACCACGTGCGTGAACCAATACTTTGTCGATTGGTTTCATTAATTGACGTGGATCGTCTTGCACAATCTCTTGTTCTTCAGCTTCCACTTCAGGTACCAGAGTAGAAAGCGCATTAGCTATCACATCGTTAATTTGCAGCGATGCTTGCGGCATTAATGGATCAATGCTTGAAAGCTGTGCTTCTAACGTATCGCTAAATGGGTTAGCAACAAGACCATTCATCGCACCTGGCGTTTTCGATAAATAGTTCGAAAGTGTCGAGGTTGATGGTAAATAAGCTGGAACCACCATTTGACCAGCGAATGGCATATTTGTGCCTGAAAGGTAGTAAGTTTGCACTAATGGGTGAGTCACGAAACTCGCCTGTGCACCACCCGTACAGTCACCATAACCAAACATTAATACTGGTAGCTCGTTATCACGAATGAAACGAGTAATACGGTCGTTCACTACTGCCATTGAGAACAGTGCAGAGGCACCTTCTTTGGTCTGCATACCACCAGAACTGATGAAACAGATAACTGGCAGCTTACGCTTAGCACACTCAATCAGTAGTGAGCTGAATTTCTCAGCACTGGCCATATCAAATGCACCCGCTTGGAATGCGGTGTTCGATACAGCAACACCGGCACGGATCTTCTGACCTTCGTGCTCGAACTCACCAAGACCTGTGATTAAACCACAAGGGCGAATGCCTTTATCCAGCGCATCTTCAATTGATAGACGGAAGCCAGGGAAGTTCAGCATGTTAGCTGACATCTTATCACCGTCGATTTCTTCGAATTGCGTGAAGAATTTCGAGATGATGTTTTCCCAACCCATCTTGCCTGAGCGTTTTTCGTCGCGCAGTACTTTCTGGATAAGTAGATCTTGGTAACCCATAGTGAGTCGGTTCCAGAAGTCTTTACGACGACCGATACGAACTGGGTTAATGGCACCAGTGTACTTACTGGTGTCTTCTTCACTGTCAAAATATTCAGGAAGTAGACGCTCAAAGAAGTACGTAAGTACTACGAATAAACTGTCGTTTAACTGTGGGAAACCAACACTCTTCCAAGACTCAACACGAGTTAGAAGTTCAGCACGGTTTGACTGACCCATAAAGTACTTCAGCCACTTGTAGAATTTATTCTTATCGTTAGCTATATCTTGTACTGAAATCGCTTTATCGATAGACGTATGCAGTAAGCCATCTACTGAAGCACGAGACAAGCTCTTCGCCATCATGGCTTCTTTTGCGATAGACGCTAAGTTCACTACAACATTGTCATACAATGCGTTGAAGATAAGGATGTTATGACATTGCCAGATGAAATCTTCACGTAGCTCGTCATTTACCACAACATCGAGTACCGTCAGCTGATTCAGCTCAGGCCAATCTTTCTGCGTCACTTCAGCAGGTAAGTTCTCAAGATGCTGGATCAAGCCTTTAAAGTTGTTCGCCGCATTCGACTTCCAACGGTGGTAAAGCGACCAACCGATGTTGAACAACAATGCTTTACGGGCTTTTTTGTAGTTTTCTTTTGGCTCACCTAAGATGAAACGCGTCAGCATGTTACGTTCAGTCGACACGTCATCACGCTTAGCGGTAAAGTTACCCCAAAGCTTATTTAACTCATCGTCATAGACCAATTTGTCTGGGCTAGATAACCACGTATGGAATACCTTATCTTGCTCTTGTTGAATACGAGCAAGCAAGTCACCTTGTGGTACACCTACGTCTGAAAGACGACCATACTCTGCTTGCGGAATCGAGTGAATACGACTGCGAAGCGTTAGGTAACGTAGGTAACGGTATGCACTACCAAACAGGTTAAGGTGCATCGTTGGGTTGCTCGCAACCTCTAGCTCAGCATTGCTTTCAAGCGAAGCAAGGTTAGAAGAAGGATTCAAGAAACGGTTTAAACTGCGGTCGTAATGCTCACGTAAATCAGCAGAATCACGAACGAAATCAACGGCTGCACGCTCTACCGCTTCAATACCACTGATGATGGCACGGCGTAAATTGTGTTGACGTTCGTCTTTGTCAGACGGAGTAAAGTCGACAATACCGTCGATACAACCATTGGTATACAACTCTTCTGGTGATACACCAACTGACTTTGCACATTCTTGCCATGACAGGTTGTATTTACGCGCAATGCTTTGAAGACCTTGTGGCTGAATGGTATTGAAAATACCGTCACGTAGCGAAAGCAGTATGTTTGCTGCCGCTAATGGAATCGCACCACCTGAATAGCCTGCACCGATAACAATACCTACAGTAGGTACGTCAACATTTGCCGACTCAGCAATAGCTTTAGAAATTGAGTGCGCTTGGTTTTGGCTGTTTGCAACCTCACCTGCGTCAGCCCCTGGAGTGTCAATTAAATACACAATTGGCATAGACAATTCAGCAAAGTGACGAATCGCTTTACAAGCTGCTAAATGATGCTCAGGCATCCAAGCGCCATTTGAAGTTGAACGTTCTTGAGCGATAAAACCGATACGGCGAGTGCGTGCGCCAAAGTTAAGCTCAACTTCAGCACTATAAAAAGAGCCAATAAGAGTATCGGTTACAATTTTGCCTTTTAAGTCGGCAATGATGCGTTTTGCACCTGGGCGATTTTTATCTTGAGTTGGCTGGATAACTTTCGTTACGTAACCATCTACATCCAATTGCGCTAAATTTTTCAAGTTAGCTTGAATGGTGTCCTCGTCGATTAATCCTTTCACTTGCTGCGACAAGCTTTGTTTACTGTGCTTAGGGAACAACGAAAAATCTTTCGCTAAATGTTCCGCTTTCATAAATAGCACGTCAGTGCCTTGCACTTGAGTCGTTTCAGTGGGCTGATTGTTGCTGGTCATCCTAAAAGATCCTCTGCTTTAGTACCTACCGATGAATAGGTACTTCTCCTAGCCTCTATATTTCGCCGTTATCTGTAACAAATGAGTAACAACGAAATAGAATTATTTTTATAAGGGTTAAATATAACTTTTATCTGTCGCAAATTGCCATTAAACTGGGTTAGACGCTTTGTTCCATATTTGAGACAGTAAAAAAAACATGCCTGATTTGAATGGGATGATGCTCTTTGCAGCCGTTGTTCGAGCAAAGGGTTTCTCACAAGCTGCCCGTGAAACGGGGCTGCCGAAATCTACCATTAGCCGAAAAGTTGCCCAGCTTGAAGAACAGTTGGGGGTCAGGCTGCTGCAGCGTGATACTCGTAATTTAAGCCTGACACAAGTCGGCGCATTGTTTTATCAACACTGCGACACTATAGGTAATGAAATCGAAGCCGCTAAAGCGACGATTGAAAATACTCATAGTGATGTGTCGGGATCATTGCGTATCGCTATCCCTGTATCCTTCAGTCAGGAGCTGATTGCCAATCTGGCAAGCGGATTCATGCGACTGTATCCTAATATCACCCTAGATATCCAGTTTACCGACGCTGATGTTGGACTGGTCGGAGAAGGTTACGATATCGCCATTAAATACGGACCACTGCAATCGTCTGACCTAGTGGCACGCTTACTGTTTGAAAGACAACCTATTTTAGTAGCCAGCCCTGGTTATTTAAAGATCAAAGGCACCCCGGCGACACCAAAAGATCTGATGGAGCATGATGGCGTTTTAATGGGCACATCTCGCTCAGCCCCCATTTGGCCATTGGGTAAAGGCGCACGTAAAACCATGGTGAACTTTAATCGTAAGATACGAGCCAACAGTGCAGTGATGGTGAAACGCATGGTGATGGACGATTTTGGTATTGGGATGTTGTCTAATTCTAATTGTAAGGCAGAGATCGCCAGTGGTTCTTTAGTGCCCATTTTACAAGAGTGGCCCATTGAGCCGTTTAAGATTTATGGCGTGTATTCCAGTCGTCGCCAACTGGCGACGAACATCAGTGCATTTTTGGATTTCTTTGCTAAGAGGTTTTCGAGTCAAGAGGCATTGCAGTCGTTGATGGGGTGATTGCATTTAATCAAACTGAAACATGATTATTTTTACTCAAATTTCACTTTCCAATGTTTCATTACTTCTGAAAACTTGGGAGAGCTTGTCAAAACTTCATTGATTTTTTCTATTTTCTGTTCAGATGTTAAATCATTATCTTTTTCAATTGTATCAATTAATATCTGATCAATCTTTTTTTTGTGCAACTTACGGCGAATATTGGCTCTTTTCATTAAAAAATAAATAAGGAAAGAATAGGCTAGTAAAACCCACCAAATTCTTTTTAAAGATCCTAAAATAATTTCAAAAACTGTTTTCTCTTTATACTCATATTTTTTTAACACTACTCCCTTAGTTCCTGTCTTTATATGAACTTTTGGAGTTGTTGCATCTGCGAAATAAAACACGAAATCCAAACTATCCCATCTTTTCTTAGTTCGATTTAAATACTCTACTTCAAAAATATAAACACCTTCGTTTTTTGATATGAGAGTAACAGCCTCTTTAGGATAAGAGTCAGGTGAAGTTAAACTATGAAATAAAGGCAATTCATCAGCATTATTGACTTCAAAGTAGACTTTAAACTTATCTATGTTTTTAGAAGAGTTATTCAAAATACTGAAACGAACATTACCTAATGCTTCGATCTCTTTTTCGCCGTGAAATATTTTAATAGCTTTTGTTTCACCGAAAACTTTTTTTAAATTTTTATTTTTAAACTCTTGATATTCTAATACTATATCTTCTTCTGGCTGGTTAGCGTAATAATATCCTGCATATGCACTAGCGAAAGCACCTAATAATATAAACAGAATTTGCCATAGATAATCAAACTTCATCCTATTCTCCGAATCAACTTTAACGGCAATAAATATACCATCCTATAAAGTGATTTTCTTTAAGTAAGTCAGTATTTTGAGTTTTAACCATTTATTGTACCAATTAATATATTTCAAACACTTAAAACCTTGAGCTTTCAGCCCAAACCCGAGCAAGAAGGGACTCTTCAGCAAGCCCCCTCTTTCATCACCCCATGCCGCCCCACAAAGTAAAACGCAACTCCTCTTATGAAAACCTCTTTATTTCAGAAGAAGGCCTAACACTTCCAATGGTGCGTCCATGCACCTCGGAATTTAGCGCAGCGTCCATGCTGCGCTTACGCCATTTTTCACCAACGAAGAATTACAACTTTGTCATGGGGAACTGTTGTAGCCTGATAGGTTTTCCGTTGTTTCTAAATGGAGCATTAACGTCATGTTCGAATGTTTTAGTCAAGCATCCAGCGCCTTTCTTCGAACCTTTAAAAACAACAAAAAGGCAATAGATTCCAGCTAAAAACATACTGGAATGACGATATAGGAAGTTTCAAACACAGCTTAAGGGCTGAACATCCCTTTTGAAGCTGTTGGAGAGATAATTGAATATCAGAATGACGTGAGCTCGACAGGGAAGTCGAGCTAGACTCAGTGGGACAGGACGTCCCATCTGAGACGTCAGGCATTTATTCAATTATCTCTGAAACGCTCAGCTTCGTTGGGGCGGCATTGGGGTTTCCAAAGGGGAGTTTGCTGGAGAACTCCCCTTTGGGCGGTGTGGTGTGTAGCACCACGACCTTCGAAACTTCGAAGAAGTTTTAGTCATGGAGAACTGTTGTAGTCTGCTGGATTCTCGATAGATTAAAAAAAAGCATTTACGTCATACTCGCGAAAACGGGAAATGAAATAACGACAGCTTTGTATGTTGATCACCCAGTTAAATAAACCTAAACAGATTAAAGACACTGGACACCTGCCTTCGCAGGTGTGACGGCCTATAAACATTCAAATGCTATGTAAAGGCTGACTATCCCCTTTGAAGCTCTGAAACGCTCAGCTTCGGTGGGGCGGCACTGGGGTTTCCAAAGGGGAGTTTGCTGGAGAATTACCGACATACAAAACTGTAGTTACTTCGTTTCCCCTTTAGGCGGTGTGGTGTGCAACACCACGACTTTCGAAACTTCGCAGAAGTTTAATTATCAATCACTAGATGTAATCTTAATAACCCTGCGGCATTGAAGTTTTGCGTTCAAGGAATAATCAGAACACGTAAACTAAGGCGTTAGGCATTTATCCAAAAGGAATGAGGAGTTTTCAGCTTCGTCGGGTCGGCGTTGGGGTTTTACTTCAATAAATTTGATCCTGTCGACAAAAATTGAAATTAAATTCCTCACAAGTAAAATTTTCGTGAACCATCATTTGAAACCTATTATCATTTGCATTTGTGTTTACCTTTAATAACGCAGCTGCACTATGTCATTTTCGTTTCCTGTATTTATTCGCACGTTAATGGCCATTTTTGGCGGTTATGCGGTTGGCATCAGTGCCAGCTTCGGCATGATCCCCATCTCACTATGGTTGTTCACCGATAACGTTCACGATGCCATTTTTATTGGCTTAATGTGCAGCTACGTGTTTGCTTTTATCGCATTCATTTGGTGTTTTAGCTGTAAAAAGACCATCCACTCTGTTCGTGTTCTTGTCTTAGCAGGCATTGCTTTCATGGCCATTTATTACTTGTTCCCTGTGGAGAAAATGTCATGAAAGGTAACTTTAGACATTCAATGATTTGGCTGCACACCTACAGCGGATTGCTACTCAGCTGGTTGCTGTTTGCGGTATTTGTGACAGGCACCCTCAGTTACTATGCTGATGAGCTTGATTTGTGGATGCAACCAGAAAAACTCTCACAGCAACCTAAATCCGATGTAATCCCAGCAGCGTTAGCAGCTTTACATTCAAAACCGGAAGGTGCCTCTCGCTGGAACATCAATTTAGGCAACGAACGAAATCCTAAAGCCGAGATCCGCTGGCAATACCCAGGGCCACCAGCAAAGATTCCAGTCCTGTTGGAGTAAAAGGAGCGGCTTCATGTTAATGATTAACCTGCTTTCATTCGTTGCAATACTGTGTTTTGTGTTTAGCCAAACTAAACACTTTAACACTGTGTTTCATAAACGCTTATCTGACAAACAAAGCCTGATGTTCAAATGGTTAGGTTTCGCTTTACTATTTGCGACACAACCTCTTATCATCCAGCAATCTAATGTGGGCATGGCTTATGTTGTTTGGCTATGCTGGATTTCAGTTTGGATATTGATATCAGGCACTGCACTGAGCTATCTGGCCAAAAGATAAAACATACATAAAAAAGGAAGTCTCGATGACTTCTTTGTTAACTGTGTTTACTTTTATATCACTATCGTGTCATCTTTAACCCTAAGATTTCACCTAAGTAATGCATAATAAAAACATGATTAAACAACTTTTAGCGCTTTCTGTTCTTGCCAGTGCTACAGCAATTGCTGTGCCGCTCGATGTCGAGGAACAACGCATCCCCACAGCACTACAAGAGTTACCGACTGTTGCGCTTAGGTACAATGCGTTAAATGATCAACTCATTCATAAAGTGAAAGCTAGCAAAGAAGAAAAGCAGCTCACCAAGTTGGTGGCTATTCAAGGCCAACGCCTATGGCAACAAGCGGTACGAGATGTGCAATCGGGCTCAAATGACGACAGACCACTTTATTGGTCTCGCCTTGCAATGCGCGAAACACTCAAGACAAAACCCGCAGGTTTTAAGCTAGCAGATTGGCAGCGTAACATTTTAGTCAAAGCGACAGAGCAATCTTCACGTGGCATAAATGATGTTGCCTTTGATGACAAAGCTGATATCAAAATTTTGCTAACTGGATTCGATCCCTTTTTCTTAGACAAGGATATCGGACAGTCTAATCCTTCTGGGCTCACGGCATTAGCACTTGATGGTTATCGTTTTCAAGTGAATGGCAAGCAAGCTCAAATTGAAACCGTAATGATCCCTGTTCGCTTTGCTGATTTTGATAAGGGTATGATTGAATCGATCTTAACGCCGCTATATCGAAACAATACTATCGATATGTTGTTTACCGTGAGCATGGGACGCAAGGATTTCGATTTAGAACGTTTCCCCGGTCGTAATCGCAGTGCTAAAGCACCTGACAATTTAAATGTATATACAGGAGCAACGGCTGATAACCCTGTAACCCCGATGCTAAGAGGCAATATTTTGAACGGCAATGAATTTGTCGAATTCACTTTACCTGTTAAAGCAATGCAAAGTGTTAAAGGTGATTGGGCGGCTATTGATAACGCTAAAATCACCACCCTAAAACGTGGTGATATTGAGGCTAAATCACTTGCAGAGCTTAATGGAGAAACTTCAGTTCAGGGCTCGGGTGGTGGCTATCTTTCGAATGAAATCTCATATCGTGCGATTCGTTTAATGAATCAAATGAACGTAAACATTCCGAATGGGCACATTCATACACCAAGAATTAAAAACCACGATGGAGAAACTGAAATGAACATCGTTAATCAAATTCGTCAAATGGTTGAAGCTGCGGTGACTACTCTTCCTCAGGTTCAATAGATTCGACTTTTGCAATTAACCCCGATGGGCTTCTTAGCAAAGATACTGTTGCTAAAGTTTGGCTATGAAGCTCATCGATTTGTCTTACAATTCTGGCTTCTCCCTGTTGCAAAACTTTAATCGGTAACTCATCTCCTATCATCATGGTTCCGATATCCGCTAAATTCATTTCAACCTTAGCTAATTCAGTCAACAGTGGCGGGTAATGAAAATCGACTTCGGGCAAGACATCATCCACCATCATACTTCCAACACCACCAGCTAACTCACTGCTTAGGCGAATTTTAGCTACAGGCCCTTGCCACCACAATAGAGCTTGCCCTTCTTCAACCTCACACTCATTGTCAATCCAAAAACCTTCGCCTACTTTTGGTATTCTGGGTTTATTACTTTTTTGAGGACTATACCCAGCAACTAAGCTTAAATTGATCGTTGGAGACTCTCCAACAAACGGAGCCCAATGTGACACCATTGGTTGCCATATTTGAGTCGGCCAATTCACCAACGCACAACGTACACCGCCGAGTGTTAACACTGGGGCAATCGTCTCTTCCAGCGTAAATGTTTCTGGCTTTTCAGCTACCGCTTCTACTATCCAACTTCCAACAACTTCAAATATCACCGCACTGATACAAGGTGCAAAATCTTCGGGCATTTTTTCTAAAACCGATACCCCTGTCTGCTCCAAAACAGCTTTCTTCCAATCGGATAAAGGGATCCACACTCCTACACCATCGGGGTAATCTTGATGTTTCCAAAACATCCCATCACCAGAAATGGGCTTTAACTCTAACCGACAGTTTTGCGCTTCCAAGCCTTTGCCAATCACTTGGCTTATTTTAATGAGTAAGCTGCTTTGCATAAACTACCCCATGAAAATTTGAGTGTTAGACTTATGAGTGTTCTTGGGAGGGACACACTCGAGCCTTATTCGATATGCACGGCCTTGTAATTTATCTTCTAATGGCCTCATGACATTTTTGATTGCGTGTTCTTGCTTACTATTGTGAGGAAAGAGTCGAATTCTCAACCCCTTTTTATCGTAATTTGCTTGAATAATCAGCCCTGCCATTGGACCATTAACAAGGCGATAACAGAGCATATCTTTTTGACGGGATATTTCAGCACTTCCCATTTTGCAAGTCCCCCCATCTTTAGCCAACACACGTTTTGTTGCTTTAGAGACTTTTTTTGTTGAGTTATCGTCTTTCGGCTCTTCAAACTTCCGCCCTTTAAGCAGATTAGCAAAGAGTTCTTTGTGTTGAGACTGAGGTTCAACTTCTTTTTTCTTATGATCATGTTCAACAGGTTTCGTATGTTGTGTTTCAGTTGATTTAATTGAACTACTCATCAAACACCGCCTGTAACTTCTCTTGATCTTTCACCAATTGAAAAATTTCTTTGTTAATTTGCTTAATCGTTTGTCCAATTGCTTCTATTTGCTCTTGAACTCTGACTATCTCTTCTGCTAATTCTCGTTCATTTTGGTAACGTTTGGCTAAGTCGACTTTAAATTCATTCATACCACTGAAATCCAAGGACTTATCTGGCAAAGTTAAGTGTCGAATCGCATCAATTAACTGATGCCTTTCAATCACTTTTTGCCTTCTGTTCGCTACCATTTGCTGAGCTTGTTTTTTTGTATCGCTCAAACGTTTTCTCAGCTTATCTTCTTTGCGAGAACGAATATCCAATATCCGCCTCAATGTTTCTTTATCATTGTCATCAATATTAGAGCTCGCCATTACAGCCCCTAATAACCATTATAGGCTACAGCTTGACTCATCAAACCCAACGCTTCATCGTAGGGCGTAAACTCATCCGTGCCTTGTTGTAAAAACTCAAGTATGGCCTGATGAAGTTCTATTGCCTCATCAGTCTCTGCGTCTTGACCTGATTCATATTCACCAACACGGATCAGTAATTGCACTTCTTCGTATTTCGCAAGCATTTTGCGTAATTTAGATGCCGCTTTACGTTGTTCCTCTGTCACAATAATATCCATGACACGGCTGACACTGGCATTGATATCAATGGCAGGATAGTGCCCTGCACCAGCAAGTTTTCTCGACAACACAATATGACCATCCAGCAGTGAGCGAACTTCATCGGCAATGGGTTCATTCATATCATCGCCTTCCACTAATACCGTATAAATAGCGGTGATACTTCCAACTTTTGCAGGTCCTGCACGCTCGACTAAAGAAGACAGTTTTACAAACACACTTGGAGGGAATCCATTTGATACAGCAGGCTCACCTGCGGCTAAACCAATTTCTCTGGCAGCACGAGCAAAACGAGTCAGAGAATCCACCATCAAAAGCACATTTTTACCTTGATCTCGGAAATACTCTGCTACCGTAGTAGCCGTCATCGTAGCCTTCATTCGCTCAAGCGGCGGTCTATCAGATGTGGACACAACCATCACTGTTCGTGCACGGGCTTTTTCAGTGAGGTTATACTCCATGAACTCACGTACTTCTCTTCCCCGTTCACCAACCAATGCCAATACAATTACTTCAGCATCGCAATTAGACGCTATCATGCCAAGCAGTGTACTTTTACCACCACCTGCCGCAGCAAAAATACCAACCCGTTGGCCAACCCCACAGGTGAGCGTACTATCAATCGCTCTCACTCCCATAGGTAAAATGTTTTTAATTAAAGAACGGCTGAGAGGATTTGGCGCTTGGCCTTTATTGTCTCTGATCGCAGTAGCAGTGAGTTCACCTTTGTCATCAATAGGACGCCCGAGCCCATCGACGACTCGCCCGAGTAAACCTTCTCCCAAATGGATTTGATGACCATGGCCGAGTAATTCAACCGGTTCACCGGCTTGCAACCCTGTAGTGGCATCGAATGGAGATAGAATGGTTTCATCTCCCTTCACGGCAATTACTTCTGCCTGTAGTTTGTCAGCAATGATGCATAAGTCACCTTGGTGAGCACCAGCCAAACTCGAGTGCACCAATGTTGCTCCGACTTCATTGATGTGCCCAAAATAGCGAACACTTGGTATGCTGTTTTCTACATTGAAAGGATTAAAATAAATTTTCTCTTCAATGGCTTTGGCGAGTTCAGTCTTGTTAGGTAGCTTGATCATGTTTAGTCCCCTAACCTGCGTTCATCGCTTCATCAAGCGACTCACCCACTAAATCACAATGCTCAAGCACTTTAATTTCAACATCATCACCTAATTCTTGATACGAAAGCACTGGGGTTGCAAACAGTTCTCTTTCAACAATTTTGCGTAGATAACGACGTACATCCAAAGAGGTCAACAACACACAAGGTTTATCTGTTGGCAACAACGTTTTGATTTCCGTGAGGATCATATGGGTTTGTGTCGTATTCAATACTGAGTATGAACCAGCAGTCGATTGCCTGATAGATTCACGAATCAAGTTTTCGATGCCTTCACCGATCATTAATGCAGAGATCCAGCCTTGGCGAGTTGCGAATTTACGACGAATATGTCGGCGTAATGCGATACGCACATATTCAGTGAGCATAATGACGTCTTTTTCTTTAGGGACCCATTCAACCAAGGTTTCAAAGATGGTTCTTAAATCACGAATCGAAATGCCTTCTTCAACCAAGCGTTGAAGAATTTCAGCGACTTTACCTACGGATAAAAGCCGTTGTAGCTCTCGGATCAATTCGCCATATTTATTTTCCATGGCGTCCATCAAGTACCGTGTTTCTTGCACACCAATAAACTCACCAATAAATCGATCGATTACTTTATTGATCAAACAAGCTGGAATCGCCTCCCCTTCGACAACAATGAGCCCCTCTTCTTTCGCTTTCTCAATCTGTGAATCTCGTATCCAATGCAAGGTTTCTCCGTTGTAAGAGGTTACAAAACTGCGCGTGTCCATATCGACAAAACGCTCATTAAGTAACGACTCTTCTACATCCAGTTCTAGCTGTAAAACGGGTTCTTGATACAACAAAATGTCGCACTGGCAATTTTTCTTTGTATTGACGACCTGCAGTTGAATTTCGGGCAATGGAACTCCAAGCTTCTCGAATAAAGACCATCGGAGCCGGTGTAAGGTTTCTTTCATACTTTGATGCGGATAGTCTGAGCCTAATACCAACATGAGAGGCACGGCCCCCGGTTGCATATTGGCATCATCATCATCAGCTTCTTCTCCATCTTTCGGGAAGGCTTTATCCTCCCCTCCAGCTTCCGCTTGTTGTTGATTTTTTTTTGATAAACGCCATGTGAGAAAAAATGTCAATCCACCTAACGAACCGAAAACCCAAAGTGGAAACCCCGGTATCAGAGCAAACGTAATCATCACTAATCCAGCCATCTGTAGTGATGATGGCTGTTTCGTTATTTGCATTACCACTTCTTTACCCAAGTTCTGTCGAGTCTCACCCGGCACACGTGTAACAATTAAACCTGCGGTAATCGAAATAAGGAGTGAAGGAATCTGTGCAATCAAGCCATCACCCACTGAAAGTACAGCGTAAGTGTTCAAGGCTTCTGATGCCGACATGCCTTTTTGCATAACACCAATCGCAATACCACCAATGATGTTGGTAAAAATAACGATGATACTGGCAATCGCATCACCTTTTACAAACTTCATGGCACCATCCATCGCACCATATAACTGACTTTCTTTCTGTACTTTGGTTCTTAATCGCTTGGCTTCTTTGGCATCAATAGTACCGGCCCTCATATCACCATCAATACTCATTTGTTTACCCGGCATACCATCCAGAGAGAAACGTGCACTTACTTCAGCCACACGCTCTGAACCTTTGGTAATTACAATAAACTGAACAATAGTGATAATGGCGAAAATGGTAATACCGACAGCGAGATTTCCTCCAACAACAAAGTTACCGAACGTAAATACAATTTGACCAGCATCATGCTGTAGAAGGATTAATCGGCTGGTACTGATAGTCAGTGCAAGTCGATAGAGTGTGGTCACCAACAGTACCGATGGAAATACGGAAAATTCCAAGGGATCACGAATATAAATCGCAATCATCATTAGGATAATAGAAAGTGCGAGGTTAACAGCGATTAACACGTCGATCAGAGGGGTCGGTAACGGTATGATCATCATGAAAACCGCAACTACCAGCATGACAGCTAAAATAATATCATGACGGCCTGCGGCTTTTGCCAGCAGCTGTTGAATTTTATTCAAAATTGGCTCCCACGACTGACCTTACTCAAAAACTGCTGTTGTAGCTGAATCATTTTGTACCAATCTCGCCCTTCGCTCGTTTTTGGACACAGGCAACTGATCATTAACTTGTGTTTGATGATAAATAACCGCTGTGGAACGCCCATAAATGCTCTGGGGTGCCAATGCTCAACCCAGTGCTTTAAATCATTAACTTGAGTCTCCAGTAACCATGATGTCATTAACAACCTTTCGTCTTTTACTTCAAGCATGAGACCATATGGTGCCCAGTGATATTCCATTTGGTCGTCTAATTTAACTGGCCAGCGGTTTTGCAGCTGAAAGAAAGTCTCTAAATGTCGGGTAATACGTAAATCCACTGCTTAAGCCTTTCTCAGTCTTAGTTAAATCAAGGTTTAATCTCAATAAGCTTAGGACGAGATATACATCTACGCCTATTTTTTCCTATTCGTCTTCGCACCACTGATCTAATAGGTCCATCATGGCATCAGTAATATGTTCTTTTTGCTCAGGATCTCGATAGCATTTTGTTGGTAATTGTTGCATCAAATCTCGCCAGCGCCTCAAGAAGCCTATTTGCTTACTATCTGGCACTTTCATCTTGGTAATTTTTTCTTCTAGCCACTCCCCGTAAACCCAAGATTGTTCAACCAAGTCAAGTGTTGCATCAAGCACTGATGCGTCGTCAATCTGACATGCTCTTGATAGCGCTTTACAGTAATCTTCAACACTCATGAACAGCAATAAGCGTCTCAGGTCATCAACAACAGTGACCAACTTAACCATGTTGCTGCCTGTATTCTCTTCATTCAGTGAATTTGACAACGCTCTGAGCAATACCCGAATTCTTTTTCTTCTATCTGGCATATCGCGAAGCAAACTAAACCACTTAGCTAGACCACCATCGCCTCTTGCTGCACGTTGATATAACCCTTGAAGAGACTGAAGCCCTGCTTGGTCCAGCGGTAACCCTTCCATTGCGGCAATAAGTGCGAGTTCTGCACCTTCCTCTGCCAACATTTCTTGTAATTTTTTGCGTAGTTTCTTACGAACTTCTTCGCTTAGGCCACTTTGAGCAATCACGTTCGCCATGAGCAACATGACATTACCGCTATCAAGGTTCATTTGCTCAATATTGACCATGATAGAGTCAGCATCGCCTAATGCTGCCAACTGGATTGCATTCGCAAGAATGCCATCGGCTTGCTCGCCTTCCATTTGAGCAACCAACTCTTCCAATGCATTGAACCTGACTTCGTCCTTTCGCTCTTTACTATTTAATCGTTTTAAGTAGTTACTAAACCCTAAACTTAAATCCTCGAGCGCTTCCTCCATGGATTCATTTGCGATCATAGCGATCTCAGCAAACTCTGTTGCGGCTAAAGAAGATGTGGTATTTGCAGGATGCACTTGCCCATTAACAGGTTTTGAATCTGCCTGAGTATCAAAGTTAACTGAAGTAGTGCCATCTACTCTCATATCATCTTCCTAGTCGCAACGATGCTAATATGCTTCGTTGTAATCAGAGTCATCCGTTTCGAAATTTTGCGCTGAGTTATCCTCAAATAAGTTATTTTCTAATTCTTCTGAGTCATCAACAAAACTGGTACCATCATCTGTGCTTGTTAATTCTTCATCAACTGATGACGTTATTGTTTCCTCATCAGCATTAAACTGAGTCACTTGCTCTGTAATCGCATTGTCTGGGTAATTCTCTGCATTTGTCTCTTTGCTCACTTCAAATACAAACGCTTTTAACAACAATTCCAAATGTCGATTTAAATCAATACGAGCACTGAGTGCAGCTGACTGTATTTCTGCTGTACCTGCGACTAATGCAGTATCAGTTTTCACTTTGAACTCATTACCCAGTTTACGGTTTAAAGACTCAAAATCTTCTTCAGCGACCAATAAGGTCAAGGAGCCTTCTCCTAGCTTTTCAATGACATCTTCAGTAAGTTGAGCTGCAATTAAATCCGCTTTTTCGAGATTAGAAGCCCAATGGGTAATGACGGTATAAATTTGTGAGGCGATGCCTGCACTTAATTCTTCAAGTAATTGTTGTCTAAAACTTACCTCATCTTGCACCCAAGCCACTGCACCAGCCACGGCCTGCTGTTTGGCTTGTTGCTCCCACTCAACCATCAATTTTTCAGCTTCACTTTGTGCGTCAATAATATATTGCTCTGCTTGCTGACGAGATTGCTCTCGTTGCATATGAGCATCTTTAAGTGAAGCTTGGATGCGATGCCTCACTTGCTTCTCCATCGATTGAAGCTCGATTGACTGTTTAAACTCACCTGAAGAGATGAATTCGGATTCGCCTCTGGCTATTTCGCACTGTTGAATGTCAATAAGAAATGGATTCATAGCATGCGCTCCAGTCGGGTTAACCATCGAATCAAATTAAGATCAGTTTCCTTTAACAAGGTAACCTGAGCCTTAAAGTCGTCTGGTTCCATCTCGACCTCTACCACAGGCAGAGTCACTGCAATACAGTGCCATAGTGAACTTTCTTTTAGCTCTTCGTCTAATAACGCAATTGAAATCTTTTGAGCTTGCTCGAGCAAACACTCAGATTTTATATTATCAACAAGCTCTTTAAATTTTGACGTTGGTCGTTGTGGCCATAGAGCCCACGCTTGCTGTACTTGCTCTTCAGAAAGTACACTTTCCAGGGCAAGCCGATGTTCTTTTAGTGATAAGTAGTCAGGGCAATTCAGACAATAGAGCCCTAATACTGACAAAATAACGGGTAACCTATTTTTACTCTTCAACAGAAACTGCTCGTCAAGAGTAAAAGCTGAAGGTAACGGCTTATCAATGATACCTAAGCGCTGCACCACTAATTGTTCTATTCGTTGAGATAAAACATTATTTTGGCCCGCACCTTTTTTCCACATTTGCAGACCTAGCTTACTCCACCAGCTGTCATGCATAGCAACGGTAGGACGCCAAAGCAATTGATAAAATTGCTTTATTTCAATGCCTTCTTCTTCGTTAGGTGAGAAAAAACCTGAAATCATAGCACCCCCAAAAGCCTATTCTATTTACGTCTCAAGAATAAAAAGCCGAATACACTTAATAAAACGAGTAAGACCAGACCAATAATTACGGGCAATTTATTGTCTTCAATTTTCTTAATAAACCGAGTGAAGTCATCTTGTTGCTGTTGAGCTGGTGCTGATTGAAAACCGTAATTGGCGGCTTGAAGAAAGACACTGATTCGGTCGAAAGAAAGACCAGGTATCGCATTCTGAATCAACCCTTTGATTTGATTCTCTTGGGTTGTTAAGTTTGCTTGAGGAGAATACTTGATATAAACCGATGCTGATTTTTCAGGTTGAGCTTGAAACTCATCATCCTGTGTTGGCTCAGCAATTGAAACTCTTGCACTTATCACGCCTTCAATATTACTCAAGGTTCGTTCAAGCTGTTGCTCTTTCAAGAAAGCAATTTTAGCGTGTTCTTGTGCTGGTGAGGTTACCAATTGCCCTGATGGAAACATATCTTCGATATTGGCGTATTTAGGTCTTGGAAAACCATTCTGCCTCAATAATGCAACGGCGTTGATGAATTTGTCTTCATCGATCATTAATGTCGCCATACCCGTTTTTTGATCGATTTCGTTTTCAGCTTCAATATTATTAAGGCGCAATAAAGCCACCATTTGGTTCGCTTCGTCTTGCGGTAAATTGCGATAGAGTTCAGTTTTACAACCGACCAATAGTAACACAAGAGCCATAACCAAATAGCACTTAATTCTCATTGCATACTCGCTAGCTTATTGATTGATTGAGATAACGAACCTGCAATTTTTGCAAATAAATCAACCTCAACCATGCCTTTCATTATCAGTCTTTGCCCTTCAAGATAAGATAATGGCGATAGCTGTTGGCCAGCTTTATCAAGCTCACTTTTATCTTTAGGGGCCATTTTCTTAATTAAGTCTTCATCAGAGCCTACTGAACCGACTCGAGCAGCTTGATCAATCTGAGCGGTACCCAAGTTCATCATGCTTTCGAACTTGTTAACCATATCTACCGAAGGCTCAGGCACTTCTTTTTTGACCATTTTGTTCTGCGCTATTTGCTGAACTTGGTTTACGGCTTCTGTCATTGACATAACTACCTCCCGCTAATTTCTCACTGAAATGAGCTTCTTCGCTAATATATCTTGCTGTGTTTTACTGGATATCGGACCAGAAAACAGCATGGCTAAAGCTTGTGCAGTGTCACTGTTGCATGACTCAAGCTCTCTAACAGCTTTAGAAGCTTCTTTAAGAGCAAAATAAATCACACTTGTGCATATTTTCCTGTCTTCTTCATCAAGGATCAGTTCAGGAAATATTTTAATGATGGCGTATGCTTGCTCTTTTAAACCGTGATTTCCTGCTGCAACTGCACACTCAACAAGCAGCTGTTTATCTTCACTAAGCAATACATCTTTCTTTTTCATCTCATGCCACCAAATTCAATTTTGTTACTAGATTTTAGAAATAATGCCTTGAATCATGTCTTTAATCGTTTTAATCATTGCACTTTCATAACCTACAAAATTCGAGTATTGCTGAATCGCAAATTGTGCTTTCACCATTTTCTCTGGATTATTGATATCACCAGATTGCATGTTTCCTTGCACATCTTTTGCAGACTTTGCAGACATTTGTGAAAGTTGATACACCACTGAACTTAAATCCATCGTGTCCTCCTTAGGCTATAGTTGACCGCAATTCTGTTGGACTACAAGAATAGCGCTTTTTAAATGCATCCGTAAAATGAGCGTGATTACTAAACCCACTATCTAATGCAATATCAGCGACTTTTCTTGTTGTTAACAATAATTGCTGCCGAGCAAAACTTAACCGCCTTTCTAAGATCCACTGTTTTGCCGAAACTCCATAGTTTTTGTAAAAAAAGAAGTTAAGCTTTCTCACTTCCATTTCTAACTCTTCGGCAAATTGGGATACTGACCAAGGCTTCATAAAATTGCTCTCTAAAAAGCTCAATACCTTGTCGTTATGAGCCAGAAAATATCTCAGCACCCCAGAAAAATAAGCATTATCGACACTCAAACAATAGATGAAGACAAACTTCATCATCATGGTTTTATTATCTTTTAATTGTTCTATTACTGTAATGAGTTGGTCATAAACAGGGATAATTTTCGCTTCACCAAGTTTGAAGTTCATGTCTTTAACTTCTGGTCCTATTAGGTCCATCACTTCGTGATACAACTCATGCATTTCACCCGGATAACAAAACACGTTTATCCAACAGTCGCGGCTAATAGCTGAAGCTGAGGCATCATCTGTTGTAATAACAAGCTGATTTGCAGAAACATCAATAACTTCACCTTGGCAGCGAAGCTTCCCGTCATGTTTGAACAAAATTACTTGTATTGCACTCATTTAAACAGCAACCTTAGTCACGTCTTGCCTTTCGTATCCAAGTCTTTTCATAAACCTGTACTACCAGTCTAGTCGTTAACTCAATAATTGTTATCGGGTATTAACCTTAATTTTGTGCGCAATTGCTTGGTTTTTACCAAGTAATAATAGTTATCTGATATTCGATGCGATGTTTTTATTCATTTCTGACAGTAACGTTTGCATCGCATTGATGAGCGAAACCGTTACGTTATAGGTCTGCAGCATCTTTTGAATTTTTAACTGCTGCTGAGCAGCATAATCAGTATCTTCACTATTTTTTGCATCTAAAGACGCTTGAATATCGCCAAGTTGACCGCTTTTGAACTTCTTTTTGTATTTTTTTAGGTATTCATCGATTGGCATACCTGCAACAGTCATATTAGCTTGTTGCATATATTTGACGATATCAGGTGGAAGTTTTACTGATTTTTCATTGTTTGGGAGTTGCTTCATAATGTCGCCTATTCTAGCGGACATTTCATGTGTAGTTCTCGCATCCTCTTGCCGAGCAGACATCTCTTTAAACTGATCATTAGCTTGATCTTGAAGTACGTCCATATTGTTGTATAAGACAGATAGCCCTTCTGTAAACAATGAGTTGGCGATGCCATTGATTCCAGCGACTAAGCCATTAGGTGCATTAGAGTTAATTCCTTCCGATCCACTGAGCTCACCAGTTGAATTAACTTGCGAATGAGCACTTGCATGCTGTGCACTTACATTACTGACTGACATACCACCACCTTACTCTGCATACTTCTTAGTAAGATAAACTCTTAAAAAGTTGCTAAAGATAACTTCTAACCTTTTTCTTCTTAACAACAGGCTTGGGCTCTTCTTTGGGTTCATTTTTCGCCGCTTCAGCAGCCGCTTTCTGTTGCTTTTCCATTTCCTCAGCTTGCTCTTTAAGCTCTTCTGGCGTTTTTGGCTTACTGCCTAAATTGGTAAACTCTTGTTCGAGCTTTTTAAAGTTCTTACCAAGCTCGCTCACTTTATTTAACACTCTTTCTTGCTGTTGCTCAAACCCCTGAGGAAATGCCTGCTGGAGTCGAAGCAACTTTTCTCTTGCTTCAGGATCCGTCTTTGCTCTTTGAACTAACGTTCGGATTTCTGCCTGTAAACCTTGAAACTCTTTTAACTGTTCATTAATCGCATTTTTACGTTGCTTGATGTCATTCATTACCGCTTTTAAATCTTGAAAAACGTCCATAGTTAGGCCTTTTTAATGTCATTTTTTAAGTCTTTTAAACAATAGTTCTATTACTTTCTCAGCGGCATCTACTGCTTCTTCTGTATCAATTTTGTTTCTATGATGCGACTGCTTCATTCGCTTACGCACCTCTGCAAAATGCAGCTTATATTCATCTTCTGAAGAGACTTTAGATTTAATGTCATCTTCTAATTTAGTGATCCTAGGCATTTTCCATTCCTAAAATAACAATGGCACATGAGTTATCTGACCATTTTTCATTAAATCAATACCATCAATATCGATATACTCAACCATGTAACCGTTATCCAGTTGAGTTCCCTTTGATAGTCTAAGTCCATTCTCCAATTCAACAAATGGGGCTTCAGTACTACCACCGTAACTGATAACTGAAGAAGTCAGAATACGGTTCACCTCCGAACGAACAGGGATGTTTTGAAATACTATTTTAGTACCTGTTTGCTGAATCGTTTTTGTACCTCTTGCTAGCCCAATGATCTGCTGTTGCTTTTCTTGACTGACTTCCCCAGTTATGACAATCGAGTCGTCTAATTGTGAAAGCATAAGGTTTTGAATTAATTTATCTTTTCTTAATGTCTCAATCAGTGGCTTGATTTGTGCCCCTGATTCATTCAAAACTTGCCAGCTCACTAAACCATTTATTCCTTTTAGCATGCTTACGGTTTTATCCCACCTATCTCCAGCTTGAATTGCACCAGAAATCGTTACACTACCGGGTGTTAAGTTTTGTTGAACTGTTACACCTTTAAAACCGTTTTGCGTAAGAATCTGTTTTACATCAGTTACTAACTGATCGGTACACTCTGCATGCTCGATGAACAATATTCCATGAGACTTAACGCCATCAATAAATTGCTGTAGCTTTCTTGAGTCTTCACAAAAACCATTAAATGTCACTACTCCGTTTGTAGCCCAAATGGCCTTTATTCCATCGAGTTCATTTAACGTTAACTGTTCTGACACCCACTCTTTTGGTGTCATTTCATGCTGTGGTGCTTGCACCGGATCAATTAATAGCATTAAGATCAATATAGTTGAAATCAACGAGATCCCAAGTAAAGCGATATATGAAACGTTCTTTTTCTTGCCTTTCTTCTTAGGTAATTCAGGTTCTTCAATGTCTTGGGCTGCGCTCCCTAAAACAAATAGGATACCGTCAACTTCAATAACTTCAGAAAGCGGCAAAGCCTCTTTTCCTTCACGTTTTTCGCCACCAATCAGTACTTCTACGTCAGTTTCTAAAGTAACGCTTTCATCTTCAACACTAAATTCAAGTAAATCCGTAGATTCAAGCTCAGCTAACACATCACCGTCAGGCCCAACAGTAAATTTGCCTTGAGGTAGTACTAGTTGGCGCCCTTTTAACGGACCGTTTAACCATAAGATTTTAAAGTTTGATGGCATAGTTCACTCATTGGTTAACGGGTGTTGCTTTAATCAAAAATAACCTCATTACGCTCTCTACTTCATGATTTGTTGAGCTAAATAGTTTCCCTAGTATTGGTATATCTCCCAATAGAGGAATTTTATTTTTAGTCGAACGATCAACGTCTTGAACAAAACCACCAATCAACAAACTCTCACCTGAAGTTAATGTAGCTTGTGTCGAAATTTCAGAGTTTTGTACTTGTGGTAATGGTTCTTGGCCTCCAATGGCTGCCGCTTGTTGACCATCTTGAATATTCAAAACTAAGTTCACCGCCTTGTGACCACCCGATTCATTAATAAGCCTTGGTGTCACTCTTAGTAACGATCCAGTTGTCACGGAATCAAGCTTCGCCACTTTTTCACCGGTGACTTTAGTGTAAAACGTCACATTCTTATCCAATACGGCTTGGACATTATTTAAGGTCACCACTGAAGGTCTTGAAAGCACTTTAGCTTTTGAAACCTTCTCTAAAGCATCAAGTTTGACCAAGAAGTTGCCCGTATTACCTATCACAGTCGAAAAGCCTTGATCACTGTCTCCAGAGTTGAAACTTACAGTGCCTCCCCCCAAGCTCGCAGCTGCGGACCAGTTCACCCCTAAATTTTTGAAGTTGGAGGCATCAACATCAAATATGGATACTGATATTTCGATCATTTGTGGCTTCACATCTAACTGCTTGATGATGCCTGCATACGTTTTTTGATCATCAGCGCTGCCACGAAGAATTATTGCATTTTGTCTTGGATCTGCTGCAAAAACTGGCCCTGATTCATCAGCTGACTTTTTCAATTCTGAGCTCATTTCTCTAAGAACACTTACAAGTCCAGGCACTTTAACTGGCGAGTTTCGATAGCTATAATCAGCATCACCCGCTGAAGCATAATTGAGATGGTAGACCTTAACTTCTTCATGATTGACGGCCGCTTGTTTTGCGTTAGAGTCCAATTTTTCAATCAGCTTACTGACGGTATTAACGCAAACAGGTACACCAACTAATTGAACACTGACGATGGTTTCTTGTGGTTTTACCGTGCAAGCATGGTCCGCAAGTACGCCTGTACCATTGAGATAATCCAATACATCTTTTGAAGCGATATTACTGAGTGGTATCACTTCACTCATTAGCTCAGTGGTTTTGTAAACATATAGAACATCAGTGTTGTAATACCAAATAAGACTGTAGCGCCGTGACAAATCATGAATCACATCTAACGGCAATTTATTTTGGATACGACCACTGAACTCATCATTAACCTTACTGCTCACAACAATGGGAATCCCATAGTTGCCGCCAAATTCATGTAATACAGCCGCCAGAGGTGTTCCACGGCTGATCATAACAAACGGCTCTCCTTGCCACTTAATTTGGTCCAAAGTTGTACTGTGGACCAAAGTCGTAAACAAGAACAGCATTAAACCTATGAGTGATTTCATGTTCTCATTCTCATTACAAAGTTGCGCTTAGCTTCTACTTTTTTCTTGAAGCCTTTCTCAAGGTATTGTGCAATTGCTAGGTGTGAAACAACACTTTGGGGCAATTCCGTTTCACCTATTTCTTCGTCGTAGTAGCGCCATAACAGCCAAACATCACTTTCAAGCTGTAAGCTACAATCTTGAGCTCCATCATATGCAGCCATGACTAAGGTAGCTTTCCTTAACCAAAGTAAAGTTTCATTCAGTTCAATTTTTGGTTTAATTTGTATTGCGATCGAAAAAATACCTTCTCGATCCAAAATTCGAGCTTTTCGCTCGGCAAGTTTCCACTGATCGTGCTTAGGGTTGGCAGCTTGAGCTTTTAGAAAACCTGTTTCTAATAGTCTCTTTAACATAGTTCGCGTTTCACCCTCTTTATTTGCACTTTAGTATATGAATCATTGCTCTGCTATCGGGTATTCACCTTAATTCAATATTTTCGTTACTTTTGGTTACCACATAAATGTTTCTCGCCAGTAAAGACTATGCTTATTACAGCTTAGAGTACATAAATTAGCATTTCATTTCGCAATAAGAATATTGAAGCATTATCTTTTACTATTTATTTAGTATATGTGAAATATAAAATCTTGAAGGACTAATGTTTTTCTTAGCTAATTTATTGATAAGTTATAACTTTTATTCGCTATTTTTCGTGTCTTTTACCAATTAAATTAGTCTAATCAATCATCATAGCTTCATCCAGAATAATCTTTTCGATATGAATATCCTCCTTAAAGGTACTACAGTAAACAATAACTACTGAATCTGATTTGAACCGGGAGCAGATTAAAGTATGGAACACCTTTCCTTAGCCAGCAAAATGACCATTACTGTGGCATTTCTTTTTTTTAGTTGGTGGTTAATTAACGAATATCAAACTTATCGATTTGCAATTCAATTAGAAACTAAGGAGTTTATTTCAGATCATTACCTATCGAACCAACTTGGTGTAGACACTGTTAATGATTTCGTAATAACGGCGCAGGAAGATTTATATGCGATGGATAAAGTGTTAAGACACTTTCCTGAAGCGTCTCGTCAACTTAACCCTAAACAAGACATAAAAAGTTATTTTCTCAACTCTGAAAATAAATTTGTTTTGCAACCTGAACATGAAAAACAAATTAGCTTTTCAGAATCATTAGCAAGACTGCTTAAATATGAATACCAAGGGCTCATTGTTAAACAGAATCAAACACAAGTATTGAGTAAACAACCACTCACAGATGAAGCCTTATCGTTCATTTCTAAGTTTATAAACAACCAGAAACTTCCAGCACTGTCATGGACAACATTTATTGAGGCTAACAATCGCTATGCTTTGGTTTGGAAGCGAGAAAAGCAAGTATCTCTTGGCTTTTTAATCAAATTAGACCCCTTACTTAATAAATTACATAATGAAAAAAAAGAGCTGTATCAATTACTGACAACCAGTAACAATCAATTTCTCAGTCAAATTCCAAGCTCACTTTCTGCTGAAAATAAAGCTGAACTTAAACAATTAGTTTCTTCAAAATTTAAAAACCAAAACATTGTTGAGGGTCAAAGGCTTATTCTCGTAAAGTCACCGATTTACAATATGGATTGGTCTTTAATCACTCTCGTGACCAAACAATCTATTAAACAGCATTCGTTGATGCTCTTACTGAAAAAACTACCTCAATCCCTGCTTCAAATGGTGCTGATTTGTGCACTTATGCTAATTGCTTTTAACCGATTAATGCGACAGCCTATCAAGCAGATTGTTGAAATAATTTCGGATCCATTAAAACCGAACTTGAGTAAAAAGTTACCAGAAAATCGAAATGACGAACTGGGACAGATTGCTTTAGCGTACAACAAGCTGTTGAACCAACTTCAAAAAAGTCATTCGGAATTAGAACAACAGGTCGCCAATCGTACCAAATATTTGTTAGAGGCTTCCCAAGCCGCTCAAGCGGCAAATGAGCGAAAAACAGAACATTTAACCAGTATTAGTCATGAAATTCGTACCCCGCTTAATGGAATTTTAGGCGCTCTTGAATTGATCCAAACCACCAGCATTACCCAAAAACAAAAAGGCTTAATTGATACCGCCTCAGATTGCTGCCATTCTCTTTTGTCGCTCGTCAATAATTTGCTGGACTTCTCTCGAATGGAGGCCGGTGAAATTGTCTTAAAGTCAATGAGCTATCAACCTCTCGCCGTCATTGATGAAGCCATGTCTAGCATAGAATCCATTGCGATTAACAAAGGGATCAAACTGAGTACTTTTATCAATTCTGGTGTGCCTGAAGAGATGCAATTAGATCCACTACGAGTTAGGCAAGTATTAGTCAATCTGTTAGGCAATGCGGTAAAATTTACCGATAGAGGAGAAATAAAGGTGATTCTCACTTGTGCGAATCAAATGCTCGAGTACCAAATCTACGATTCAGGCTCAGGTATGACAGAAAAAGAAACCATAACGGTATTTCAACCTTACGTTCAGGGACAGCATCAAAAGTTTGGTTCTGGTCTTGGATTACCCATTTCTAAAAAACTCGCCAGTATGATGGATGGAAATTTATCGGTGATCAGTACCAAAGGGAAAGGAAGCTGTTTTACATTGTCCATCCCAATTATTGATGCTGGCGAAACGATATCACTGCCAAATTCCGACGTTTTTGCACCTTCCTATCTTCATCATCAGCTCCAAATTTGGGGGGCTCAGCCCAAATCGAGTGACAATAAAACGCTACTCAATGAATCCGAACTCATGTACATGCCCTACAAACTCTTACGCAGGGCTCAAGAAACCATCGATAACATCCCGCACTTTCCACAAAGTATTATGCCAGTGTTATTGCCATGGAAACTAAAAGTGCTGGTCGTTGATGATGTCGCAATTAACCGAGATATTATCTCTAAAATGTTGAATGAATTAGGGCAGCTTGTTTACACAGCACCCAGTGCATATACCGCCCTTGAGTTAGGGCAAAAGAATATTTTCGATTTAGTACTCATGGACATAAGAATGCCTGAAGTCAATGGTTATCAAGCCACAAAAATCTGGCGAAACAGCGAGGATATGTTAGATAACCGTTGCCCTATCATCGCGCTTACTGCCAACGCAGAACCTCAAGAGCAAGCTGCGTTTGAAAAAGCAGGGATGGATTACTATGTAACGAAGCCAGTTACGCTCAGAGAACTCAATCATGCTTTAGAGGTTGCTGTCGACATTCAACTTGAGCGAGATATTTCGTTAACGATAAATAATGACAATGACATGCCATTACTCGATATTATGGGAACAGATTTAACCAAAAAATTGTATAGCCAACTGCTCGAAATGCTTTTAAGTCTAAAAGGTGCATTAGAAGTCTATAACTGGGAAGCGGCAAAAAATATTCTGCATACGATAAAAGGAACGGGTGGGTTAGCTGGGCTGACATCAATTGCTGATTCAGCCACAAAACTCGAGCGACGATTAGAAGAAAATAACTTTTTAAAACTTGGAGACTTAGCCGAATTAAATGAACAAATTAAAGCGATGGAGTTTGATTCTATCTAAGACCTAGTCTTTGTGCCCAAATCATCAATTCAGCCACATTATGAGCATCCAGTTTACGCATAAGGTTAGTTCTATGCGTTTCAACCGTCTTAAGGCCTATCACTAAATCTTCTGCAATATCTCGATTTCTCCGGCCTTCACAAATTAATGTCAGCACTTGTTTTTCTCGATTTGTTAATACAGGAGCGTCATCGTCTTCTTCCATCTGCAATGCCCTAATTTGCTCCTCATTGAGACTAGGGTCAATGAACACTTTACCTTTTGATACCGTCTTGATTGCTGCATATAATGTACTTTTAGGGCTATTCTTTAATAAATAGCCATTCGCACCAATATCCAGAGCCTGCCGAGCCGTTTTCTCTTCTTCTACAGCAGTAAGCATGATGATAAGAATCTCTGGCCAGCGTTGCTTCAACTGTTTAATGACCTCAATACCATTCATCTTAGGTAATTTAAGATCCATGAAAACGAGATCAGGTTCTAAGCGGATACACTCAGAATATACAGACAAGCCATCTTCAACAAAACCAACCAGTTTTAGCTCAGGGAAAGGAGCTAGACAACTTTGCAGTCCATCAAAGATTAAAGAATGATCGTCAACCACAAGAATCTTCATACTTTTAAGGCGATCAAAAGACATTAAGTCGCTCCTATTTTTCTGTTCTAAAGTAAAAGGGCTACAACAAATTGTAGCCCTTTATTAAATATCATCAAAATTTCTTTAAATTATAAATATTCAACCTTGCCAATAAGATGAGGACGTTTGCCTTTTTTGTCTCGCAATTCAAATTGAATTTCTGATTCATCATTTACAGCATTGAATCTAACGTCTGAAGGCATAAATAATGGTAATTTAAATTCAACATTGACTGAAAATGCATCTCGTTGGATATTATTTTCAAGTAACGCTAAGCATCGAGCTTTTGACCACATTCCATGAGCCAGTACTTTATCAAAGCCAAAACGCTTAGCTAAAAATGGGTGCAAGTGGATCAAATTGTAATCACCTGATGCTCTTGCGTATTTTAAGCCACAATCAGCATCAATAGATAACAGTTGGGCTTCTGTAAAGTCCATTTTGCTACCACGAGGAGGGCGAACTCGTTTCCCACCCTCAATACGGTATAAGTACGTTGAAAAAGATTCCCAAACCAGCTCTCCATTGACCAATGCTTGAGATCTTAAAAGAAATTCTAATCCCGAGTCCGTGACTTCACTTTCAACAAGCTGGCAGTCACAATCAAAAATGTCACTTGTTTGGAGTTTTCGATATTGCTTAATCGTATTTTTAAGATGGATCATGCCCAAAAGTGGAAAGGTAACCATGTCTTGAGTAAAAATTTCTGCGTGCAAGCGAAACATAATGACATGTAAGTAAGTCGCAGGAAGTGTAACGCCATCGTAATTAAAACCACAGATCTGTGCATATTTACTGACCTGCTTTTCGTCTATCGACACGTTTGGCAAAGACACTTGGATCTGCGGAAGTGATTGCTGATCCCAACCCGGTTTACGGCCGAAGAAAATTTTGCGGTACAAATTAAATAATGATGGTAGACGATGCAGTTCGACTCTATGTGGCACACTAATTTCCATACTTTTACTCTTTGATTCCTGAATATTCCATTACTCATACGACAAGTTGCTACCTCATAACGTTATAAAGGTAGTACTCAAGATAAATATGACAAGAGGATAATTATATACCCATAATGATGGCAGGGAAATCAAATAGCTTCGAATGAAAACAGTTAAGTAGCTTCTATTAAATAGTTGCTACTCAACTTATTACAAAATGTGTCATTAAACTTTAAATTGTTTAACCATTTGTGACACATTATCAACAGAGTTTAATAATTCAACATTACTTTTTTGCAATGATTCCGTTCCTTGGGACGTCTGCTCAGCAATTACAACGATATTACTTAAATTTTCAGACACACCGTCAGAGACTGAAACTTGCTGTTCACTCTGTTGGCTGATGGTCTCGCTGGTTTGTTGAATGTTGTTGACTCGTTTCAATACATCCGCCAATGAATTTGAAAGCTCATCGTTGTTGGCTACGCAGTTTCTGGTTCCTTGGCGACCTACTTCCATCATTTGTTTCGCTTCTTCAGCCTGCTCTTGAATCAACTTAATCGTATGATGAATATCGGTTGTCGACTCTTGTGTTTTTGATGCAAGAGAGCGCACTTCATCCGCAACAACAGAAAAGCCTCTACCCGCTTCACCAGCACGAGCAGCCTCAATTGCGGCATTAAGTGCAAGTAAGTTAGTTTGATCAGCAATGGATTCTATCACCTCAAGCACTTTACCTATGGCTTCGCTTGATTCGCTAAGAGAGAAAATCACTTCTGATGTTTTATCCACATTGTCCGTTAATACATTCAGCTCGGCCGTCGCTTGTTCCACGAGTTTAGAGCTACCTTGTGTACCCGTTAAAATATTGCACGCTTGATCTTTAGCAACTACAACACTTTCACTAACGGTTACCACCGACGCTGTTACTGAATCCATCGCTTGGCTAATCTGGTTAATTTGCTGCTTTTGAGACAGTGAGCCTTGTTTCGTTTGCTCGGTGATTGAGGCAAACTCGCCAAACTGCTGATTCATGGTCTCAACTGAACTGGCAATCTCTGACACGGATTGATGTACTTTACTAATAAATAAATTGAACTCATGAGACAAACAACCCATTTCATCAGTTGCATTCTCATCCAATCGACGAGTTAAATCACCATCGCCACGAGTCAACTCAACAACAGCTGCCGTTAACTTCTGAATAGGTGTCACGATGCTGTTTGTGATAATCAAAGCCACAACAATCGCCAGCAATGCAATCACGCTCAGTACAATATATACCGTGGACATTTGATCATTAATGTCACTCTCTACTTTTTGTGCGAGGTGCTGAGATTCTCTTAATGTTTGAGTCACTAACGCTTTCAATTTAAGCTGAATTTCTAGCTTTTCATCCGCTAAGATTCTGCGATCAAGCAGTTGTGTTTTATTGGTGCCAGCCAGATGCTCACTGATCTGCTTTATCCATGCGTTAGTCGATTTTTTTACTTCTAATGCTTGAACTTTTGCACGCTCTTCAATACTGGCATCAGCTGCATTTTGAATTTGTTGGTTGAATTGTTTACTGTATGTTTGAATCTCTTGCTGAACTTCATTGATATTGGCTGGCTCAGTCATGGCCAACACTTCATCTGCATACATTTCAAAAGCCAAAAAGGTTTCCCATGCGCCATGACTATTATCAACAGCTTGTAATGGTTGGTTAAAAGCAAATACGGTTTGCTGACCTTGCTCTTGAAGCTGTTTAATCAAATATAAACTCAGCAAGGAAAATATTAAGATTAAGCTAGCAAAGCTAACGATAACTTTATGTTTTATTTTCATTTTCAACCTGCTTAATACGGAAGTAAGGGAAGCGTAATCGCTTTATCTTCGCCAGTTAGTGTCATTAAAAACGCCTCTAGATCCGTGATTTCCTGCTCAGTTAATTTAAGCGGCTGGATCTTATTCGACAGTGACGGTCTACGATTGAAACCAGCTACATAATGCACAATGACCTCACGCAGTGTTTCCATAGAGCCATCATGCATAAAAGGAGCTCTCTGAGTAATGTTTCTGAGACTTGGCGTTTTGAATGCTTTTTCATCTTGAGGATTGCCAGTGATCAACATTCTTCCGTCATCGTCGCTATTAATTCCGATATCATGATACTTATGGTCAGTAAAATTCCATCCAGTGTGACAGCTTACGCATTGCGCTTTGCCATTAAACAGTTCAAAGCCTCTTTTGGCATTGCTACTGATAGCAGATTCATCCCCTTCAACCCAGCGATCAAAAGGCGCTTCACCCGATACGATTGTGCGTTCAAATGTTGCAATTGATTTACGAATATTTTGTTCATTGATACCAGAAACACCAAATACTCGAGAGAATAGATTACGGTACCCTTCAACAGCACTTAACCGCTCCACGACTTCTTCCAAAGAAATGTTCATTTCTACCGCTGCTTCGATAGGCCCTTGAGCTTGCTCTTCGAGCGTTTTTGCCCGGCCGTCCCAGAAAAACTCTTTTCCCCATGCAGCATTGATAATAGTCGGAGAATGCCTGCCTAATTGAGTATTTTGGCTGCCGACTGCTGCAACAGTTGCATCTTCCCAACCAAAACTCGGGTTATGACAACTTGCACAGGTTAAATTGCGATTTTTGCTGAGTCTTGGATCAAAAAACAGCATCTTACCCAGTGCAGCTTTAGACGCACTGTATGGGTTAGTAGCTGGGAAAGGGATATGATCTGGCCTAACAAATTGGCTTTTATCTGCAGCGAAAACAATTGATGAGAATGTCATCAAAGAAAAAAGAAATATTTTTTTCATCTAAAACCTAATTTCACCGTCTATGCGGCTTTTATTCTTGTTGTATTTATTTAATTTTTATGAATAAACAATACCATTGATTCAAGTGATGGCCTGTACAAAAACATACCATTCGACCCTTATCAAAATAAAAAATGCGTTTATTTTAAGCTGAGTCAATTTCATGCTAAAAAAGACCTGAATTTCAGCTACAATCATTCAAAATTCTAAGTAAAAAATGCCTTATGACATTGCCATCTTCAAATCAACACATCCAATACGATTCTACGGGTACGATTGAATCGATGACTTTGACCAGCTCTCCGATGCCAACCCCTAATGACCAACAAGTATTAATTAAAGTCAAAGCAGCAGGAGTCAATGGTCCTGATATTGCTCAGCGTCAAGGTGTATACCCAGCTCCTAAAGGCGCTTCACCTATTTTAGGCCTTGAAGTTTCAGGCGAAATTGTTGCCAAAGGCAATGATGTCACTTCATTGTCTATTGGCGATAAGGTTTGTGCGCTCGTTCCTGGAGGCGGTTATGGCCACTATGCCATCGCACATCAAGATCATTGCTTACCTATGCCAAATTCAATTGATTACTTTATAGCGGCCGCGTTACCCGAAACTTTATTTACAGTTTGGGGAAATTTATTTATCAGAGGCGGGCTTAAAAGTGGAGAAACTGTTCTCATCCATGGCGCTTCTGGAGGGCTAGGTAATACCGCAATTAAACTTGCGAAAGCATTTGGTGCACACGTCATTGTAACGGCTGGCTCTGCAGAAAAATGCCATCATTGCAAACAACTTGGTGCTGATGACGCTTTTGATTATCACAATACAGAACTTGAATCACGACTTAAAGAGTCTGCACCTCAAGGGATCGACGTTGTATTCGATATGGCCGCAGGTGACTTTGTAAATCTGAACTTGAAGCTTTTAAAAATGGATGGTCGAATGGTTACCGTTGCATTAAAAAGAGGTGCGAAAGCTCACGTTGATGTATTCCGACTGATGGCGAAAAGAATCGTATGGACGGGTTCCACTTTACGACCTCAATCTGACGAAGCAAAAGCAGAGATAGCGATTCAATTAAAATCACAGGTGATACCGCTTATTGAAGCGGGAGAATTAACACCTTTTATCCATAAAATTTTTCTTTTAGAAGATGCGCCAAAAGCCCATGAATTAATAGAAAAAGGTCACCATGTCGGTAAGGTTGTTCTCGATTTAACTCATTGTCATTGAAACGTAATCTTCCCCTTATAGATTACTCAAACTGCTGGTTTATTAAGCGAAACGTTAAAATTAAATTAACATTAAACTTAATAAAAAAAACTTGAAGCACAAAAAAAATCGGCTAAAGTCGTAAATATGATTTAGAGCGAAGTACTGATGTTATAGGCTTTGGCTCAATTATAAATCAGAATTTAATATTGAACTTTACTGGAAATTAACTGACCCAATGAAACGGGTAAGTTCTGAATTGTATATGTGATATTTCCGCTTTTGAGCTGGAAATTGAAATGAAGGGCATTGGCATATATGAACAGCATGACGAAACTAAAAGTTTGGTATGGTGAATTACGCACCTCCAGAGGAAACAGCATTGTAATTCACGATCAAGCATTACCGGAAGCGACTCCCGGAAGAATCTATTTATACAACTCCAACCGACACGCCATTATTGAGTATGTCAAAGATATCGTTGAATCTAACCTCTATGATCTTGATGATACCAGTCTCAAACAGGCACAGAAAAACTATGCTGCCGCATGGAAAGACGCACGTATAGAATTTCTTAATGTTCAAAAAGATCATCTAGAGCTAACTGAAGAAGTTGCTTCCATGCCAGAGAAGGCAGTGGCAAGCCCAAAGAAAACCATAGAAGAAGACTTTGTGGAAGATGAAGAGTCTGACGAAGTAGATTACGAACAAGACGAATGGAATAATGACGGATATGAAGAATAATTGTCATTAATCAAAAAGCGACCCATAAAGTGGCACGGTATGTTGCGCCACTTTTTATTAAAAAAGGTAAATCACTTCATTCTGAACGTTGAGCATCAAATTGGTAACGACTGATATGATGATAAATCTCATCTGGCTCAGTCCACCCTTTGCCTAATAATTCTGATTGATTAGGAGAGTCAGGCAACAATTGTGGTTCTAGACACACAGCTTGATGCTGTTTTAACGATTGATTTTTCTTGCCTATCGTTCCTGCCAAAAAGTTTGATGTATACACCTGAACCCCAGGTTGATTGGTATACAAGGTCATCGAAAGCCCAGCTTTTTGACTGACAATCTGACCGAACCGTTGTAATTCACGACCTTCATTTGGAGTCATTAAATAGCAATGGTCGACGCCTTGAGTTTGTCTCAATGCGTTATCTAACACCACATCAGACAAAACTTTAGGTTGGCGAAAATCTAATACGGTATTACAAACGCTCGCTTTCGACGTAGGAATACTGTTTTCGTCTGTCGCTAAATACTGCTCGCAATCCGTTTGTAATTCATGCTCTAAAACAGATTTAGAGCCATCAAGGTTGAAATAACTGTGCTGGGTTAAATTAATCGGACACGCTTTATCAGTATCAGCTTGCACCTCAACAAAGAGGTTATTGCCCACAAGTCGGTAATCTAATTGTACGTGACAATTACCTGGAAACCCCATATCACCATCAGGACTGTGCAACGTCAAACGAACCCCATCAGGTAAGCTGCCCATTTGCCAGTTTTTACGGTTAAATCCTTCACTACCACCATGAAGACAAAGATCAGTATGATTAATATCGAGCTGATAACGCTCACCGTCTTTTGAAATAACACCGTTTGCGATTCGATTGGCAAAACGACCAGCAATAGCACCTAGATGCGCATTTTGCTCTAAGTAGCCTTGTGCAGAGTCACATCCTAAAACGATATTTTGGCGATCCCCACTTTTACCTGCTACCCATAAGCTTTTGATGATACCGCCTAGGCTCAGCACTTCCATGGCAATAATGCCATTATCAATTCTCACCCTATCGATTTCACCACCACGAGGGTCGCTCCAAGGCTCTAATACTTTAATGGTGACCATAGATCTATTCCCTAATCATCAATGCGACAAGCACCTCTGGTCGCACTGCATAAATATACTTGTGCTTCTATGCCTGTCTTTTTGTAATATTCTTGTTCAACGGCTAATACAACATCATCGGTCAACTCATGCTCAACCAATGCCACCACACTGCCACCAAAACCGCTTCCCGTTAAACGAACACCACCTCGGTCACCAATTTCGTTATTAATAATATCGACCAACAAATCAATCTCAGGCAGGCTGATCTCAAAATCATCTTTAAGTGAGCGATGAGAATCTGCCATTAGTTGACTTAATCTTCGAGTATTGTTCATCTCTAATGCTCGAGCAGCTTGTTGTGTTCTACGATTTTCTGAAATAACGTGTCGCGCACGTTTATAGAGTGACTCATCTAGATTGCTTTTTTCACGCTCCAATTGGAATAACTCAACATGACGTAAGCTATCCAACCCAAAATGCTCCGCGACTTCTAGACACTCAGACTTTCTCGTTTGATATTTATGTTGAATATCCTCAGCATATTTACCAGAGTGGACAATGATTAAACTTAATTCTTTAGGTAATGAAATAGAATCATAATCTAAATCTAAGCAGTCAATTAATACCGCTTGTTCTTCCTCAGCTAAGGCACTGATCATATGGTCTTTAATGCCACAAGTCAGTTTCATATGGTGAAATTCCCCTCGCTGTGCCAGTTGAGCAACGGCGAGTGGTGACAAATGTAATTGGTGTAAGTCGTTAATGGCTGTACCAAAAGCAATTTCCAAAGCTGAAGACGACGAAAACCCCTGCTCAACTGGAACATCACTCACTATGGCGACGTCCATACCCGAAATTGATAACCCTGACTGAGCTAATGTTGCGGTAAACCCTTTGAGATACTGACTCCAATGACTAAGGGTGTCTGAGTCATCATTTACTTCATTTTCAAGACCAAATTGCCATTCAATAAATTCATCAGGAAAGATATCTGTTACCGCTCTAAATAAACCATCGTCACGTTTCTTGGCTGCTATAACGACATGAAAGTTTATGGCTGCAGGTAAAACAAAGCCTTCGTTATAATCAGTATGTTCCCCCATTAAATTAATACGGCCAGGTGCTTGATAACAATCGTCAGCATTAGTTCCAAAGGTTCTTATAAATAGTTTTTTTGCTCGTTGGGCCGGGCTCGACATATTTGATACAACTTCCACACACTTTTTTGAAGGTATCTGTGAGTTATATCACGTCTGAAATAAATTTGTAACTGAATGTTGTTTGGAAGTTTTAACGGAATAAAAAACGCTCCATACAAGGAGATAGAGCGTTTAATGGAATTGTTTAAGCGTTTGTAACAGACACCTTAGTGTAAGCAGTCGACGGTGACTCATCATCGACTTTTAAGACGGTCTTTTGCCCACCTAAAAAGCGGCTTAACATGAGCGTAAACAGGACGGTAACTAATAATGTAATCGCCATTAGGTGAATGTAATGCAATGGACTCCAAACGAATGTGAATATCGCATAAACAGTCACACCAAAAATCAAGCCCACTTTAATTGCAGTTGCGTGAACGTTTTTAAAGGCTAATGCACAAATAAATGCTGCCAGAACAGGCATAGAATATAAGCCATTTAATTGTTGAAGCAATGCAATGATACTGTCAGAGTTAGCAAAAACAGGGACAAGAGAAAGGGAAACGACAGTGAAAAAAAGTGCCACACGGGTTGCTATCTTTTTCACATCGGCATTAGGATTAATGTAGTTTTTGTGAATATCGCAAGTGTACAGTGCAGCCGCTGAATTTAAGCATGAATTAAACGAACTCAACACGGCACCAGCAATCACAGCAGCAAATGCCCCAGACATCCAATGAGGTAATAAATCACCAACAAGCCTACCATAGGCAACATCACCAACATCCCCATACAGTTTTAGCGCAACAATTCCGGGTAAAACGACGATTAATGGAGTGAGTAGCTTCGCAAATACAGCGGCATATAACCCTTTTTGTGCTTCTTCAACTGAATCTGCAGCTAACGCACGCTGAGTAATCACCATATTGGTTCCCCAATAGAAGATTTGAATGAAGATCATACCAGTAAATAGTGTATGCCAAGGAATATCAGATTTATTATCTCCAATTAGGGTCAAGTGATCGGCTGGAATACCGGAAAAATCCCAATTAATCGCATTCATAGCAAGATAAGAAACGATGGCTCCCATGATCAGCAGCCCGAACCCATTATAAGTGTCGGAAATCGCAATAGCCCTTAAACCACCAAAAATAGCATACACTGCGCCAACAACAGCAAATAAGGCTGCAATCATAATCACAGGCAACTGAACATCAAACATCGACTTCATAAACAGTGAGCCGGTATAGAGCACAACGGGTAGCAAAATAAATGCATATCCGAGCATAAAAAATACAGAAACCATGGCACGAATGCCTTTGTCATTGTACTTTCGCTCAAGTAACTCTGTGGTCGTGGTACAGTTGTACTTGTAATAAATTGGGATGAGCCATTTGGCCAATATAATGATGCCTATAGCTGCACCGATCTCCCACCATGCAACAAGCAAGGTTTGAGCGCCATTCATTCCCACTATCTGTTCGGCACTGATATTGGTCATCACTAATGAGCCAGCAATAAACACCCAGCTTAGACCTCCACCTGCAAGAAAATACTCTTTGCTATCACTCTTACTTCTGGGAGCATGCTTACATTTAACGTAAGTAACAATGGCAACTAAAGCTGTTAATAAAATGAAAATTGATAATTGAATCACTGTATCCATGATTTAATCCTGTACCAAAGCTTCTGACTGACCCACACTGCGAGCAATACGTTGAATATCACTACCCGCAGAAATAGGGAGTAAACTGAAGCTGAATCGCATTGTCTTTGACTCTATACGATAAGGTTTATGAACAGGACGCCCCCATGAAGTGTCACCACCTACTCCCATTTGTTTGGCGTCAATGTTCCACGTTACAAAATCTCGTAGCGAAATCTCGCCACCATGATTTTGAGTTACTGGCACCAAACCTGATGCCGAATCTTGTGCATCACCCGTTCTGAAATCAATATCACTCAGAGCAAATGGCCAAAAACTGGTTTGTAATGTTGTTGAGGCAGTGGCAAGTAAACCAACACCATTTTTATCTACGACAGCGGCATAACGCACGTCGCTTTTTTGTCCTGTCTCTTGTGGACGGGAATATCGATGAAATGCTTTCTCAACAGGTAAGGAGTACCACCCAAGCGCATTACCTGTTTTTCTGTCGGCGTAGGTTTCTTCAGGGCCACGACCGAAATAATGCATAAAGCGATATTTAAACGGCAATTGAGTTCTGAAACCAAACTTAGGCAAGTCGGGTAGTGCTTTATCCGATGGTTTAAATTCGGTCGTAATCACTAAATCTTGCTCGCTACCAATTTGATAACGTGTGACCAATGTAAACCCCATCGTTGAGTGTTTATGGGTCACTAACAACTGTTTACCTTGTCGCTCAATATCGTCTAACTGCAACTCTCCAGCAGCGTCTTGCCAGGGTTTAGCCCATTTAGGCATATCGTTGCCAAGATCATTATCTGTCGGTGGTCGCCAAAAATTCGCTTCCAAGGGCAATTGCAGCATCGGCTGATTGTTGGCCAGCACTTGCTCTAACCATCCGTGCTCTTTTGAAATGCGATATTGATTGTCATTGGCTTTTAACTGCCAAAATGCATCGTATTGAGTAAGTTGATGCTCTACGGCTTTATTACGTGCCGGAGTGACAGCTTGAATTTGAAATTGCTCAAAAGCTATGAGATGCCCTGTAGGTATTAAAGGGTGAGGCTTATCCATTTGAATTTCGAATAGCAGATGGTACTCAAACTCTGGTTGAACCTCGTAATTCAGTGGCAATGAGATTAAACCCGACTCTTTTGGCATAAGCTGTGGTAAAGGTAAGCGTCCTTTTTGTATCACTTTGCCATCTTGCTGTAATGACCAAGATAAACTGAAACCATTTGTACTGATAAAATCGTGTTTATTTAATAACTCAACACTGACGGCATCACCATAAACATTAAAATTAGAGAAGGTAAAGGGCTGATAAACCTTCTTCACTTCTGACAAGTGTGGGTGTGGATTGCGATCAGGATCCACTAAGCCATTATTTAGGAAGTTACCATCAGTCGGCATTTCTGGGTGGTAATCTTTACCATAGGCCCAAAATTTTTGACCATTAGAATTGGTATAAGACAAAGATTGATCAACCCAGTCCCAAATAAAGCCACCTTGCAAACTCGGATATCGCTCAATGACATCCCAGTAATCTTGTAAATTTCCAACTGAGTTCCCCATCGCATGAGCATACTCAATCATAATTAACGGTTTAGTCGGATTCGATTTTGCGTAGTTTTCGATTTTTTGAATTGATGGATACATCGGTGCATAAATATCAACATACGTTTTATGCTCTGCAGGTTCATATTGCACTGGCCTTGAAGGGTCACGCTGCTTAATCCAATTCGATAAAGACTCAAATATGCGTCCTTCACCAGCTTCGTTTCCGAGCGACCAAATTATCACTGACGGATGGTTTTTATCTCTCTCTATCATGCGCTCAACACGCACTTGGTGTGCTGGAAGCCAACTCAACTCATTACCAATCTGTGTTTTTTCTGAAATCGCTAACGGATGAGATTCAATGTTGGCTTCATCAACTACATATAAGCCATATTTGTCCGTCAACTTCAGCCAATATGAATCATTTGGATAATGACTAGAACGTACAGCATTAATATTATTTTGTTTCATCAAGCGAATATCTTGCTCCATTCGCTGACGACTTAGGACATGGGTTGTGACTGGATCCGTTTCATGGCGATCAACCCCTCGGATAGTAATCGCTTTATTATTAACAGTAAGTTGACCATTATTGATTGCAACCTTTCTCAAACCCAAGGGTTGACGACTGGCTTGCAATATTTCGCCATTTTCATCATAAAGCGTCGCAATGACTTGGTATAGAGTAGGCGTTTCGGCACTCCAGAGTTGAGGTTGCTCAATCACAAAATCAAATGTCACACTTTGCTGATCGTCTAAATCAATGTTTCTAGATAACGAATGAGACTTACCTGTTGGTGAGAGTAACTCCACCTCAGCAGTAACTGGGGTTTCTGAGTCATGATTAGCTAGCTGAAGTGTGACTTGAGTTTGAGCTCGCTTTAAATCATTCGTTAATTGTTGATTAACTTCGATATCTTGAATACGCTGTTTTTCAGTCGCATACAAATAAACGTCTCGCTCAATACCTGACACTCTGAGCATATCTTGGCTTTCAAGATAGCTCGCATCACTCCATCGAATGATCTTCATTCCAATGGTATTGGTTCCATCTCGCAGATACTCAGTAACGTCAAATTCGGCAGGTGTCTTAGCTCCTTGGCTATACCCTACTTTTTCACCGTTGATAAAAAGACTAAAAGCAGAGCGTGCTGCACCTAAATGAAAGAAGATTTGTTTGTTTTTCCAGGCCTCAGGGAGTTGAACCTGCTTTCGATAACTTCCTGTCGGGTTGTAATCAGTGGGTACATCAGGCCACTGAGTGCTAAAAGGATAACGTTCATCTAGGTATATGGCATTTCCATAGCCTTGTGATTCCCAATTACCAGGAACTTGGATGTGGCTCCATTTCACATTAGGTAATGCTTCCGCCGAAATTTGCTGCGGCGCAGATTGTGGATTTTCAGCAAAATGAAATTGCCAAAAGCCATTTAAACTGAAGTAATTACTACTCTGACGCTCATCATCGAGTATGGCTTTGGCTTTAGACGAGTGAGGAAAAAAACTCGCATGCGGTGCTAATTTATTTTCCTCAAAAATAGTATGATCTCGCCATGGTTCATTAGCCATGGCATCTGCAGTAAAAGTAATACCAACAACATACAAGGTATTAGAGATGATTGATTTAAATCTACCCATGATACGCTTCTCTTATGTTGTTGAAATTAGTTTCGGCTCCATATAATCGTCATGAAACGATTATCTGGACTGATAGCAATTCGGTTGGCCGTTTGATGCTGCGGAGTTGGAGGAATTAAATCAGCTACTGGTGTCCAAGAAGTCTTTGAAAAGTCATTACCATTTTGCTCATATGGCCAAGCACGTAACTTGCCGTTTTCTACATTAAAAATCCATGATAAACCACTGGCTTTCAAACCGCCCCAAGCATAGTCTTCGCTGCCTGTACCCAAACTGACCAAAGCTTGGTGTTGTTTAGAGGCTGGATTAAAACTTTTGACAATCCGGTTACCATCCATCAACTTATGCAAATAGCTAAATGTTAGTGTATTAGGGATCACATGCAGGCTTCTTCCTACATTAGAAGCAACAAAATGGCCTTCGTTGGCACTTTCGCCTTTTGGTTCAAAATACAAACTGTAAGCGTAACGAGCCCACATTAAAGTACCCAATTCAGGGTTGGTGGCATAGTAACCCGTTGGGATCATGCTATTGATGGCACGAGTTCGAGGTTTATTACCTTGCTGATACCACACACTTTGATGCGGAACGCCTTGCTCAACGACATATTCAAGCCCATTTTCAGTATCTGTTGGTGAAAATTCGCTTTCGTTCGGGGTATCGGTTAATTGTGTGATTTTTCCTGTGTTAATGTCGTAGCGGTAAATATCATTGAACTGACCTTTACGATCTGAAACAAAAACAACGCTTTTACTATTACGAGTAAAGCTAGCTTGGTTATCATAACCATCACGTTCTGTAATGGATTTCCCTTTACCGATCGACCATTTTTGTTTTGCTTCGTCGAAATGTAAAGGGTAAAGTTGAATATCATAACCGCCAGCAATCGCACAATTTGAAAGCAAGCTAATTGAAAGTAAAGTCAGTAATCGTTTCATCTTGTTATTCTTTTTGTTAACAATTTTATTACACATTACCGAATAACTAGAAGATTGTATACAATCTTAATTAAATTAAACTTCATCTAAAATTAATGCAATAACACCAAGGTTGCTAAACCTAAGAACGCAAATAAACCAACAACATCTGTTACTGTCGTGAGTAACATTCCTCCTGCTAAAGCTGGGTCAATGTTCATCTTTTTAAGAACAATTGGGATGGCGGCTCCAGCTAAACCGGCAATGGTCAGGTTAATCAGCATGGCGCAAGCAATTAAACTGCTTAACACAACATCGTGCTTCCAAATCCACACAGCGATGAACACCATGGTCGCCCAGAGCAGTCCATTTAAAAAACCAATGGCCAACTCTTTGGTGATTAACCAACGAGTGTTAAATTGCCCAATATGCCCCAAGGCAATACCACGAATCACCAATGCTAGGGTTTGATTACCTGCAACGCCGCCCATACTCGGTACAATAGTCATTAAAATTGCGAGCGTTGCAATATGCTCAATCGTTCCCTCAAATAAATTACTCACAGAAGCGGCTAAAAATGCAGACAACAGATTGATAATAAGCCACAGTGAGCGTCGCACTGAACTTTTGAGTACGGGTCCGAAAGTATCTGCATCGTCTTCTAGACCCGCCATTCCCATCATCGAGTGTTCAGCACCTTCACGGATCACATCAACCACATCATCAATGGTGATACGGCCAAGTAATTTACCGTCATCAGCAATAACAGGCGCAGAAACAAGATCATGACGTTCAAACAGTTGCGCTACGTCGGCATCATCCATCAGTACAGGAATACCTTCAATGTCGGTGTTCATCACTTCTTTCACTGATGAATTCGGGCTTGAAGTAAGTAAGCGGGATAACGAAATTGAACCTAGAAATTTATCCCGTCGATCAACAACAAATAATTGGTCTGTTGCATCAGGTAAACTACCACGACCTCTTAGATAGCGCAGGATCACATCGATATTCACATCTGGACGAATAGTGACGCTATCGGTATTCATGATACTGCCAGCCGTATCTTCGGGATAAGACAAGGCTTGTTCGATGCGCAACCTATCTTGACTGGTCATGGATTGTAAAATTTGCTGATACAGACTGTCAGGCAAGCTTCTTAGTACATATGCGAGATCGTCGGTATCCATACCTTTAGCGATAACTGCTAATCGCTCAGGAGACATCTCCATAATAAAGCTGTCTTTGAGTTCTTCACCCAGTTCATCCAGCACTTCACCTGTATGTTGCGGATCAATCAGCTGCCACAGCACTTCACGAGTTTGAGGCGGTGAAGACTCAAGCACAAGAGCAATATCTGATGGCGACATATCACACATCATTTGGCGCACATGCACGAACATCCCGCTATTCAACGCATGGTTTAATTGAATTAAACGTTGTTCAGCTTGCTCATTATCCAACATTTCTAATGGCATAGCGGCTCCAACTCAAGATGATGTATTGCAATAAGGGTAGCGGATTTAGGGATTTTTTTCAGAGGTAAGGGATCCAGATCCGAGGTATATACCCATACCTGAAGATGCTCGATTTCAGATATGATTGAATAAATGACTAACAGCTCTGATGGTACATCTGATAGGCAGGACGCCTGAATGTCGTGAAGCACATGGATGTGCGAGAACGACCTGTACCCCAGAGCTTAGCTCGACGTCCTGTCTCGCCCACGCCATTTTGCATTCAATAATATCTTCAACAGCTTCGATGGGAGCATCAGCCATTAAACAGTATATCAATCTAATAAAGTAAGAGCTTTTAGAAAAAAACTGAAACCTTGCAGGCTACAATGTTCCCCATGACAAAGTTGTAATTCTTCGTTGGTGAAAAATAGAGTAAGTGCAGCATGGATGCTGCACTAGGTTACGAGGTGTATGGATGCACCATCGGAAACGTTAGGTATTTTTTATCATAAGAGGAATAACGTTTAACTTTGTGGGGCGGCATGGGGGAGGATGCAAGAAGGGATTTGCTGGAGAATTACCGACATACAAAACTGTCGTTACTGCGTTTCCTCTTTGCTCGGGTGTGGGTGGAAAGCCCGCGACGTTTTAAAGTGCGAAGCACTTTCTTAACCAACTTTTGCCCCAAAATGGTTTTGAGCCATTGCTTTCATAACTATCTTCGATAAAACAATAGATAAGATGGGAGGTGTTTTTTAAGTAATTAAGAAACATACAGTGATTAATACACAGTGGTTAACTTGCATTTACAATAATATCTGTATGACAACTGAACATAATTAAACTGTAATGTGCCAGTTGGTTTGACTGGCACATGATAAGATAAATAACTCTATTTGGATGCTTTAGAGCCTAGTTTTTCGTGAAAAAAAGATCAACGGCAATTTGATTCTTTCTTCCCTCTTTTAAATCACTGTGAGCAAGAGGTGCAATATTCGCAATCACAATAGGTTCATTTTTAGTTTCTATGCTATGTAAAAAATATGGCTTTACAGAGTATATATCTCCTTGTTTTAACTGAAGAGACTCATTAGAGCCTGAAACAATTTGATCATCTTTGACTTCTGCTAAATGTAAAATACCAGAACCTTCTACCACCATGAATATATCAATATCACCATAGGTATGGAAGTGTGGCTTTTGTTTGCGGTTTTCATCAAGTTTAAAAACTACAAAACCATACTCACCGGCTTCAGACATAACAGACTGAATTACATCTGTAGTTGTATCAGCAGCATTTGTTTGTAGCTCTACATTATAATTTTTTATGTCCAGAATTTTTGATTGCATCTTACTATCCTTATAGGGGTACTTAAGCGAATTGCTCTTGCGTTCCATATAAAAATAGTATAGGGCACATAAATAAGTATTAATTTTAAACAAATTGCAGCAAGCATTTGTCCATAAGAGTGTTTCGTTCGGTATGACCTTTATTACTTAATTTTCTTAAAAAAATGCCTTTAAGAGTGAATCAGTATTAAACTTTAGGCTTTCGATACCTAAAGTTTCAACGTACTAATCAGGTCTACAGAGTCATAGAGGATGAACCTTTATTACCCGACTACAGAAACCAATATCTAACCCGATAAATTTATCTGTTTTTTGCAAAGCTGGGCAATCATCGGCACCTCTGCCTGTACTGCCCAACTAATATAGCCCTAAACAGGCCACTACTGCAAGCGTTAGATTTACTACAAGCCTTATGCACCAAGGGTTACAGTCAATTACATTACATTATGAGCTGTTGATGTTGGCCTGATGTTTGCTGCTTTGCTGGTGTAAGTACCTGCCTTGCCAAGCATAGTGCGGCTGCGGCGAGCAAAGAGGCTCTTGATTGTGCCTTTCACTTTTGCTGTTATGGTTTTTACTTGGATCTAAATGCTGATTTTAAGCGGTAATATTTGATGCCTCATTTGAGCATTTCATTTAAATGTGAGGACATTTCTGAGCGGGCCTTTAATGGCCTGATAATCTCGGGGATTGGTGTTTTCCTGAGGTACTTATCTTATGTAGTGGGATTATCGTTCATAGATACCTCACTTCACTATCAATACATATCGTCGGAGACGTACACAGATAATCCCATAATCTATACAGCTGTCATTGGGCGATTAGAGATGAAATATAATTTGTTTTTATTTTAGGGTGTAAAAGAATATTTTATAACCTTGGGTATTTTTTTATTAGAGGTTGTATACCCATGATACCTGAAGATGCATGTTTCAGGACTTTCTCAACGCAAATTATTTGAGGCGCATTGGTGAAGGAATATCGGGATTCTTTGGAGCCAATGTAACAAAAAGTAATTTGTGCTGAGAGAACCATGCAGTGCGAGTTACACAGCTTGTTACTCTGTGTTGCCAGTGCTAACAATTGACTGCTATTACCGCACACTGTCGCCTTGATTAACAACCTGTGCATTCTCGCTGAAATCGAGCATATTCAGGTATCATGGGTATATATGTCAATGTCATCTTGCTCTGAGATTTAAGAAAAAGGGTGGGTTTTGAATGTCTGAATTATTGAACAAATATCAACAGCCTCTAATTAATTAATTAAATGTTTTACAGTAATAAAGGTTGGAGATTCTATGTCTACGTCTATGTCTACGTCTATGTCTACATTTAAAGGTGAAAGCTGTGAGATTTCATTGGTGCAACCTCCATTATGCGATAGCGGTGATGCATTAGAATGTAAGAAAGTTACTGCAATTGGAAAAGAGTATTCTGTTAAGGAGGTAATTGTAGAAGGAGGTGATGTCATGTATTTAGACACTGACTCACCATCATCTATCGTTACAACCATAGCTATGGCCGCACATAAATCGCAAGCAATCAGGCTTGTACTCAAAGATGAAAATTCCCCCGCACGAATAGAAAAGGTGTTTAATGTGTTAATTAAGGATGATCAGTATAAGTTTCAACCTGCAGAGAAACTAAAAAAAGGTGAAAAAAAAGGTGAAATTACAAGAAAAGCTGCTGAATATGAAACATGCCTAAATAGAAGTAGTGCTGATTTATTTTCCGCTTGCCGAGGAGGGAATAAAGATGCGGTAATTGGTCTTTTAAAAAATGGGGTTAATTTATATAAAAAGGATGAGAACGGATGGACAGCCCTTGAATGTGCCTCACTAAACGGGCAAACCGAGATTGTCGAACTACTTTTGAACGCTGGGGCTAAGGTGGATATTCAAGATGAAGATGGATGGACAGCCCTTAAATCTGCCTCACGACACGGGCATACCCAGATTGTCAAACTACTTTTGAGAGCTAAGGCTCAGACGGATATTCAAGATAAAGAGGAATGGACAGCCCTTCAATGTGCCTCACTAAACGGGCATACCGAGATTGTCGAACTACTTTTGAGCGCTAAGGCTCAGACGGATATTCAAAATAATGAGGAATGGACAGCCCTTGAATGTGCCTCACTAAACGGGCATACCAAGATTGTCGAACTACTTCTTGGCGCTGGGGCTAAGGTGGATATTCAAGACAAAGCGGGATGGACAGCCATTGAACGTGCCTCACGACAAGGGCATACCAAGATTGTCGAACAACTTTTGAGCGCTGGGGCTAAGGTGGATATTCAAGATAAAGCGGGATGGACAGCCCTTAAAGCTGCCTCACGATACGGGCATGCCGAGGTTGTCAAACTACTTTTGAACGCTGGGGCTCAGGTGGATATTCAAGATGAAGAGGAATGGACAGCCCTTGAATGTGCCTCACGACACGGGCATACCAAGATTGTCGAACTACTTTTGAGCGCTAAGGCTCAGACGGATATTCAAGATGAAGAGGAATGGACAGCCCTTGAATGTGCCTCATTAAACGGGCATACCAAGATTGTCGAACTACTTTTGAGCGCTAAGGCTCAGACGGATATTCAAGATAAAGAGGGGTGGACAGCCCTTGAACGTGCCTCAAACAAAGGGGATACCGAGATTGTCAAACTACTTTTGAATGCTAAGGCTCAGACGGATATTCAAGACAAAGCGGGATGGACAGCCCTTGAACGTGCCTCACTAAACGGGCATACCGAGATTGTCGAACTACTTTTGAATGCTAAGGCTCAGACGGATACTCAAGATGAAGAGGGATGGACAGCCCTTAAAGCTGCCTCACGATACGGGCATGCCGAGGTTGTCAAACTACTTTTGGACGCTGGAGCACAGGTGGATACTCAAGATAAAGAGGGATGGACAGCCCTTGAACGTGCCTCACACAACGGGCATACCGAGATTGTCAAACTACTTTTGGACGCTGGAGCTAAGGTGGATATTCAAGACAACGCGGGATGGACAGCCCTTAAATCTGCCTCACAATTCGGGCATACCGAGATTGTCAACCTACTTTTGGGCGCTAAGGCTCAGACGGATATTCAAGATGAAGAGGGATGGACAGCCATTGAATGTGCCTCAGCAAGCGGGTATACCGAGATTGTCAGACTACTTTTGAGCGCTGGAGCTAAGGCGGATATTCAAGACAAAGCGGGACGGACAGCCTTTGAATATGCCTCACGATTGGAGCATGAAGACGTAAAAAAATTATTAATTGGTAACATTGGAAATTTTAACCCAGAGGAATGGGAAATAATTGAGTCTTGATGTGTTCTTGTTCTAACTTAATACCTTAGAATGATTAGCTCTAATAATCGTTGCAAAGGTTACTATAATGCGTATCGAAGATTTTATTATTTACCTTAACCGAGTGATGACAAGCACTGCAATAAGACTGAGGCTTGCACTCAATTACAATGTCATCATCCGACAGTTCAGCTAAAGGTCTTCTGTGCCCCGTGTGGCCTGGCTGAGCGCCCACCTTATTTCTGCTACGAGGCGTTTGAGCTTTTTTCTATCGGCCTTAGCTTCAGGTGTATCTGATGACGGAGATTTTGATGAATTCTGAGAAGACGGCTTTAACCTAAAAAACTCAGTTGAACGCTAAATAACTTTTTAAGCTTATGAAAGTAAAAAAATAATCTGATTAAATTTTACCACCTATTGGGTGAATCGCTCTACGCTTACAAGCTGGCTAAAATTGCCGTTATCTACGTTAGAACATTTGCAAGTAGATTAACTACTTGCTGCACGTTCTGCCTTGCTACCGATAATTTTTTCTGCGCTTGAAAACGTACCCAACTGAGTTTTCTAGGTTTAACCTATCTTCGTATTCCCGAAGTTTTTGCCATAACTCTTGAATCAGCAAATTAGCATCTTTCAAATTGGCAGGTTGTGGAGCATCTTTCTCGAAGCATTTTTTGTTTTTCATGTGTACATAAAACACCATAAAAAGATCGTTCAAGTAACAATGCTAGGTCAAGTGACTTGTTTCACAAAAAAACAAGAGGAGCTTGGTGAAAGGTTACGTTTTATGGTCTGATAATATCGGGGATTGGCATTTATCTGAAGTGAGGAACTGATGACATTTAAGAGAATCCTACAAACCACTATTAGTGGTCTGTTATTGATGAGCCAGTGCGGTTTTGTGCAAGCTGGAAATACAAACGAAAAAACAGATTCTAATGTTGAATCCGTTAAAACGTTAACAAAATCGACCAATCAAGGAAATGCTGGGGCTCAATATAATTTAGGGGTTGCTGATGGCTTTGGCTACGGTGATTCATCTGGATGTCCTGTGGACAGAGTAATAGAAAATCAAGATTTATCGGGTCATGAGGGTTTTTGTGCGGATATAAGGCTATTTAGTGGCACTAATTTGGTATATGATTCAGCGGCAAAAGATTCTCAGATGACCCTGTCTGGTGGCACGAATTATATATATGGTTCAGCGGCAAAAGAGGCTCAGATAACCGTGTCTCGTGGCTGGAATTATATACATGATTCAGCGGCAAAAGATGCTCAGATAACCCTGTCTGGTGGCGTTGATGGTGGCGTTAATTTGTTATATGGTTCAGCGGCAAAAGGTGCTCATATTATGACCCTGCCTGGTAGCATTACTTTGCTAGCTGGTTCAGCGGCAAATGAGGCTCAGATGACCCTGTCTGGTGGCTGGGTTAAGGTATTTGAATCAGCGGCAAAAGATGCTCAGATAACCCTGTCTGGTGGCGTTAATTTGTTATATGGTTCAGCGGCCGAAAATGCAGATATAGCCGTTAATAATGGGAGAGATAACAACTTCATCGGTGCGCACGTAGCTAATAATGCCGTAATTACTGTATGTGGTAACAGTACGATAAATTATGGCACTGATTTAACCGATGGTGGGGAGGTCATAAATCCTACTGAACTAACAGAAACAAACGCAAAAAGTTTAATGCCACAAATAAAAGCGTTCAACGACCTTAGAAACAGTGTTAAGCCATTAAATAAGCGCTGCTTACCCTTAGCTACCCCAAATAATTTTAGCGAACATTAACACGTTAGAGTTATCACTGAGCATGGAAGGTCAAGCAGAGGCGCAGACCTTGACAAAACAGATGTCACAGCATTAAAAGCTTAGATTACTCTGATTGAGAACGCTAAAACCGTCATGATTTGTGTTGACGTTTTTTTGTCATACATAAAGTGAGTTAGACGTATATACCCATGATACCTGAAGATGCTCGATTTCAGCATCTTCAGGTATCATGGGTATATATTCTTTTCTTTAATGACTCTTTATTTTTTATTAATAACTCAAGTTTCGGAGTTCATTTTCACCTGAAATTATGGATACTTTCCAGCTAAAATAGCCTCTTGTCGTAAAGTGAAAGTATCCATTTGCATGACTTGATTAAAAAACGAAGTGACTTCTTCGTTGATTTTATTCAATATCAGATCACCTTCACTAGTCGATAATGAAGTGATACTTGAGATGGCATCGCTGATCAATGCCTTAAATAATCCCCATAATTTACAAGCAAAATCCAAATTGCGCAGACTGTCACTAAGCAGGTTTCTTGCGTCACTCACTTTACCGGTTTCATCGTTCTTCTTCGCATGAAGGAGTAGACAATACCTTAACCCTGTCAGGTGAATTGAGGCAATATAAGCACTTATGTGGACTCCCCACGTGTCAACAACAAACTGTTATTAATCGATGAATAAATGCGTACTTATGTACGAGCTCAATGTTGAGTAGCGAACTCAGGCTCTCTGATATTTACGCGAACCAGTAAACAAACCTGTACGACGAGCTCAAAGCTCTTAGTGCTTAACTGTTTTTACTGGCTGATTTTCATCTTCGATTGAGCATTTTGTTGTTTAAACTCATTACTTGGCTGGGATTAATTCAGCCTTATATTCAGTTCCCTG
>NZ_JAFEUN010000150.1 GCF_016900895.1 Parashewanella hymeniacidonis
TGGAGTTACTGAGGGCAGGGAAGTTATCAGCAGATAAGTTCATAGCGCTGGCAGCAGCGAAAGATGGTGACGAAATACCTGGACTATTTCTGGCGCTGCAAAAAGGTCAGCATGAGACGGTGGCTGCGTTTATGAAGGTGCTGGTGGAGTTACTGAAGGCAGGGAAGTTATCAGCAGATAAGTTCATAGAGCTGGCAGCGGGAAAAAGACGTAACGGAACACCTGGGCTATGTCTAGCGCAGCAAAACGGTCAGCATGAGACGGTGGCTGCGTTTATGAAGGTGCTGGTGGAGTTACTGAAGGAAGGGAAGTTATCAGAAGATAAGTTCATAGCGCTGGCAGCGGGGAAAGATGGTGACGGAACGCCTGTACTATTTCTGGCGCTGCAAAATGGTCATCATGATACGGTGGCTGCGTTTATGAAGGTGCTGGCGGGGTTACTGAAGGAAGGGAAGTTATCAGCAGATAAGTTCATAGCGCTGGCAGCAGCGAAAGATGGTGACGAAATATCTGGACTATTTCTGGCGCTGCAAAATGGTCATCATGAGACGGTGACTGCGTTTATGAAGGTGCTGGTGGAGTTACTGAAGGAAGGGAAGTTATCAGAAGATAAGTTCATAGCGCTGGCAGCGGGGAAAGATGGTGACGGAACGCCTGGACTATTTCTGGCGCTGCAAAATGGTTATCATGATACGGTGGCTGCGTTTATCAAAGTACTGGCGGAGTTACTGAAGGAAGGGAAGTTATCAGAAGATAAGTTCATAGAGCTGGCAGCAGCGAAAGGTGGCAACGAAACACCAGGGTTATTTCTGGCGTTGCAAAACGGTCGTAATGAAGTGGTAACGGCATTTATGACGGTGTTGGCCGAGTTGTTGAGAGAAAAATCTTTGTCGGAAGAGGCATTCAAGGAGCTGGCAGCGGCGAAAAGTGGTAACGAAACATTTGGGTTATTTATGGCGCAGGAATGCCATTATCATAAGACGGTAAATGCATTCATGAGCGTGTTGGACTCGTTAGGTAGAGATGGGAGTTTGTCCATGGATGCATTAACAGAACTCGAAAGAGAGCTAAACCTTTAGGTAACCCCCTTTTTTAGGATCAAGCAGTTCGGGTTATTATGTGTAAAAGAATTTTATGGAATGTCAAAAAAGATGGCATCGTTACGAAGGTAAGAGATGGGCGCAATACCCCTAATTGAAAAATGCCAAGGTGAAAATCCTGTTTTTATCTCCAATTATCACTTCGATACTATTGCTGCCCATGTAGAGTTAAATGGTGCGAAAGCGATAAATACACTAACCAAAAAAGCGTTGGATATTCAAGTATATTATCCGTGGAAAGGTAACTTTGATCTTGAAACGTTAAAAAGTCAGATTACCTCTAATGGTGCTGATAATATTGCAGGCGTTATTATTACCATTACCTGTAATAGCTCTGGAGGACAGCCAATATCAATGGAGAATATTAAGTCTGTCTCTGAGATTGCTAGACAACACAAAATTCCAATTGTGATTGATTCAGCTCGCTTCTGTGAAAATGCATGGTTTATTAAACAAAGAGAGCAGGGTTATGAAACTAAGTCTATTTAAGAAATTGTTACTGAAATCTATTTAAATGCAGACATGCTCACATTATCAGCCAAAAAAGACCTAATGGTGAATATCGGTGGTTTACTCTGTATTCGAGATGACAAGGAACTTTTTCAAGCTTGCCAAAGTCGATGTGTACCGATGGAAGGGTTCGTTACTTATGGAGGTCTAGCAGGGCGAGATATGGAGGCGTTAGCTGTAGGGCTTCAAGAATGCACAAACGAAGATATGCTTAATTACCGTATTAACCAAGTGGCTTATTTAGGCGAACGTCTAAAAGAAGGTGGGGTACCAATCCAATACCCTACAGGCGGACATGCTGTATTCGTCGATGCTAAAAAGTTCTTGCCACACATTCCAGCAGAGCAATTTCCAGCCCATTCATTGGCGAATGAGCTCTATCTTGAAGCAGGGGTCAGAGGTGTTGAAATCGGTTCACTGTTGCTCGGAAGAGATCCCGAAACTGGTGTTCAGAAATGTTCCCCATTTGAATTACTGAGACTAACAATTCCAAGGCGAACGTATACGAATGATCATATGGATTATATCGCTGATGCGCTTATCGAAGTATATAAACGCCGAGACAAGCTCAGAGGCTTAGATTTTGAGTACGAACCTAAAATCTTACGGCATTTTACCACAAGGCTTAAATTTGTAAGCTAAATAAAGCAATAAAGCCTAGACCAATCGCAATTAAGGCACAGTTAACAATACGGTTTACTGTGTCTTGTTTGTTTTGATTTTGTGTTAAACGTGCGAGCAATTGATCTTTCTTGTACACTCTGCAAACCACATTGTTATGAGTCGGGTCGACAAACATTTGAAAACGACAATTATGCCCATTTGATAATTTAATTTTATGATCGCTAGAAGGGGAAAAGTTAAAAACTTTTTTAACCGACTGTCCATTGAGGAACAACTCTTCCATTCCAAACCAGTTACTCGCTTTTAGCTCAACGATGTCCTGATCTACCTGATATTGAAAGCGCACAAAGAAATCCTTTTCTTCATTTTATTTATCTTTAATTCAAGCAAACTCTCAGAAATTTTCCATCTTAAATACCAAAAAACTTTGTTCTCTTATAAAGCTCATACCATATACAAAAAAGATACTCATCAAAGCAAATGTAAGTGTTATTGTCCTAAAAATGCGTTGTGTATGTTTTTAACGTGCATTCAAACTCATTTATTAGCTCAGCTGAATAGGCGGAAATATTATGAAGTGAGTAAAGAAGCTAACTCTCATTGCATTCACTTCATTTCAATGCTCAATGTCTTACGCATCCGTGTTTACAATACATTCGGGTTACCTTCATGTTGGCGTTCAACAGGATATGTCCTGTGCGGTTGTGAAATTTTTTATTGATATTGCAAAAAAAGAGGATTTACAACTCAGACTAATACCTAGTCCACTCCAAACAGCTAGCGACAAAATTAACCATTATGAAATTGATGTTTCTGCTCATGGTATCTCAAACATAAATACTCAAGCTAAACCTGATTACGCAACGGCTTCGGAACCTTACCTTGATGTTCAACGAGGGTTCACGGTGTTAAAAGATTCGCCTTTTGCTACACTGAAAAAACTACCAAAGGGGTCGAAAGTCGCTGTGATGGATGAGGGTACGGCACTGCAAGATTTAAATCATCAGTATAAAGGTGATTTAAAATTAACAATTGTGTCTAAGTTAGAAGGTAAAGCTCGTGAATTGCTTCGTCAACACAAAGTCGATGCAATTGCTGAAGGTTACACTAGCTTTTGGTCAATCAATTGATGACGCTAAAGATTTAACAATGATAGATGTTCACTCTCTGAATGAAAGTGATACAAATGCAGAAGGACTAGCTTACTGGGTTCAAGATGAAGAGCCTGATTTACTTGGGGTTATTAATCAAGGGATTAGAATAATTAAACGTTCTCATGATCAGTTTGAAAACATTTATCGGTTCTATCAAGACAATGGTACTTGCGGCACTCATTATGTATTCCCTAGAGTAAGGTAAAACATCTAGATGATTTATAGCTGTCTTGAGCATCAATGACAGCTATACCCATGATACCTGAAGATGCTCGATTTCAGCGAGAATGCACAACTTGTTAATCAAGGCGACGGTGTGCGGCAATAGTGAACTATTGTTAGCATTGGCAACGAAGAGTAACAAGCTGTGCAACTCGCACTGCGTGGACTTCTCAGCGCCAATTCTTCTTTGTTACATTAGCTCGAAAGAATCCCGATATTCCTTCGCTAATGCGCCTCAAAGAATTGGCGCTGAAAAAGCCCTGAAACATGCATCTTCAAGTATGGGTATATAATGCGTACCAACTAATTGAGTGAAACAAATTTAAGATCGCTAATAGGTGGGTAGCCCTGATCTGGTGCATTGGCAGCTAGTGGAATTCGTTTAAGGTTTAGATTTAACTTATATACAAGCAACCCCTGTTTTATCGGGGGAATTGTGGCAACAACATTGTCATAAGCTAACCTTTTTCGACCTTTAAGTAGAAAGTTTCTTGGCAGGTATTCTTGCAAAACGGAATCACAATTCGGGCAAGCAAGATCATTATTGCGAATATTCGCTAAAACGCCAGTGTTTCCGCCACATAGACCATTATCTCCTGACTTTATACATCTTCTTTTTTGACCGAAAACACTAGAGACATTTGTTACAGTTGCAAAAATAGGGTGTCTTCTCACAATACTGTTGGCTTCGAGCAAAAATTCCCATGCAGCAGGGTTATAGTTAATGTTGGCAAGGACATCAATCTTATGCTCTGCTGCAAGTCTTCTTATTTGATAATTCACAGCATCGCTGATTAAGTCAACACAGACTAGTGGCATGATGTTGCCGTATTTAGTTTCAACGACGGTGAGATATTTGCCTTGACGCATTCCTAAGCCGTTTCGTGGTGAAGCTTCATAAAATGATGGGCGGATCTTATAGCCGAGTTCTATCCAGTTTTTTCCTATGATAGGAGTGCGACTATACCTGTTATCATCGTAATAAGACCCTGCGATGATGACCATGTCATGCTGTTTTGCTATCGTTTTGAGCTTTTGAATTATTTTGTCTCTTAGAGGTTGAGGGTAAGACAAAGACAACTCCGGTAGAATCAAAACATTTGCTTTATTTTTAACCGCTTCAGCAGCACACATTTGCACTCTTTTGGACGTATCATCGGTAGCTAAATGAAGCCCTGTTACAGGGTTAATTTTTAAACCCACTTGAATTTGACACTGAGCATACACAGGTAAAGATGCAATAGCTTGAGCATCGGTATGATCAAAAAATTTTACTGTCGGTAAACTCGCTTGTGTGGTCTTTACTGTTTTGGTTACAAGCACTTTCTTCGGTACTGCTGGAGTAGATGAACACGCACCTAAGAGAAGAGACATGTAAATAATAAATATAAATTTAGGAGATAAACGCACACTCAGCCTCGCATCATAATTAATTTAGTTTTAATTCTATGTCATTATCATCACGGAAAAGATTAAAGAAAGTTAATTTTAATTGTCTGCTTATCTGCTTAAAGTTAAGTTGGAAAAAATTTAACTCAATTTCATACTGACTCAAAATACCTCCATAAAAATACTTTACACTTTTGATGGTTAAGAAAGTTAATATATTTTAAATATGAGTAAATTCTGAGTTTTTCGATGTAGTTAAATTTTTGATTTTAAAGGTTAAACTGCGAAGGGGTAGTTCGTTCCATTACAGTTGGTTAGAGTGTTTTGCTGCCAATTAGAGTATAAAATGAAATAAAAAACCACTGTAATGCAGTGGTTTTTTGTACGAATAAAATTACTTAACTCGCATACCGGGCTGGGCACCTTCGTGTGGTTCAAGAATCCATAAATCTTTACCACCAGGGCCAGCAGCTAACACCATACCCTCTGAAATGCCAAAGCGCATTTTTCGAGGAGCAAGGTTCGCAACCATTACAGTTAATTTGCCTTCTAAATTTTCAGGTTGGTAAGCTGACTTAATACCAGCAAAGACTTGCTTGGTTTCGCCGCCTAAATCTAATTGGAACTTAAGCAGTTTATCAGCACCTTCAACATGTTCAGCTTTTGCAATTCTTGCAATACGTAAATCTAGCTTGGCAAAATCATCAAATTGGATTGTGTCACTGATAGGATCATCAGCCAATGGATTTGAAGATTGCTCTACTGACTTATCCTCAGTAACTTTTGGCGTCGTCACGATAAGATTTTCTTTTGAATCATCAACCATCTTCGCAACTTTGTCCATGTCTACACGCTGCATCATTACTTTGAAAGCATTGATTTCATGGCCACTGAAATCTGCTTCTAAACTTTCCCAAGTAAGCTCAATTTTTAAGAAGGCTTCAACATCCGCAGATAAACGAGGTAATACAGGTTTTAAATATGTCGCAAGAATACGGAATAAGTTCAGAGCATTCGAGCAAACTTGATGCGTTTGTTCTAATGTCTCTTCAGCTTTGACCAGCTTCCAAGGTTCCATTTCAGCTACGTAAGCATTAGCGATATCAGCCAGTGCCATTATTTCACGCATGGCTTTGCCAAACTCACGGCTTTCATAGCATTCAGCAATGACATCTTTTTTAGCTATAAACTGTTCAACTAGGCTTGTATCTTCGAGCTTGGCAAGTTTTCCATCAAAGCGTTTCTTAATAAATCCAGCAGTACGTGACGCTAAGTTAACCAATTTACCTACAAGATCAGAGTTTACACGTTGTGCAAAGTCTTCAAGATTTAAATCTAAATCATCAATGCGGCTACTTAGCTTGGCAGCATAGTAATAACGTAAATATTCAGGATCTAAATTATCTAAATAAGTACGAGCCTTAATGAAAGTACCTTTAGACTTGGACATCTTAGCGCCGTTAACTGTAACAAAACCGTGAGTGTAAACGTTCGTAGGCTCACGATAACCAGAGCCGTTTAGCATAGCTGGCCAAAATAAGCTGTGGAAATACATGATATCTTTACCGATAAAATGATATACCTCAGCGGTAGAGTCTTTTGACCAAAACTCATCGAAATTTAAGTCGCCACGTTTATCACACAGGTTTTTAAACGAGCCCATGTAACCGATTGGCGCATCTAACCAAACGTAGAAGTACTTTCCTTTAGCCTCAGGAATTTCAAAACCGAAATATGGCTTATCACGGCTGATGTCCCATTGTTGTAAGCCTTGTTCAAACCATTCGTTAAGTTTGTTTGCCATTTCCTGTTGCAAAGAACCGGAGTGAGTCCATTCTTTGAGCATTTCTTCAAAAGCTGGTAAATCAAAGAAATAGTGCTCAGAATCTTTCATTACTGGAGTCGCACCAGAAACTGCAGACTTAGGGTTTAATAGATCCGTCGGGCTATAAGTGGCACCACAAGCGTCACAGTTGTCGCCATATTGCTCTTCTGATTTACACTTAGGGCAAGTGCCTTTTACAAATCTATCTGGTAAGAACATTGACTTTTCAGGGTCAAATAGCTGAGAAATAGTTCTAGTCTTAATGTGACCATTTGCTTTTAACTTCAAATAAATTTCACTCGCTAACTCACGGTTTTCATCACTGTGAGTTGAATGATAGTTATCAAATTCGATTCTAAAATCTGCAAAGTCGGCTTCGTGTTCTTTTTGAATGGCAGCAATCATTTCTTCAGGAGATATCCCCTGCTTTTGTGCAGAAAGCATGATCGGCGTACCATGCGCATCATCGGCACAAATAAAGTGGCATTCATGTCCACGTAATTTTTGATACCTTGACCAGATATCAGTTTTAATAAAGCCTAACATATGACCTAAATGGATTGAGCCATTAGCATATGGAAGCGCATAAGTTGCAAGAATTTTGCGTTTTGTCTCTGCCATTTTCTCTTAAATCGTTAATTACTCTAAATATGGAAAGCATATTAACTGATAGACAGTTATTTTTCATCAGCCGAACACGGCAATTAGCACAATAAATTCTAATTTTTCACTTCAAGCACATGAACGTTATTATTTCTATATGTCAGGTATACAAATTTTAGTTGAGTAACTAGCGTGTTAATTAGTCGGCCATGAAAAACATCTAACATTATGATCGCTAATACAATATAGCTCTTTGATACATTCAATTTCGACCAGAAATGATATAGTGAACCTACGGTTTCTGGTCGTTTTTGGTGCTAAAAATGCTCTCC
>NZ_JAFEUN010000151.1 GCF_016900895.1 Parashewanella hymeniacidonis
AAGCCGAACGGCACTAGGAAATCAAATTCGCGGTTTGTTAGCTGAATTTGGGATTGTTTTTCCTAAAGGAATGGCAAAGCTCACGACCGAATTGCCATTTGTGTTAGAGGATGCAGAAAATGGGTATATATAGAACCAACAACCTGGAACACTTGAACAGGGTGGAATATCTCTCTCAGTAAACTGTGTGAGGAAAGTGTCTCACCCTTTTCATTATAACGTTTTACTTGAGTCGAATCGTGAACCCCCAAAACATACTCTACGACTTGCTCTTCTAGGCTTGTTTTTGGCTGGGCTACAAATATAAAGCGTTTCGAATTAGGTATGCATGCATTAAGATCTTTCAAATAACCATAAAGCTTAGAGGAGTGAACTTCAGTAGTGAACTTTTTTAAACAACAACTAATTTGAATGAAATTTACATTCTTTTCATGTGCGCCATAGAATAGCTGACTTACTATTTGCATTGATGAAGTACTACTCGAATAGGATTCTTCGGCTTCAAGGGCATACTTATTCATTATAGTCAGTGAATCTCTAATAGATGTATCATATGGCTCAGCTAAAGGCATGGGTGTGCTTACTCCTATAAACTTGCTAGAACAAGTTGATTTACTTTCGCAGTACGACCATATTTTATTTTCACTCATAAAAGTACTACTTGAGGGAGTAAGATGCTCTGTAGCATTTTGATTATCGTAAATACTGGCTTCTAGTTTGTCACTTTGTTTAATACTCAATGTAATCTACCTCAAAGGAACAGTTTTTATAAATAATAGTACTCATCCAAATTCTTTGGGTTACAAACTGTCTATGGTAAATTAGAGACTTATATATTTTTATACAGGTTTAAACATGAAAATCGGTGTAATCGGCGCTATGGAGCCGGAAGTAGTTCACTTAATTGAAGTATTAGAAAACAAACAAACTCAGACTATTGCTGGTATTGAATTTGTCAGTGGCAAATACGCAAACCATGAGCTGGTAATTACTCGCTCTGGCATTGGCAAAGTTGCAGCAAGTATGGCGGCGACTCTACTTATTCAAATGTTTAACCCTGAGAAAATTATTAACACGGGATCGGCAGGCGGTTTTGATGATGATCTTGATATCGGTGATATTGTTGTTTCTTCTGAAGTTCGCCATCATGATGCAGATCTTACTGCTTTTGGCTATGAAATCGGTCAGCTACCGCAAAATCCTGCAGCATTTAAAGCTGATGATCATTTATTACACCTGACTCAAGGCGCCATTGAAAAAGTCGGACAAGTTAAATCCAAGCTAGGCCTAATCTGTTCTGGCGATACTTTTGTATGCGATCCAGAGCGTACAAAAACGATGTTAGCCAACTTCCCAACCATGGCTGCTTGTGAAATGGAAGGCGCAGCGATTGCTCAAGTTTGCCATAAATTCAACATCCCTTTTGTTGTAATCCGTTCTTTGTCAGACAATGCCAATAGTGACTCAGCTGTTGATTTTGATTCATACATTGTAAAAGCGGGCCAACATTCAGCATTGGTTGTACTAGCATTAGTGGAGTTATTGTAACTTTTGGTAAAGGAATAATAGTGAGCCAATGTTTGATACTTTTTTAAGAGCAATACAAACGGATTTAGCCTTTTATCAAAACATTGGCTTGTTACTTTTGATGGTGATCTTATCTTCGCTAATAAGAATCCCTCGAAAGTATCAGCCTTTATATTTTTACATCGAAATGGCGAAAAGATTTTCGTCAAAAGTGAATCGACCTCAACGCTCAGCTCAACAAAAAGCGATTGCAGGAAGCCTTTCATCTATTTTTCTTGTTTTTCCAATTTGGTTCATTATTTCTTTTTTTATCGAATTAGCCGCTTTTCCATTCTTTTTTGAAGCACTAATACTCTTTATTTGCCTTGCCGACAACGGATTTATTAGAGAGTCTAGGCGCATCGCTGTACTCATTCATGAAGGCCACACAGATTCGGCCAAACACAATCTTTCACTGTGGTGTCAACGAGAGACAACCAGTTTATCTCCAGTTGGCTTGAGTAAAGCCTGCATTGAAAAGATGGCACAAATTTCAAGCACATCGAGCAGTTTGGTCATATTTAGCTTTTTAGCCGGTGGTATTGATGCAGTTATGATTACTGCACTATTTAAGCAACTCGATTATGCGTGGCCACAAACTAACTCAGCGTTTAAATCTTTTTCAGCACTGCCTTTCTTAATTAATCAGATCATTTTTATCATTCCTTATTCTGTTTACCTCCTACTCTTTTCTGTCACTAATATGAAAGCACTGACACAGCTAATGAGCTCAGTTATGCATAAAACAAAATATGGGGTGTATTCAAAAGTGATTGAGTTAACTGCGATTAAACTTAACGTAGAGCTTGGCGGACCACGAATATATCAGCAACAAAAACAATCAACGCCTAAATTTAAATATGGGGCTCATCCAACCCCTCAAAACGTCATTCAAGCACAACAAAAATTTAGTTCAATGAATGTATTAATGGTTGCTGGAATCATGATTTATCTATTCAGTCATTTCGTTTTCTCAATAAAGTCTTTTTAATGATATAACGTTTGTCATAAATACATGGTAAAAATGAATAGACAAATGGAGATTGTGAAGCCGATTTAGATTAACTATGCTATAGACTCATCAGAGTAAAGAGGAGAAAAAGTGGGACAAGAAACCATCAACAATCTCTTTTTCATTGGCGCTACACTTATTGCTATTAGTGTCATGCTCAGCCCAGTTTCTTCCCGCCTAGGCGTGCCGATCTTATTAGTGTTTCTGGTCGTAGGTATGATGGCCGGAGTGGATGGTATCGGCGGTATTCATTTTGATGACTTCTCGCTTGCCTACATCATTAGCAATTTAGCTCTTGCCATAATTTTGCTCGATGGTGGTATGCGTACACGTGTTGCCAGTTTTAAAGTCGCTCTCTGGCCAGCCCTATCCTTAGCAACAATAGGTGTTGCTCTTACAACTCTACTTACAGGCTTGCTCGCACAATGGCTCTTTGATCTAACACTTTTACAAGGTTTATTAATTGGTGCGATTGTAGGCTCCACAGATGCTGCTGTGGTGTTTTCACTTTTAAAAGGGAGAAGCATAAACGAAAGAGTTGGCGCCACATTAGAAATTGAATCTGGTAGTAATGATCCAATGGCGGTATTTTTAACTGTAACTCTCATCAGCCTACTTTCCACACTTGGACAAGAACACACTGCTTGGATGCTAGTCTGGAACTTCTTTAAACATTTTTCAGTAGGGATTGGTCTTGGCTTCGGTGGCGGGTGGCTATTGTGGCAACTGATTAATCACACTCAATTAGATGAAGGTTTATATTCAATTTTGGCGATAAGTGGTGGCTTAATCATCTATGCTATCAGCACAGACTTAGGTGGGAGTGGCATCCTATCGATATACCTTACAGGCCTTATTCTTGGTAACAACCCAACAAGAGGCAAACATGCCATTTTAAATGTATTAGATGGTATGACCTGGATGAGTCAAATTGGTATGTTCCTAATACTTGGTTTGCTTCTCACTCCCTCATCATTAAATGACATCATTATTCCTGGCCTCGTATTAGCATTTGGCATGATTTTCTTCGCCCGCCCGATTTCAGTGTGGATCAGTCTTGCTCCCTTCAAACACTTTAGTAAACGCCAAAGATGGTTTATCTCATGGGTAGGACTTAGAGGCGCAGTACCCATTATTCTGGCCGTATTTCCTATGATGGCAGGACTTCCGAATGCACAACTGTATTTCAATATTGCCTTCTTCGTTGTCCTAGTTTCATTAATTGTACAAGGCACATCACTGAACTTCGCTTCAAAATTAGCAAAGGTAGAGTTACCACCAAAACCTGAACCTATATCGCGGGCCGGTGTTGAAATATACCCTAAATCTGAGTGGGAAATTTTTGTTTATAAACTAGGGCCACAAAAATGGTGCATAGGCGAACCGTTAAAAAAACTCGAAATGCCAGATGAAACAAGAGTTATCGCTCTGTTCAGAGAAAATAGTTTATTGCACCCGAAAGGGAGTACAGAATTAGAGGTCGATGATACACTTTGTGTATTAGGCATGCCAAAGCACTTAAATCTTCTCAGTGAGCTATTCAGCCAACCTCCTGAGTCTAAGTCATCACAAGATCCAACTCGTTTCTTAGGTGATTTCTTTATCGATCCTGAAATCAAACTTGCTGACCTTGCCCCACTCTATGCATTCGAACTGGATGAAGAAAATATAAACTGGAGAGTACATGAACTCATCACTTCAATCGTCGGTGACTCTCCAGTAAAAGGTGACCAATTTAAATGGAAATCTTTACGCTGGATTGTTGCTGAAGCTGAAGACCATCAAATCAAAAGTGTCGGCATACAACTACCTAAATAAAATACAATTTATTCTTATTAAGGCACATGACCCATTTAAAAATATTCTAAGTCGAATTTAATAGACTGTATTTCCTATGATGCACTGGCAAAGTGCCTAAACCTTCGATTCTTTCTCTAAGAGTTAAACAGTAACATCATAATAAGCTGGTTCTCTCATGAACCCGTTTCTTCTGTAAGGCCAACTCACTCTCGCACTGAAAAATAGTACACTCTCAGAATAATAATATTAGATAATTACTACGAAGCACTTACATGGTGACGAAAATAATGTGTTTAGAAAATAAAGCATTCGGCATCATCAGAGCCAAAACAGCCTTGCGCTAACCTAAGAGATCACATAACCATGCATTATGAATGCTCTGTGAGTAAACGTGTGACGAAGTACATCTAGCTTTTGTTAAGGTCAACATTCCAAGGAAGTAGTGATTCAAGATCTTGTGGTGATTTTGCCAATTGCTCTAAGGGATGCTGCGACTTAGGTTATACCGAGGTATAATCCAAACAGTTTAATTTACGATTGCAGCCAAATGTCTACTTCAATTTACCTTTCTAGTGAGTCCAAACGGATAATTAAACTTGCATCTAGTAAAATTCATGGGATGGAGAAAAGAGTTTTTATGGCTGAAGTATCCAAAACCTTCTGCTGTGGAAGCCCACGCTTAACTGAAACAGAGTTCGGCTGGTGTCGGAAGGCTGTTGCTCTTGGGCTTCATGAAGAACAAACGGGGTTTGAATGTTTCGGACACTATGACGGAAAACCTCGAAGTGAAGTGAGTCAACCTCAATTAGAAAGAGATATTAGAGCATTAGTCGATCCTGAATCTCAAGCCGACCCAAAGTTAAAAAATACGTTTGTTTATACTCGAATTACAGCGAAAGGGGTCAGAAAAAAGCTAATTGAAGAAAAAGGCTGGCTACCTGAAGAGTTACCTAAAGAAAGAACCATTAACGACATATTAAATCGACTGGGATACAAACTTCGACGAGTCCAAAAAACTAAACCTCAAAAAAAATCCCTCAAACAGACGCTATCTTTGAAAACGTAAACAAAATCAACAAAGAAACAACCGATCATAAAAAAGTTATTCGTATCAGCATCGATTGTAAAGCGACAGTTAATGTTGGTGAGTATTCCCGTTACGGTCAATCTCGTGGTGCTGATGCTGTTCAAGCATTAGATCATGATATGGAAATAAAAAAGAAAATGATTCCGTTCGGAATTCTTAACCTCGATAATGATCAATTTCATGTTTTTTATGGTAATTCAAGTAAAACAAGTGACTTCATTTGCGACTCTATTGAATGGTGGTGGGATTTAGTTAAAAGTGAAAATCCAGAAGTCGAAGAACTCATTATTTTTTCAGACAATGGCCCTGAAAATAGCGGCTGTCGTACTCAGTACCTATCTAGATTAATAGCGTTTAGTGAGCAATCGAAATTAAAGGTTCGAAACGTCTACTACCCGCCATATCATAGTAAATATAATCCAATTGAACGAGTCTGGTCATCGTTAGAGAGACATTGGAATGGCGCATTACTGAGTACAGCCAACACGGTAATAGAATGGACAAAAACAATGACATGGAAAGCAATGAGCCCAGTAGTCAATTTGATCGATAAAGTTTACTCTAAAGGGGTCAAACTCGATGGCAGAGAAAAAGAAGAACTGGAAAGTAAAATAGTCAGAAATAGTGAGTTACCAAAGTGGGACCTTACTATCACACCTGTTACGGTAGATTATTAAATGCTAGATCCCTAAGCAGTGGTTGATGCAATCAAATGGTACAAATCCATTAGCTTTAGCGGTTTCTATTATGCTGTAAAGCATGGCGCTGGTTTCAGCACCATTATGATTAACATTAAACAGCCAGTTTTTGCGGCCAATAACGAAGGGTTTTACTGCTCGCTCAGCGCGATTGTTATCGATATTAAGTAAACCGTCATCAAGGTGTATCCAAATAATTTATCCCATTGGTTCAAGTTGTAAGTGGTGGCTGTGCCAAGCTTACCCTTCTTTGATACTTACAGTGCTGACTTATCTAGCCAGGCTTTAAACTCTGCCAGTATTGGCTGAGCTTTCAACTGCCTTAGTTGCTGCTTTTCATTTACTGGCAACGCAGCTATCTATTTTTCTATTCCATACAGTTTTTGGATGTAGCTCAAAGCAACGTTCACTTTTCCAGACTTAGCTTTGCCTTATGCTGCTTGTGCATCGAAAAAATTTTGAGTTTATCTCGGCCTTTGTTGCAAAACACAAATACGCTGCCATCGGTGGAACGAAGTTCCATTTGTTGTTCAACGATGATGCTCAAGCCGTTTATCGACTTACGAAAGTCAATGAAATCACGGTAAAGATAAACCTTGGGTGGCGCTTGAAACATGATCATGATTGCAACCCTTGGATAACAGCGATGATGATTTTAGGTGAGATAGATGCAGGAAAAATGACATCACCAACCTTGGTTTCGAGTTTGATAACTGACGATTGAACTGCAATGGGTTTATCGGGTTCAGCAGTCACAACGGCTTGAGCAAAACTAGACGATTGTTTGAGCTTTGCTTTGTGAATATAAAAACAACTGATGGCCAATTTGTGTTTACGGCAAAAAGCTGTAACGGTTAATTCACTTTCGCCTTGCTGCTTTATCAGCGCTTGCCATTGCTCTGGTGTTCTTCGATTTGTCATGCCACATCTCAATGATTGAAAAGTGGCAAAGATTTTAAGCGGATGCTTTTACTCTGAAAAGATGCGGTTTACCGCACGCTTACACGCTTACGATTGAAAAGTGGTAAAGATTTTATGGGGATGCTTTTAATCTGAGAAGACGCGGTTTACCGCACGCATACATAAATTCTCACATGGGGGCAAAGCCAGTGTGCATTTAAAAGCAACGCTTTTTGCATTGGCGTAGCGAGAGCAGCTGTGCTGCGAACTGAGGGGGCCACACTGCGCAGCAGCTAAGGGCTGCATGTGAGCGTAGGCACTGCCCCAAAGCAAAAAGCCCTAGCATTTTTGCTAGGGCTTCTTTGATTTTGCGTCTGGCGATGACCTACTCTCACATGGGGAGACCCCACACTACCATCGGCGATGCTGCGTTTCACTACTGAGTTCGGGATGGATTCAGGTGGTTCCACAGCTCTATTGTCACCAGACAAATTCTGTATTTATCGCAATTGCAGTAAATTAATAATTCGGAAAGCTAATCTCAAGCTCTTTCGAGCGTTCTCACTTCATTAAGTGTTTTGTATTCAAACTAAGGTTTAGCAAATTGCACTGAAATCTTTCATTCAGTAAAACCCATTAGGGTTGTATGGTTAAGCCTCAC
>NZ_JAFEUN010000152.1 GCF_016900895.1 Parashewanella hymeniacidonis
TGAGCTTCATTACTTACCACCATACAGTCCCAATTTGAATCCAATTGAGCGGCTTTGGAAAGTGATGAATGAGCATGTAAGAAATAATGAATATTTCGCATCAGCGAAAGAATTTCGAGAACGAATAAATTACTTTTTTGATGTAAAACTTCCAGAAATTGCAGATACTTTAACGAGTAGGATTACTGACAACTTTCAAACACTCACATCTGCAACTTGAGTTCACTTAGGTATAGAATGACACTCCGTCATAGTTAAATTGGTGGAAAGCTAATGTCTAATAAAAGCTATGCGTTTAGAGATAATCAGAAGTTCAATCAGTAGCTGATATGAAATCGTACCTTTGATAAATGCTGCGGCTTTATTAAAGAATTGGTAAAACAATCCACCTCTATTCTTGATATTGGTTGCGGGCCTGGCTCTGTGACCGTTGGTTTTGCTGATGCTAACCCGAGCGCCACCGTTATTGGAGTTGACTTTAATGAGTCGCAACTTGAAGTCGCAAGGTCACACACTCAACACCCGAACAGAGAGAACTTAAGTTTTGAACAGGGCAGTATTCATGAATTATCTTTCGAAGATAACAGTTTCGATTTGATATTCTGTCAAACTGTTTTCGTTCACATTTCAGATCATGAAAAAGCGTTATCAGAAATAATGAGAGTATTAAAACCGAATGGTATTTTTGCTTCTCGTGAAGTCATGAATAGTTTCATTGTCATGACTTCTGTGTCTGATATTTTGGAAAATGCAAGACGTGCTATTCACATGGGAGTCACTGTATCAGGCGGAGCTCCAGATGTTGGCTTATTTATGGGAGAAAAGTTACACACTGCAGGGTTCGAACACTTAAATCAGTCACTGTTTGGGAGAGGTCGCCTGTAGGCGAGGAAAGCAGAGAGTATTTTATTAATATACCCATATATGCGTTACTTTATGGTGAGCTAGGTAAACAAAGCATAAAAAATGGCTGGATAACAGCCAACGAGATTAATGAGTTAGAAAAGCTATGCTTCAAGCTACCTGATATCCCTTATGTAGTGTGGGGGATGCCTTTCGTTGAGACTATTGCAATGAAAAATTAATTAAACACCGGAGCTCGTTTGAGGTTGAAGTAGTTTAGTTCTTTTTGTATAAAGAAACAGAATCCAAAAATACATACTGCCATAGCAATACACGTTGCTATTGCAGCACCTTCAATATTTAGAATTGGGATTAGAAGCCAATTTAAAACAGCGTTAATGACTGTTGATGCGAGGAGTAAATACATTGTTACTTTCGATTTACCATTGTATTGAAGCCACACAACGCCAGCAGAAAGAAGAGCTGTGAGTATATAACCAAATAGTAATATGATTAGGCTGTTATAAGCGAGATGAGTGTTGTGTTGATAAGTCATTAATAGATCATGACCAAAATAAACGACAAGAAAAGCGAATGGAGTACAGCATAACAAACAGAGTTTAAAAGCCACTGTTATGAGTTTAATTTGTTGTTCTTTTGGCTCGGAGAGGCTTTTTGCAATTTTTGGAGAAAAGATTGCAATCAGTGCGAGTTGAATATAATAAAAAACATTATCGATACTTTGTGCTGCGGCATAGTGTCCGACAGCTATTTCATCAGCGAGATATTCAATCATGAAAATATCTAACTTTTGCATTAAATATTGAAGGCTTGTCGCAATCATCATAGGAACTGAGATGGCCAGCCAGGTTTTAGGTTTCAAATATGAAGGGGCTTTTTTTATTGGCATCAATTTAAATTTATTGATATAAAAAATACTGAATACGGTTAAACAGCATACCACTAGGATGCTCAAGCGAATTGCTGAAAGCTCATTAAGTACACCAAAATAAGTATTGTAGATGTAACAGAGTAATAAACTTAAAGCCGTATAGCCAAAAGCCCAAGGTAAAAAAGCAAATTCAAGCTTTTCTGCTGACTGTAGAACACTCGAAAGTAGATTGGATATTGCACAGATAGGAATAATAATGACAGCAATGAGTATTGGATGATAGTTCGCACCATCAAAAGTCGAGATATGATATTCATGCCCAATGAAGACAAGAATGCCCAAAGCTAATGTTACCGCTAACGATAGATAGGAATAAAATCTAACGTAATGCCATGAACCATTGGTTTGAGTATTTTTAACTTGAGAAAGTAAAAATTTAGGCGCTGCTGATGCACCCCCCATAATGGCAATGATACCTCCAAAATAGAAAAATGCTTCTGCTACTTTGAAATTACCGTAACTTGATGGACCAACAGTTCTTGATAAGTAGATGTTAAAACAAATACTTGTGAAGCCACCTAGGATGAAGATGGAGATTGTTGCAAGAGAATTTTTATATCTCGATATTAAAGAGGATAAAGCTGTACTCATAATTCCTTCTGCAACTAGTAGCGCCCCTAATCATAAAAGATAGCAGAAGGAATTTTATTTTCTATTATTAGTGGCGTTTACCCGAGTGTTTTTTCTTTCGCTCTTCTAATTTACGTTGTTGCTCTGCTTCTTTTTCCTCAAGCATTTTTGCTACTTCCACTTTTTCGGCAGCCGCCATCTCTGGCGTTTCAAGGGTAAGTTGACCAATTTTACCACTGCGAAATTCATGTAAAAGTAACTCAGAAGCTTTATGTAAATCGATACGGCCACCACCTCGAAGCGCACCTCTTCTTTTGCCGATTTCTTCAAGTAACTCAATAGGTTCTCGTGGCATCGAGTCAATTTTGTAACGCTCACAAATGTATTCAGGATACGCTTCTAAAAAATATTCAGCGGCAAAATAGGCGACATCAGCGTAATCCATCGCAGTATCTTTAATGGCACCTGTCACTGCTAAACGATAACTGCTTTTTTCGTTATCGACTTTTGGCCATAAAATTCCAGGAGTATCTGAGAGTACAATGCCGTTGCGCAAGTTGATACGTTGCTGAGTCTTCGTCACTGCTGGTTCGTTGCCAGTTTTAGCAATAACACGGCCAGCGAGGGTATTAATGATCGTTGACTTACCCACATTCGGAATGCCCATGATCATAGTACGGATGTCTTTATCATCCTTGTCACGTTGAGGGACAAGCTTGCGGCATAAGTCAGGAATTTTTTTAACCATTGACGCTTGGAGTGTTGTAATTGCACTGGCTTTTACACCTTGCTCTTGTTCAAGATATTCAATCCAACGAGCCGTTACTTCAGGGTCGGCCAGATCACTTTTATTGAGTAATTTAATGCACGGCTTATCACCACGAAGACTAGCAACCATAGGGTTTTCACTACTATAAGGAATGCGAGCGTCTAACACCTCGATAACGAGGTCTACCTGAGGCATGACTTTTTCTATTTCCTTGCGGGCTTTGTGCATATGCCCTGGATACCATTGTATTGCCATGTTTAAAAATCTTGTCAGTGATAAAGGGAGCGTATTTTAACTGGAAGAGGGGAAGAAGTTAAAGGGATTGATTCGTTTTCAACCCCTTTTAATGCATTTAGAACTTATAAGTTAAAGAAAGGGCACCAGCAGAGTGTCCTTCAAGATCAAACTTACCTAAATCATGGCTGTACTCTAATGTGCCATTTGAGTTGCACCCTGCATAAACAGATGCGATGAACTGAGGCGTAATATTCCAGCTTGCTCTAATAAAGGTTACAGTTTCTTCTATCTCAGCACTGATATCCTCACCATTAACGAGGAACCTGTGACGTTTCAAAGTGCCACCAATGCCAAATGAAACATCTTTGTTTAGCTGGTAACTAAGCTCTAAACCAGCTGGCCCACTAAAATCACTCTTAAATGGATTACCTAGTTTCCAATTGTCATTGATTTTCCAGTTGATGGCTAAATATGGAGTCGTCCTTACTCGATTCAAATCGTTAGTGTAAGCCACACCAACACCAACCATATTGCCAGATTCAAAGCGATATAAGCCGGAAGCAACGATGCCATAACTATGAGCATCAGACATTGATAAACCATCAACATATGAAGATTGGATGATAGGCGTAGCTGATAAAACCCAGTTTCTATCTAAAATATGACTCAGTGTTACCGAAGCCTTTACTGTTTTTACTTTATCCCAAGGTGCAATTGTTGTTGAGATAGGCAAAGACGGTCGAGCTATATCCCAGTCAAAATTTTCATTTTCATAACCAAATGAAAAACCCAGTTTCCAGCGTTGTGCTAATTGGAAATTCGAGTCAGCAGATAACATCCAAGTATCTCGTTTCAGCTCTGTATTATCATTTTTAAACTCTGAAGCACCGTTATAAATGTTTGTCGCAGATACTGAGAACTCTGCAGGTTGCTTTGCGAATGCACTTGCTGAGCAAAAAGCGATGAAGGCGATAGGGTAAATTAATTTGATGGTCATCGGGTTACCTAAAGTAATGATTATCTCTACAGATTATATAAAAAGATTATATTCAATGATTCTAATAAAAATATGACAAAGCACCGTGACTATTACGAAATAATTTTATTTAAGATCACAAATAATTGTTACATACGGATTCATTGATTAGAATGAATCGCAGAATTCAAGGGAGTTTTTTGTGACAGATACAATTTTTCAATTAGAGTCAAAATTTAAGCCAGCAGGTGACCAGCCCACAGCGATAAAACAGCTAGCAGAAGGGCTAGAATCAGGTATCGCATGCCAGACTTTGCTAGGCGTTACTGGTTCAGGGAAAACCTTTACTGTCGCCAATGTCATTGCTGACTTAGGCCGACCTACCATCATTATGGCACCGAATAAAACATTGGCAGCTCAGTTATATGGAGAGATGAAAGAATTTTTTCCTCATAATGCAGTTGAGTATTTTGTGTCTTATTATGACTATTATCAGCCAGAAGCTTATGTGCCTGCTTCAAATACTTTTATTGAAAAAGATGCCTCAGTAAACGCACATATTGAACAAATGCGCCTATCTGCCACAAAAGCCTTACTAGAAAGAAAAGACGTCGTATTAGTGGCTTCAGTGTCTGCAATTTATGGTCTAGGTGATCCTGATTTATATATGAAAATGTTACTCCATTTGCGTCAAGGCGATACGATGGGGCAGCGTGATATTTTAAAGCGTTTAAGTGAACTGCAATACAAGCGGAATGATATTGAGCTATCTAGAGGTACCTTTAGAGTTAGGGGGGAAGTGATTGATATCTTTCCTGCAGATTCTGATAGAGATGCTGTTCGTGTTGAACTGTTTGATGATGAGATTGATCGGGTCAGTGAATTTGACCCTCTCACAGGCAAACAAACAAGAATATTAGCTCGAACCACGATTTACCCTAAAACGCACTATGTTACTCCAAGAGATACGATTCTTAAAGCGACGGAATACATCAAAGAAGAATTAAAAGAATATAAAGAGCGATTGCTTGATAACAACAAGTTAATCGAGGCTCAGCGGATCACGGAGCGCACTCAATACGATTTAGAGATGATGACTGAGCTTGGTTATTGTTCAGGTATCGAAAACTACTCTCGTTATTTATCCGGCCGTGCAGAGGGTGATGGCCCTCCAACATTGTTAGATTATCTACCTGATGACGGCTTATTGATCATTGATGAATCGCACGTCACTGTGCCGCAAATTGGTGCAATGTATAAGGGTGACCGTTCACGTAAAACAACTTTAGTTGAATATGGGTTTCGCTTACCATCAGCTTTAGACAATCGTCCGTTAAAGTTTGAAGAATTCGAAAACTTGATGCCACAAACAATCTATGTTTCTGCTACACCAAGTGATTATGAGCTTGAAAGAAGTGGGGATGAAATTGCTGAGCAAGTTGTGCGGCCTACCGGATTGCTTGATCCTGAGATTGAAGTTCGTCCTGTCGGTATTCAAGTTGATGATTTATTGTCAGAGGTTCACAAACGAGTTGCCGTTAATGAACGAATTTTAGTGACCACGCTGACGAAACGAATGGCCGAGGATTTAAGTGAATACTTAGACGAACACGGTGTTAAAGTTCGATATTTACATTCTGACATTGATACTGTCGAACGAGTTGAAATAATCCGCGATCTTCGCTTGGGTAAGTTTGATGTTTTGGTTGGCATTAACTTACTTCGAGAAGGCTTGGATATGCCAGAGGTATCATTAGTGTGTATTTTAGATGCTGACAAAGAGGGCTTCTTACGTTCTGAACGTTCACTCATTCAGACCATTGGTCGTGCTGCTCGAAACATTAACGGTAAAGTGATTTTGTATGCGGATAAAATCACGAAATCGATGAAAAAAGCGATGGATGAGACTGAGCGTCGTAGAGCTAAACAACACGCCTTTAATATTGAAAACGGCATTACACCAAAAGGCGTTGTTAAGCGGATTACTGATGTAATGGACGTAGGTGCTGATGTTGAAGAACAAAATTCAATATCCACTCGTAAGGTGGCCGAACCTGCAGCTAGCTACCAAGTTCGTGATATTGCGAAGCTGAGTCGAGAAATCGATGAAATTGAAAAGCAAATGCTTGAGTATGCTAAAAATCTAGAGTTTGAAAAAGCCGCTGACTTGAGAGATAAAGTGAAGCATTTAAGGGAACAAATGGTAACTGCGAGCTAGATTCGTAGAAAAGGAAGAGCAATGATGAAAAAGATTATGTTGATAGTGTTATTAAGCTTTGCATTTATGCTGGCGGGATGTGCAGACTTGATCCACAACAGCCGTTCAAAAAATACTGTTTCTAGTAGTTTGACAAGTTTCTTGTATCCAACGGCTGAGGTGCCGCCTAAAGAAATCCCATCAATACCTGTATTAACTTTACCGATCAAAGTGGGCATTGCTTTTGTTCCGAGTAAACGAGACCACATTAATAACCAAGAGCAAGTAAAATTACTCAACAAAGTTAAAGCCTCATTTGAGCAGTATGAATACATTGATAAAGTGGAGGTTATTCCTAGCGTCTATTTAGATGCGGTTGGTGGTTTTAATACATTAGAGCAAGTGAGCCGATTGTATGATGTTGATGTAATGGCGCTGGTTTCTTATGATCAACTTAGGCAGTCTTATGATAACCCTGCATCTTTGCTGTATTGGTCAATTGTCGGCTTGTACGTGATCCCTGGGAATACTAATACGGTTCAAACCTTTGTTGATACAGCTGTTTTTGATATAAAAAGTCGAAAAATGCTATTCAGAGCTCCGGGGATACATAAATCAGAATCAATTTCGACTGCAGTAGGCTCGAAGAAAAAAATTCACGATGAATCATTAGCAGGTTTTGAAGCAGCTGTGACCAATATGATCCCGAATCTAGATAATGAACTGTCACGATTTAAAACACGGGTTAAAGAAGAGAAAGTTGCCAAAGTAAAAAAACGTGATGGATACAGCGGTGGAGCACTAGGCGGCACTTTGTTGATGTTGTGTTTTATTGGATTTAGAAGGTTCAGATCATAAGCCTAGAGGATAAGCTCGGCTATTTTAGCCGAGCAATAAATTAGGAGTGATTTTCTTCTAAGGGGAATTTGCCCTTAATCAGTTTTTACTTTGTCTAACCAGTTTATGCCCCATTCCTTGCCAGCAACAAACACTCACAGCAATACAATTTCTAATGTTTACTCGCTAAAAATCATATTATTTATGACAGACTATTTTATAACAAAACAGACCTAATGATTACATTTAT
>NZ_JAFEUN010000153.1 GCF_016900895.1 Parashewanella hymeniacidonis
AAAACTCCCTCTATATCTTGGTTTTTTTGAGTTTGTACACAATGCTGGCCTACGAGGTAAAGGGCTGCTTGAGCCACTCATTCAACTATTGGTTACCTAGCAGTCTTGAACCCGATATGAGCCATCTACGATATCCGTAACCCTAATTTTAATGACGGTAAATTTGAAGATTATGATCCACTATTAACTTCTAACTATGACAAGGGTGTGCAAGCTTGGGGCATTGGTGTTCAGCACGTAGGTTATTGGGGCGATCACTTCACCACTCGTGTTGGTGTTGCGTTTAATGAAATTAAACAAACTTACCAACATCTAGGTGTTGATCCAAGATACAGCTCAAGCCGTGCAGAACCTACACCAGAAGCCGACAGTAAAGATAATGGCGTCACTTATAATTTAGGCGTAACTTATTCACCAATGGATAACCTATCTATCTTTGCTAACCACTCTAAAGGACGAACAGCCTATAGCGTCTTAGGCTCAGTGGTAGATGAAGCAGAAGCAAATCGTGAAGATTCAGAATCGATCAGTAACGACTTAGGTTTCAGAGTGAAAGGTTTTGATGATCAATTACTGGCTTCACTCGTTTTCTTTAAAAGTGCTCGAACAAACTTGCGCTACGGCAACCCTGAATATGATGAGCAATTAAACCCTGATGTGCCTAAGTTTACTATGATGGCAAAGAAGAAACACAAGGTGTTGAACTGGATTTAAATGCGCAGCTTAATGAGCAATGGATGATCAATGTCAATGGCATGTACCAAGATGCCCGTGACAAAAAAGATCCTAATCGTAGCAGTTACGATACTCGCCAAAAAGGTGTGCCGTTAGTGACGGCAAGTGCATGGGTAACCTACAGCGCAGAATTGTTTACATTAAATAAGCCATTAAAACTGAGCTTAGGTGTGCACTTTGTTGATAAACGCACGGCGGGTTCATCATCATTTGGTGTACCAGATGGTTATGTACCGAGCTACACGGTTGTGAACAGTGCGATAAGCTATCAGTGGAGTGATGTATCCATTCAATTGAACATCAACAACTTGTTCAACAAAGCCAACTACCAGAAAGCCTTGTTCCTAGGTGGGTTACCTGGTGAAGAGCGCAATGCTAAGCTGACATTAACTTATCAACTTTAAATTACCTAAGTACCTGAGCGCAATAATTATCAAAAAACTTATCGACAAATACTTAAGAGCCTCTACGGAGGCTTTTTTTCATCTAGACTCAACAACTTCGTTGACAAAAACTCGTCCATTGATAAATTATTCAACCAGAAAGCAAATAGTTAGGATGTCTATTTGTCTCAAAAATCATAATACTAAGGGATATAGTCAAATGAAGAAACTTCTGCTTTGCGCCGCCATAATGGTAACCATTCACCAGCCCCGTATTGACTTTTCAAATAAACAGTGAAACTTACTTGCGGGGTGGTACTTGTGTCACAAAACAATGGCAAGCTTGTAGTTATAAATGCCAATAAACGGGAGTTTGAGATTGTCAATACCCCTCTGGTGAATGCTTACCCATAATGAGCCTTATAGCTTGTAAAAGTACCGACATCAGACGAATTGCGGATTCCGTTTCAGATATAGCCGGTATAAGTAATGGTAATGCTCCAGTTCGAGTGTCAGGAACCGCTAACAACCAATATACGACGAAAACAGAGTCCTTTGCATCACTACTGCTACAAAAATGATGTCGGTTTGATAAGAAGCATTAAAGCGGAAAAAAACCCTAAAGGAATGACCATGATTCGGTTTGTATCATTGCATCAAGACAGCGGTGCTGAAATAGAATCAACACAGTACTTGTATCCTATTGACGATAACGGTTGGTTAGTCGACTCTCCAGTCACTATGTTTCGTTATGGGCGCCCTCAAATGCTCAATAGTGGTAATTACTATTTAAAATCAGAATCAAAACAAGGGAAATTCGCTACCACTGGTGAACTGCAACTTCAAGCAGGTGTTACCAATGTGGTGACCATCGAAATGCTTTAACTGAACCTTAAAATCGATAGGTGCTTAAATAATCAGTACCTATCGATATTGCTTTCCAAGAACTCAATAAACAATTTCACTTTATAAGACAACTGACGATTATGTGGATAAAGCGCCCATATGCCTTCTGTTGACTCTCGATACCGCCTCAACACTTCCACCAACTTGCCTTGCTCTAATGCCTGCTGAACGTAATAACCGGGTAGTTGCACCAAGCCCAATCCCTTAATGGCACTGTCATAGAGGACCTGTCCAGAATTACAGCTCAATCTGCCTTTAATTTGAATGGTTCTCGCTTTTCCATTTTCATTAAAGCGCCAATGGGAAAGCGTTCCAGCCAAGCATTGGTGCTGATTAAGCTCTGAAAGTGTATGCGGCTCTCCATGCTTTGTGATGTATTCAGGGTGAGCGCAAACATAGAGCTGCCGACTGGAAAGTCGCTTAGCTATCATTGAAGAATCATTGAGTTGACCAAGACGAATTGCCACATCCATATTCTGATCAATCAAATCTAACTGGCGATTGGTGAGAATGAGTTCAACATCCAATTGTGGGTGCAACAATAAGAAATCATTGATGATCGGTCCAATAAAGCGCTCACCATACGTGGTTGGTGCGGTGACACGAATCAAGCCTTTTGCTTGTTGTTGCATATCAGTAACGGCTAACTCGGCTTGCTCTAATCCCTCAATGAGTGGCTTACAATTCTGATAATAAAGTTTACCAGCGTCCGTCAGTGATACTTTTCGAGTGGTTCGATGCAATAACTTAACCGACAACGCCGCTTCAAGCGTGGCAACTTTGCGACTAACCTTTACTACTGAGACGCCTAACCTTTCTGCGGCTAATGTAAAGCTTTGTGTCTCAGCGACGCAAGCGAACTCATTTACCCCTTCCCAAATGGCCATGTACTTCTCTCTCATGGTGATTTGCTTTCAATTATTACATATATGAAAGAATCATTTTCAATAAAGGGTGATTATAAAAATAATAATAATAGTTAGACTTTATGCACGTCGAACTGATTTACAGCCTTAGGCTGATGTAGGAGTACTCCATGACGCTAAACATTAAACCCAACCAAACCTTAATTAAATCAAAAGCTGCCGTTGCTTGGGCTGCGGGCGAACCACTAAAAATGGAAGAAGTGGATGTCGAACTGCCTAAAGCGGGCGAAGTATTAGTAAGAATCGTCGCAACAGGTGTGTGCCACACTGATGCATTCACTTTGTCTGGTGAAGATCCTGAAGGTATTTTCCCATCGATTCTTGGCCACGAAGGTGGCGGTATTGTTGAAATGGTGGGTCAAGGTGTCACTTCTGTTGTCATCGGCGATCACGTTATTCCACTTTACACCGCCGAGTGCGGCAAATGTAAATATTGTACGTCAGGGAAAACCAATCTTTGCCAAGCTGTACGCGAAACTCAAGGTAAGGGCTTAATGCCTGATGGTACCAGTCGTTTCTCTAAAGATGGTCAACCAATTTATCATTACATGGGCTGCTCAACGTTTTCTGAATACACCGTACTGCCAGAAATATCATTAGCCAAAGTCAACAAAGATGCACCATTAGAAGAAGTGTGTTTGCTTGGTTGTGGCGTGACCACAGGTATGGGCGCTGTACTTAATACCGCTAAAGTAGAACAAGGTGATACTGTCGCTATTTTCGGCTTAGGCGGTATTGGACTTTCGGCTGTTATTGGCGCAAAAATGGCAGGCGCAAGCCGTATCATTGGTATTGATATCAATGACAGTAAGTTTGATCTAGCGAAACAATTGGGGGCAACTGACGTCATTAACCCAACTGAATTTGATAAGCCAATCCAAGAAGTAATTGTAGAAATGACCGATGGTGGCGTAGATTATTCCTTTGAGTGTATTGGTAACGTCAACGTGATGCGACAAGCACTTGAATGCTGTCATAAAGGTTGGGGCGAATCCGTCATTATCGGTGTTGCTGGAGCAGGACAAGAGATCACTACTCGTCCGTTTCAATTAGTGACAGGCCGAGTGTGGAAAGGTTCAGCTTTTGGTGGTGTAAAAGGTCGCTCGCAGTTACCGCAAATCGTTGAGCAATACCTTGCTGGTGAATTTGGACTGCAAGAATTTATTACTCACACAATGAGTCTAAATGATGTTAACCATGCCTTTGATCTGATGCATGAGGGCAAGAGTATTCGCACCGTGATCCATATGGACAAGGATTAATCATGAGCTTAGAAAATATCAGCCAAACTAAAGTGGCTGAAGGCTGGCATAAACAATATGCGCATACTTCATCAGCATTAAACTGCAACATGCGCTTTGCGATATTTTTGCCGCCGAATGCCAGTGATGAAAACCCAGTACCAGTGTTGTATTGGTTATCAGGCTTAACCTGCAGTGATGAAAACTTCATGCAAAAAGCAGGCGCCTTTAAAGCGGCAGCAGACCTTGGTATCGCCATTGTTGCACCCGATACTAGCCCTCGTGGTGAAGCAGTAGCAGATGATGATAGTTACGACTTAGGTCAAGGTGCGGGGTTTTATGTCAATGCCACGCAGGCGCCTTGGTCAGCGCATTATCAAATGTATGATTACATCGTCGATGAATTACCGCAATTGATTGAAACTCACTTCCCTGTAACCAAAGTAAAGTCCATCAGTGGTCACAGCATGGGGGGACACGGCGCATTAGCCATCGGCCTTAAACACCCTCAGCAATATCGTGCGATTTCTGCTTTTAGCCCGATAAGTAACCCAACACGCTGCGCTTGGGGCATCAAAGCATTCTCAGCTTATTTAGGTAACGACGTCGAGTCTTGGAAACAATACGATGCTTGCGAGTTACTGAAGCAAGAAAAAGCCACGCTGCCAATTTTAATTGACCAAGGTGATGCTGATAACTTTTTAACGGATCAACTCAAACCTGAAAACTTACTTGCAGCCGCCGAAGTACATAACTCAAACATAGAGCATAGAATGCAAAGCGGTTACGACCACAGTTACTTTTTTATTGCGAGTTTTATTGAAGATCATTTGCGTTTTCATGCAACGCATTTGGTATAACGAATATAGAAAAGAAGTGAGAATTAAAGAAGTAATTTAGAAGGGTAAAACAAATGACGTAAAGAGCATCAACTCTTTACGTCAAGTATTGCTACTTAAAGAGCAACAACGTTTGCAGCTTGAGGACCTTTAGGACCTTGCTCAACGTCAAAAGAAACTTTTTGGCCTTCAGCTAAAGTTTTGAAACCTTCTGAAGCGATAGCACGGAAATGAACGAATACGTCAGCGCCGCCATTGTCTTGAGAGATAAAACCGAAACCTTTATCTTCGTTGAACCATTTTACTGTACCAGTTGTGTTAGTAGACATGTTGTGTCCCTTATATTTAAAAAATTAATAAAATTACCGTAATGATACGATGCACTGATAAATTGAATTATTTAATGCGACGATAAAGATAAGAAAAATAGAGGATAACAACGAAACGAAGAAATTCTACAGTTTTACTTTTTTACTCATTACTCATTAATAACCCTGCATAACAGAGCGAGGTAAATCATACAGGGGAATGAAAAAGAGTAAAGCTTTTTCGGTAATTTTTTGTTCAACTTGCAACATTACCAGTCAAAATGAGAACAGATACAGCTTTACTGCCTCTAAAACAAGCACCCTAAACTTATGATTGTAAAGAAAAAAATTACCATCAATGATGACAACTTTTACTGTAGTCGGGTAATAAAGATTCACCCTCAATTACTCTGTAACCTTGATTAATACGTTGAAACTTTAGGTATCTAAAAGCCTAAAGTTTCATACTGAGTTGCTCTTAAAAGCATTTTAATCAGCAGAATCAAGCAATAAAGCAATAAAGCAATAAAGCAATAAAGCAATAAAGCAATAAAGCAATAAAGCAATAAAGCAATAAAGCAATAAAGCAATAAAGCAATAAAGCAATAAAGCAATAAAGCAATAAAGCAATAAAGCATCATACCGAACGAAACACGCTTTTGGACAAAAAGAGTTTACAGAATTCATACGTTCATTGTTGAACAAGCTGATCAAAATGGTAATCTTCAAGACTATAATGTTCTGAAATACGAATATTATTATCGTTCCTAAAAAACCGCAAAATATTCACCTGAACATGCTATTACTAACAGATCGTCTCGACATGACGCAAATGATCATCCCCAATCATAGTCATTAAATTGATATAAATATACTTTTAAATGAGAATCCTCCCACCATACTTTAGTTTTTATTGATTGTGCTGTAGAAGTGTCTATCTTCATGTGATCGCTTGACCAAGTACCCGAATACCCATTGACATAAATTTCATCGTATAAACTTTTTTTAATTGCAATATCAGCATTAATGATTGTACCAATAGGCAAGAATGAAGAGTATGTTGCGGGATCCCAAGCGGAAAGTTGCTCACCAAGATAGTCCCATTTTCCAGTCTTTTTATTGTGAGCCATGACATAAATAGTCTCGGCCATTGCGGATCTTATGGTTGTATTGAAGAGATACACATAACCAGAATCATCGTTTTGTGTTTGTAGACTTTTTTGGAAATTATTGAAATTCGATGACTGAACTTTTTCTTGTTCAACTTGAAGGTAATGGATTTTATTTGCGGTCTCTACTGAAGCAGCAAACACACTCGCTGAATTAATTTGTAGAGATAATAGCACTGTGCATATAGTTATGGTATTGAATTTCATTATTTATCCTTTGCAAAAATAAAATTACCTTTCAAAGTATACTTATATAAGTCTTAACAGTTATTGAATCAGCTTATCTTTTAAGTCGAAATTAATTAACCATCATTAGAAATAGTATTACAAAAAACTGTCGTTGCTAACATGAAAAGGGACTGAAATGAGCCAGAAAACAGAAGATTGCAGCTCATACAGTATGATATTTTATTTCTTGGTATGGATCTTTATTGCCTTACTACATTTACTGTAGTCGGGCAATAAAGATACATCCTCAAATACTCTGTAGCCTTGATTAATACGTTGAAACTTTAGGTACCCAAAAACCTAAAGTTTCATACTTAGTCGCTCATAAAGGTATTTTGACTAGAAAAATCAAGTAATAAAGATAATTAGGCTCCCCACTCTTAGCTAGGTGATGTATTTTATACACTCACCGCTATTCTGGAGTCTGATATGAAAAGTACCATTATTGGTGTTGATTTAGCCAAAAAAG
>NZ_JAFEUN010000154.1 GCF_016900895.1 Parashewanella hymeniacidonis
ATAAATGTAATCATTAGGTCTGTTTTGTTATAAAATAGTCTGTCATAAATAATATGATTTTTAGCGAGTAAACATTAGAAATTTTATTGCTGTGAGTGTTTGTTGCTGGCAAGGAATGGGGCAGAAATGAGCTAGAAAACATAACATTACAGCTCATACAGTATGATCTTTATTACCTCACTACATGTTCGTTGGGAACTTCTTTTAAATGGTGACAGCAGCATCTGCCCACATGCCATCACCTTTAGTTCTCTGGCCAGTGCTATGGACGTTTGGTTTATCAGCGCAAATAAAACATGAATAGTATATAGGTGAGCTGTTTGACGACCCAGGCTGAGTCATCTGTTTTTCAAATGAACTTAAACAACCATCACTATGAAAAACATGAAGTTTGTCGCAAATGTCAGTTTTTGCTTTTTGTTCAGTTGAAACCTGTAATCCACATAACGAGCAGCTTACAGGGTTTGTAGCTGATTCTATTGGAGGTTGGGCCTGTGGAGTACCAGAGCAAGGTGTTACTGCGGACATTGCCAAATACCGAGCTCAAGGATCAGGATATGACAATACCGCACAGATGATAAAATGACTATCCAATGTAAAATAAGTTTAATCTCATTTAATTATTTAAATTAGCACGTTAATGTAAATGAAAAGGAAATTCAGTATGACTAAAAATAATAATCGATAACAAGGCAAGCAAAGATGATTGCTCCAACACGATTATTATTTAAAAACGCTTTAAAGCAATCTTGCCTCTGCTTTCTTTTAATTAGGTTTTGTTGGTAAATTGCAAACCCAACAAACATGAGCATTCCAACGATATAAGCTACACCACGGTCATGAGATAACCCTGCCATGGTAAAACAAGCCAATGCCAGAAATTGAAAAAAGCCAATAATCTGAGTATCAAAACGCCCGAACAAAATCGCTGTCGATTTAACCCCAGCCTTAAGGTCGTCTTCTCTATCTACCATGCCATACATGGTGTCGTAAGCAATGGTCCAAAATAAATTACCGAAATAAAGCCACCATGCGATAACCGGTAACTGTTCGTTAACGGCCGCATAAGCCATAGGGATCGATAAACTCCAAGTGATCCCGAGAAACACTTGTGGCAGGTGAGTCCAACGTTTCATAAATGGGTATAAAGTCGTAAAAATGATGCCAACAACGGACAATAAAATTACGGTTTTATTGAGGAATAACACTAAAGTAAATGCAATGAATGTAAGAACACCAAATAAGCCTAGAGCCTCTCTACTGCTCACTTCTCCAGTCGCTAATGGCCGCCCTTTAGTTCGCTCAATTTTTCCATCCACTTTTCTGTCGGCAAAATCATTAATGACGCACCCACAAGCACGCATAACAACAACACCTAAAATAAAAATGACTAACAGATGCCACTGCGGAATCCCATCAGAGGCGAGCCATAGCGACATCAGACAAGGCCAAAGCAATAACAAAGTACCTATGGGTCTATCCATTCGCATTAAACGCACATAGGCGTCGAATTTTTGATTCATGGTATTTCCTTAAACCACTTCTAATTTCGCATAAGCGATGACTAACTTTTTCACACCTACATCATCAAAGTTCACTTGAATTCGAGCTTGAGGACCCGCACCTTCAAGCTCCATTACTCGACCCTCGCCAAATTTTGCATGCATTACTCGTTGTCCAACGCTAAAACCACTGTCGTTGTTTTGAGTAAATGCTGGTTTAGCTTGAGAAAAACTACTTCTACGTTGTGGGGCTGATGACATACGTGAAGGCTGCGGGATCGATACCTGGGTTTTAATGCGGATCTCGTCTTTGTATTCTTCAGGAATTTCTTTTAGAAAGCGTGATGGTCTTGAATAATCTTCACGGCCATAAATTCGTCGAGACTCAGCGTGAGTGATGGTCAATTTTTCCATCGCCCGTGTCATTCCCACATAACACAAACGACGCTCTTCATCTAAGCGATCACCTTCTTCCAGTGCCATTTTACTTGGGAAAAGCCCCTCTTCGACGCCAGCCATAAACACTTGTGGGAACTCGAGCCCTTTTGCCGAATGCAACGTCATTAATTGCACTGCATCAGTAAAAGCGTCGGCTTGCCCCTCACCCGCTTCCAGTGCCGCATGTGATAGAAAACCATTAAGCTCACCCATTTCTTCTAAATCTTCAGGCAGTTCAAAGGTCTTAGCTGCCGTTACCAGCTCCTCTAAGTTATCAATTCTTGCTTGTGCTTTTTCGCCTTTTTCGGCTTGATACATCGCCTTCAAACCTGAGTCTTGGATAACTTTATCTGTCGCACGATACAGTGGCATATCCTGCGTATCCTGCTGCATGGTAACGATTAAATCCATGAAACCTCGCACGGCATTCGCTGCTCTAGCTGCTAACATTTTCTCTTCAAGCACTCTTAGACAAGCATGCCATAAAGTCAGCTGCTCTTGGCGAGCGATATTTCGTAAAATATCCAATGTACGACCGCCAATGCCACGAGTCGGCGTATTCACGACACGTTCAAATGCCGCATCATCGTTTTTATTGGCCATCAAGCGCATATAACCCATTGCATCTTTAATTTCTTGGCGTTCGAAGAAGCGTAAACCACCATAAATGCGATAAGCTAATCCTTTGTGCAGTAACGCTTCTTCAAGTACACGCGATTGAGCATTTGAACGGTATAAAATCGCACAATCACTTAGGCTTCCACCGTTGTCGTGCCAATCATTTATCCGAGAAACAATAAAGCGGGCTTCGTCTAACTCATTAAAAGCACAATAAATCGCAATTTTTTCGCCATCTTTATCGTCAGTCCATAAGCTTTTACCGAGTCGCTCAGGGTTATTGGCAATCAGCTCATTAGAAGCATTAAGAATGTTCCCAGTAGAGCGATAGTTTTGCTCAAGACGAATGGTTTCAGCGCCAGTAAAGTCTTGTAGGAATTTGTGTAAATTTTCGACTTGAGCACCACGCCAACCGTAAATGGACTGATCATCATCACCAACAATCATCACGTTAGCCTGATTGCCTGCCAAGATACGAATCCAAGCATACTGAATGGCGTTGGTATCTTGAAACTCGTCCACCAGAATATGTTTAAACCGATCTTGATAATGCGCCAGCACATGTGGCTTATTGAGCCACAATTCATGAGCTCGTAATAGGATTTCCGCAAAATCCACCAGCCCAGCTCGATCACAGGATTCTTGATAAATTTGATAAATTTTAAGTAAATTCTGCTCAATCGGAAAAATGCCTGCATCAATATGCTTTGGACGTAAGCCCTGGTCTTTCTTACCGTTGATATAACCTTGCGCTTGTCTTGGAGGATATTGCTTTTCATCGAGGTTAAGGCTTTTCAACACTCGCTTAATTAAGCGCAGCTGATCGTCTGAATCTAAAATTTGGAAGCTTTGCGGCAAACCTGCATCTTGATAATGGGTTCGTAACAGTCGATGAGCAAGACCGTGGAAGGTACCAATCCACATACGACTCATGTTTGAGCCAACAACTTTCTCAACACGCTCACGCATTTCTGCTGCCGCTTTATTGGTAAAAGTTACTGCTAATATTGAAAATGGACTTTGATTTTCTGCTTGCATCAACCAAGCAATACGATGTGTTAATACTCGAGTTTTGCCACTTCCGGCACCCGCCAGTACTAACATGCTGGATTGTGGTGCTGAAACGGCCTGTTTTTGCTTTTCATTCAAGCCATCAAGTAAATAAGATACGTCCATTCTCGCCTCCAAAAATCTGAGACGAGATTATACCTATTTTACCGATAAATTCAGAGGCGATTTATCCTCGTTGTCCCGGCATCATGGGGCGACGCGTTGCGGCGCCGCCTGGTTGCGGTTTTCCGGGTTGAGATGGATTACCTGCACCAGGCTTACCCGCTCCTGCATTCGCTTGATTAAGATTATACAGTTTTAAATCCCATTCTTCAGCCGCTTCGATTAATTCACCCACCGCTTCTTTGATAAAACCTTTTGGTTTTCCTGAAATAATGATATTGCGATAAACTGTCACGTTGCGACATTCGGGTAATACCCCGATACCAAAACCACCACGAAACGGCTCAATCGCTCTTTCACCAAATTCAACAACCCAATCACCAGGTACATTATCTGGAAGAGTGTTTTGCGTTGTTACAGATAATCTCAAACTCATTTCTTGATGATCACGGTAAGCAGAGAGTGACAAAACAATATCCCGACCGTCCTCTTGGCGAGATAGCTCGCAAGTTAATACATTGTCATCACCAAAGGTGATCCCCTCAATACCTAGCTCTGAAAACGCTTCTTCGAAAATATCCATTGACCCACCGTGATAAACTCAGTTGTTTGGAAAGTTGATGTTTTATCTTCAAGATTAGTAAAACCCTGCAAAAACACCAAATATCTCCTTATTTTGCGCTTTCTGATTTAGCGCGATCAAGGTCATTAAATTAAACTTTGTTAATGTTTAAAACCAAAAAGGCCGAAATTAAAATTACAGCCTTTTCAAATTAGTACTTTTAAAGCCTCACTTCTGCTTTAAATCAATACTGCTCAACCAATGCTCAAAGTCCATCATATTACCTGGCAAAATGACTTTGTTTCCTTGCTGGCTCAACCCTTTAAATTGCTTCAAGTACTGCTCACCTAATTGCATTCTTAATGCATTTTGACCACCTGGGGCTGCAATCACGTCGGCTAACATTGCAATTGAGCTTGCCGTAGCTTTTGAAATTGTTAATATTTCTTCAGCTTTACCTTCAGCTTCATTAATCCGCTTTTGCATTTCACCTTCAGAGCGGTTTATCACCTCAGCTTTAATACCTTCTGATCGATTAATTTTACTCTGTTTATCACCTTCTGATTTTGCAAGCACGGCTCTGCGTTCACGCTCAGCATTAACCTGCATTTCCATGGCATTTTTAACGGTTTGCGGTGGCGTAATATTTTTTATTTCATATCTGTGAACACGAATCCCCCACATTGCACCAGCTTGATCAAGTACTTCCACCACTTTTGCAGAAATCACATCACGCTCTTCAAAAGTACGATCAAGCTCTAATGTGCCAATAACTGAACGAGTTGTCGTTTGCGCCAGTTGAATGGCTGCATAGCGATAGTCGGTAATGCCATAACTGGCTTTTACCGGATCAACGACCGAAATATAAATCACACCATCGACTTCTACATTCACTTCATCTTTCGAGAAACACTCTTGTGGCGGTACGCTAATGGTTTCTTCTTTAAGGTCGTGTAGATAAGCGACTTTATCGAAAAATGGGATAAGGGCATGAAACCCCGCATCTAACGTACTGTGATATTTACCGAGACGTTCAACAATATAGGCAGATTTAGTGGGTACCAAACGGATCGATTGAAACAACTTCAAAATAAAGACAATAAACAACAGTCCCCAAATTGCCATGACGATAAAGTCAGTATTAAGTTCAAAACCTTGCATCATGCATTTCCTCCATGCTGTCCTTTCATCGTTGCAGTGACTTGCTCCATCCCCTCGAAAAAGCCTTCTAATTTAGCAACTTCGGTTGGCACAACAGAAACTTGAGTCGTTTCTAAAATTTCACCAACTTGCTTAATAAACTGTTCTTTCAACAACATATTCATGGCTTCATTGCCGCCTGACTTTGCTAATGCTTCAGAAATATTAGCCATGCCTTGTGCTTTAGCGTTTGCAATAATTTCAATCTCTTGACCAGTGCCTTTTGCCTCGTTAATTCGCTTTTGCTTTTCACCTTCAGACAAATTAATTGCTTCTTGGCGATCACCCTCTGATGTATTAATGGTTGCCGCTTTTTCTGCATTCGCTAGGGTAATTTCAGCACGCTTTTGTCGTTCCGCTTCCATTTGTTTTTCAAGAGTATGAATAACATGAGGTGACGGAGATATATTGCGGATTTCGTATCGTAAAACTTTAATCCCCCAGGGCTCAGAGGCAATATCAATTTCACGAACAATGGACTCATTCAAGCTTTCGCGTTCAGAAAACGTTTTGCTTAAACTGAGTTTACCAATCTCTGAACGCATTGTGGTTTGTGCTAGGTTTACTGCAGCACGGCGATAATCTTCAATCCCGTAACTGGCAAGTTGGCCATCCATGACTTTTAAATACACTAAGCCATCAACTTCTAACTGAGTATTATCTTTAGAAATACAGCTCTGAGTAGGCACATCTAATACTTGCTCGCGAGTGTCATGCTTGTAAGCCACTCTATCTAGAAATGGAATTAAAAAGTGGAAACCAGGTTGTAATACCGCTCTGAATTTACCTAAACGTTCAATTACAGCAACCTCACGCATGGGTACAACGAGCATGAGCTTGTAAATAATAAATAGGAAAATCAGAAATATGATTGTAGGTGTAAGTAACATGTGCTTTAGTCCTTTTCTTCATTTCTTTCGACAACAAATGCAATATTTTGTTGACAAATTATTCGCACGACCTCTCCGGCCTCGATGACTGTACCGTCTGCGACAGCCGGCCAATCTGAACCTTGAAAGTGAATCCGTCCCTGTTTCTCTCCTGGACCAATGTTTTCTCTAACTTCTGCAACTTGCCCGAAAATGTCAATGGCTTCATCAGTGTTATCCACATGAGAATCTCCGCCAATCATTTTTTGGGTCAGGCCTCTAAAACCTAAAAGTAAAACAATTGAGGTGATAAACCAAACCGTTAAGCTTTGACTGATGCCTTCTACAATACCTCCCCAAAGTAAACTCGACACGACAATACATGCTGAGCCAAGAAGAATTACAATGCCTCCTGGCAAGATAATTTCGGCGAGAATGAGAACTAGTCCAATGATGGCCCAGACAACAACAGGATCTGAAAAGCTCATCTTTGCTCCTTGGTAAAAACCTTAACTTGATTATGGTTTATACAACCCAAGACATAATATGTCAAGAAAGTTATATCTCCAATAATACGGCTAAATTTCTTGCACAAATCGAGTAGGGTGAGGCATCACTGCCTCATCCCTCTCACAGAACCGTACGTACGGTTCTCGTATACGGCTCCTGCTTAATTCTATTCAGTTACTTCGTACTGAACACATATCCCGTTTGTACC
>NZ_JAFEUN010000155.1 GCF_016900895.1 Parashewanella hymeniacidonis
AGTGGAATGATTAAATTTGGTGAAAGTATGAAGCTTTAGAATAAGCAGTCAAATTGATCGCAAGATCGTTACAAAATCTTACAGTTTGGTGACTCACCACAACTTATTGAGTAGTTACGATAACAGTAGTACACAAGCAACAGAAGGAACACCTAAAGAAAGTGACTTAACTTCGATTACTTTTAGGCAGTTGTTTTTATTAAGGAATGCAACTAATGAGGAAAGCCCATGGTTTTCTTCACACTCAACGATGAAAGCTCTTACCATCATAGGAACAGATAAAGAACTTAAATACGAAGAAGAATTTTCATATGGTAAATCTCCAGATATCAGCATTCGTCTTGCAGTGTTAGCAAGCGGTTCTGCACCTTTTCTAATGAGTGATGTAGAAATTGAAGGTAGAAGTTATATCGATGGCGGCATCACAAATAATACTCCACATGCCTATTTAAAAACCTCTCCTGGTTTAGTTATTCAACTTGGCGCCTCTCATACCCCCGTTAACGAATTAGGTATCAAAGATAAACTCATAAGTAAATGCACTGATTTCATAGTAGGTTGTGAGGCGTCTGAGTATGAAAATTTTGACTCTAAATCTGCATCAAGTTCTCAGAGATTAAAAGTGTTCAACCTAACACCATCTGCCTCAACTTTACATATTAATCAAGCAGTTGCGAATTATTATCCAAACCTAAATTCAGCTGAACAACAATATTATGAGTTTGAAGCTCAATTATTGAGTAAGCTAAAAAAAACCGAAGATTCAAATACTGAGAGTCACGCAGAAAGTAAAGAGTCACCGGAATATTACCGATATAGAAAGTACGCAAGATCAGAGTCGTACGTAGATGAATTTGTTAATATCAGTATTAAAGGTAGAGATCAGATTACAGAAGAAAAGTTAACAATTAAGAAAGTTCTAAATTAAAACCGCTATCAAGATTCTAAAAGATAAATATCCCCTCATAAATACAAGGCAAAAAAATACCGCTTTAAAAAGCGGTATTTCATAAAAAGGAGGTTAATGCACTTCACTCACCATATTTAAGGTGTACTTAGGGATCTCGACAACCATATCGGAATCGACCACTTTAGCTTGGCAAGATAAGCGAGACTCAGGCTCTAAACCCCAAGCTTTATCAAGCATGTCATCTTCAAGTTCATCGCTTTCTTCTAGCTCGTCAAAACCTTCACGCACAATACAATGACACGTAGTACAAGCACATGACTTTTCACAAGCATGTTCAATATGTATGCCATTTCTTAGCGCTACATCAAGAATCGTTTCACCGACTTCCGCTTCAGCAACTGCACCATCAGGGCAAAGTTCTTCGTTAGGAAGGAATACAATCTGTGGCATAATTTTACCTATAAACTTTCTACTGATTGGCCGGTTAATGCAGCCTTAATCGAATTATCCATACGTTTTGCAGCAAAGACCTGAGTTAAATCATCAAGCGCTTTGATTGCATTTTCAATTGCTTGTGTGCTTTCTTCGCCTGTTACATCAGCGAGAAGGTTCATCGAAGAGTCAATTTCAGCTCGCTCTTCTGCTGATAATAGCTCTCCATCCTTCTCTAATGCAGAGCTTAGGCTTTCAAGTACACGTGCTGCTTCAACACGTTGCTCAGTTAACATTCTTAACTCAATATCGCCTTTGGCGTTATTCATAGAATCTTTGATCATATTAGCAATTTCAGTATCTGAAAGACCAAATGAAGGTTTAACTTGAATGCTAGACTGAACGCCAGTGGATTTTTCCATTGCCGTAACACTCAACAAACCATCCGCATCTACTTGGAATGTCACTCGAATATGAGCGGCCCCCGCTGCAAGCGGCGGAATACCTGTTAGTGCAAAGTCAGCAAGAGAGCGGCAATCATTGACTAATTCACGCTCACCTTGAACGATGTGAACCAACATTGCTGTTTGACCATCTTTAAAGGTCGTAAATTCTTGAGCTCTAGCTACTGGGATTGTCGTATTCCTTGGGATAACTTTCTCAACTAAGCCACCCATGGTTTCCATGCCCAATGACAATGGAATTACGTCAAGCAGCAATAATTCTGAATCTGGCTTGTTACCAACGAGAATATCTGCTTGAATCGCTGCTCCGATAGCAACAACACGATCTGGGTCGATCGAAGTTAACGGCACTTTACCAAAGAAACTTTCAACTTGAGTGCGAACTAAAGGAACACGCGTTGAACCACCAACCATTACAGTTTGTAAAACTTCATCTGACGTTACGCCCGCATCACGAAGTGCACGACGGCAGCTAATGATGGTTTTATTAACTAATGGCAAAATCAGTGCATCAAAATCATCTTTAGTGATTAGAGCCGTTTGTTGTTTACCACTATCTAACTCAAGCATTGCTTCTACTGAACTGTGTTCAGTCAGTGCTTCTTTTACTCTGCGAGATTCAATGAGTAAACGACGATGCTCGGTAGAACTTAACGCATCAAGATCCCATTCTTTGATCAAATAATCTTGCAATAAATGATCAAAGTCATCGCCGCCTAACGCAGAATCACCGCCAGTTGCCAGAACTTCAAATACGCCTTTATTCAAACGTAAAATTGAAATATCAAAAGTACCACCACCTAGATCATAAACGGCGATAACGCCTTCTTGTTCTGAATCTAAGCCATAGGCAATAGCTGCAGCTGTAGGCTCGTTTAATAAACGAAGAACTTTAACACCGAGTAAACTCGCAGCGTCTTTAGTACCTTGTCGTTGTGCATCGTCAAAATATGCCGGTACAGTAATCACTGCGCCTTGTAACTCACCGCCTAAAGATTCTTCTGCACGTGCAATTAACGGACGTAAAATTTCTGCAGATACTTGGATTGGGTTGACCTTACCTTGATTCGTTTCAAAAACAGGTAGCCCATGCTCACTGGCTTCAAACTGGTAAGGAAGGTTTCTATAGGTATCTTGGATATCAACAAGACTACGTCCCATAAAACGTTTAACCGATACAATGGTATTTTTTGGGTCTTGTGACGATAGCCCTGCGGCTTCATTACCCACTAATACATTTTCACCATAATGAACAATTGAAGGTAATGAGTGATTGCCATTTGAATCAGCTAATGTTTTGGCTTCACCACTTCTTACAGTAGCAACCAATGAGTTGGTGGTACCTAAATCGATACCGACTGCCAATTTATGCTGATGTGGAGCCGCCGTTTGTCCCGGCTCTGCGATTTGCAAAAGGGCCATAAATTCTCTACTTAATTTTTATAGATCAAACAAAGCATCTTCGATGCGAGTCAATTCATCTTCTAATTTTGTCATAAACTTGAGTTTACGTATCTGATCAGCGGCAAAATTATTATCTTCTTCCGTCATAGACGTTAGTGAATTCACTAAAGATGCATTAATTGACTTTTGGTGTTCAGAAAAAGACATTCTTAAATGATCAACAGCTTGATGCGGGTCGTTTTGATCACGAATTTCTTCTAGTGCTTCACGCCATTCCATTTGCTGCATCAAGAACATTCGATCTTTCACGGTTGATGTATCGTGGCTGATATCTAAACCACGCAGCGCCAACATATGTTCTGCACGTCGGATAGGATTTTTTAGCGTTTGGAAACCATCGTTAATTTGTGCGGTTTTTTGCACTGCTAATCGCTTTTGTTGCTCACTGCTGTTAGCAAATTTGTCTGGATGAACCGCTCGTTGAAGATCTCGATAACGCTCTGAGAGTTGAGCGTTATCAATTGAGTAATCGACAGGAAAACCGAATAATTCGAAATAGTTCAATGTATTTCCTTTCAGTTGTAGTTAAACGGTAAAACTCTCACCGCAACCACACTCTCCTTTAGCATTAGGGTTATTAAACTCAAAACCTTCGTTTAAGCCTTCTTTAACAAAGTCGAGTTCAATGCCTTGAAGATAGATAAAGCTCTTTGCATCGATGATGATATTAACACCATCGATTTCATACAGTTCATCGTCGTCATTCAAGTCATCAACAAACTCAAGTATGTAAGCCATACCTGAACAGCCTGCTGTTCTTAAACCTAATCGCAAACCAAGGCCTTTACCTCGGTTTTTCAAAAAGGACTTAACCCTGTCAGACGCAGCTGGCGTCATTGTTATTGCCATTTACAACTCCGAGCTTAACCTGCAGCTAATTCATGCTTTGATTTATAATCTTCTAATGCGGCATGAATAGCGTCTTCTGCTAAGATAGAACAGTGAATTTTTACAGGAGGTAAAGCAAGTTCTTCTGCGATATCAGTATTTTTGATTTCAGCAGCTTCTGCTAATGTTTTACCTTTAACCCATTCTGTCACTAATGAGCTCGACGCAATCGCACTACCACAACCGTAAGTCTTGAACTTGGCATCTTCAATAATACCTTCTTCGCTGATCTTTAGTTGAAGCTTCATCACGTCACCACATGCTGGTGCACCGACCATTCCAGTAGCAACAGATGGATCATTTTTATCCATTGAACCAACGTTACGAGGGTTTTCGTAATGTTCAATTACTTCTTCACTATAAGCCATGATACGACTCCATTAATCCTGTTTGCTAAGAGGGGCTACCTTAATGGTGCGCCCACTGAACTGTATTTAAATCGATACCGTCTTTGTACATTTCCCAAAGCGGTGACATATCACGTAATTTACCAATCGATTTATTAATAATATCAATTGAATAATCAATGTCTTCTTCTGTCGTGAAACGGCCAATCGAAAAACGAATTGAGCTGTGTGCCATTTCATCATTCAAACCTAATGCACGTAATACATAGCTAGGCTCAAGACTCGCTGAAGTACACGCTGATCCTGAAGAAACCGCTAGATCCTTAAGCGCCATCATCAGTGACTCGCCTTCAACAAAGTTAAAGCTCACATTCAATGAACCACAATAACGTTGCTCTGCATCACCATTGATAAAGGTTTCTTCGATATCTTTGATTCCCGCCCATAACTTGTCACGTAAATGACGGATACGGTCGTTATCCTTATTCATATCAGCTTGAGCAATTGCAGCTGCTTCACCTAAACCAACAATTTGATGAGTTGCTAGTGTTCCGCTTCGAAATCCACGCTCGTGACCACCGCCATGCATGGTTGCTTCTAATCGAATTCTTGGCTTACGACGTACATACAATGCGCCGATACCTTTAGGGCCATACATTTTGTGACCAGAAATCGAAATCAAATCAACTTTCATCTCTTGAACGTCAATAGGCAATTTACCTGCACTTTGTGCAGCGTCGATGTGAAAAATCACTTTCTTAGAACGGCAAAGTTCACCAATCGCTTTTACATCATGAACAACACCAATTTCATTGTTTACATGCATTAAGCTCAGTAAAACAGTATCTTCGCGAATTGCATCTTCAATACGATTCATTGGAATAATACCGTTCGCATCAGGTTCAAGATATGTCACTTCAAAACCTTCACGCTCTAACTGACGGCAAGTATCTAGTACAGCCTTATGTTCAGTTTTGCTGGTAATGATGTGCTTGCCTTTCTTCTGATAAAAATGCGCAACACCTTTAATGGCTAAGTTATCTGATTCAGTAGCACCTGAAGTAAAAATCACTTCACGTGGATCAGCATTAATTAACTCAGCGACTTGATTACGTGCAATATCAACCGCTTCTTCGGCTTGCCAGCCATAGCGATGAGATCGTGACGCAGGGTTACCAAAGATGCCGTCCATAGTCATGTATTGCATCATCTTTTCAGCTACACGCGGATCAACCGGTGTTGTTGCTGCATAATCTAGATAGATTGGAAGCTTCATTTCACACTCCGTACACCGTTATCACCTTAATTGTGATAACCAAAGTACAAATTTTAGTTTTAATATCGGCAAGAACTTACAATGAAATTCTATGTTCTTGCTGTAATTTATCTTGCTTAACCGAAATAAACTGAACATCACGCTTAAGCATTAAGCCTTCTAGAGAGATACCGTTCAGAAAATCAGAAATTTGTTTGCTTAAATCATCCCACAACGAATGCGTCAAACAACGAGAACCACCTTGGCAATTGCCTTGACCGTGACAGCGAGTCGCTTCGACTGATTCGTCAACTGCATGAACGACCATACCTACTGAAATTTCACCAGCATTAAGTCCTAAGCGGTAACCGCCTCCAGGCCCACGAACACTAGCAACAAGGCCTTTTTTACGTAGTTTTGCAAAAAGCTGCTCAAGATAGGACAGTGAAATTCCCTGTCTCTCAGATATATCTGCTAGAGGTACCGGACCAGTTGCAGAATGTATTGCTACGTCAAGCATTGCTGTGACCGCATAACGTCCTTTTGAGGTAAGTTTCATGACCGAACTCGTTCCTACTTAAGTATAACTTAAATTGAAACATACCCGAGTAAAACAGTCAAGTATTTATCTGACTAATTTAGTCAAGTATTATCCATTTGAGTGGGGATTAACCATTCATACTTATTTAATAACATCATTAAGCCATAACTCTCTCAATGTATTACTACGAATGGTATTAACTATTGGACGCGTATTTAACCCTTTTGCGTTCAAAAATTCAATGAAAAACGTTATTTATTTCTCATTTTTCACTATTTTATTTCAATTGAAGTTTAACCCGAATAATTTGTGTCTATTCGGGTTGAAAACTGAACTTTGATTTCAGTTGATATCAAAGCGAGATAACAAGCTAGCTTATTTTTGGACAGAAACGTTTCAGAAATTAAAAATGACTGCAAAAAATTAAGATTAAAAATACTAAGGTTAGATCAATCAGTAACCGTACTAAACTACCAGTGACAATTTGCAGCTCCTTATTGGTGCTTTTCGAATCCCAAAAATGCAGTATTGTAGTGTGATCGACATTAGATGCGATCAATTTGAAGATTATACTGTATGTAAAGGAATAACGGTGAAGAAACCGAAAAGTGATTACCGCCTGTATTGAATTATGGTGGCTATGTTTCTATAAACTGTTGGTAGGCGTATACTGATTCAAATTGTAGTATCAGGTAATCAATTATGAACATAGCCAACTTTCATAAGCTGATAAAAAGTCTACAAGGATTGAATGACAA
>NZ_JAFEUN010000156.1 GCF_016900895.1 Parashewanella hymeniacidonis
TCTATCGGCCTTAGCTTCAGGTGTATCTGATGACGGCGATTTTGATGAATTCTGAGAAGACTGCTTTAACCTATCTTCGTATTCCCGAAGTTTTTGCCATAACTCTTGAATCAGCAAATTAGCGTCTGTCAAATTGGCAGGTTGTGGAGCATCTTTCTCGAAGCATTTTTTCTTTTTCATGTGTACATAAAAACACCATAAAAAGATCGTTCAAGTAACATTTTCGATCAATCGACATGTGTCACAAAAAATCAAGAGTGGCTTGGTGAATGGTTACGAGTTAGATACCCATAAGCCGAATCAATGAGTAATTCACCAATTCGGCTTGAAATACGTTAAACCATGCAGAGACTAAAGCGAAAGCTCACTAAAACTTTCAATCGTTTTATAATTAGCTTCAGTTTGCTCAGATAATCGCTTCATATAAATCACATTCAGGCCTGCATTATCGGCAGCCTTAAGTTCTTCTAATCTATCAGACACAAACAGCACCTGCTTAGGACTTAAGCTGATGGTATTTAAAATATTCAAATACGCCTGCTTATAAGTTTTGTTACCCGTGCGCGTATCGAAATGGCCACTGAATAACGGCGTTAAATCACCACCGTCACTGTGACTGAAGAGTAACTTTTGAGCATCAACGGAACCAGAAGAAAAGCTGTAAATACGAATTCCGTGTTGTTTATATTGGCTTATGGCGTCGATAAAGTCAGGGTAAATATGTCCTGTAAACGCATTTTCAGCATAGCCTTGTTTCCAGATCAAGCCCTGTAATGTTTTTAATGGGGTTGCCTTACGATCTTCTGAAATCCAGTGCTTCAATATCCCAACCACTCGATCGAGATCGGCATCAGGTTCAAGTGCCATTTCTTTCACATCTGAGATGCAATTATCGACAAGTACATTGTCTTGATTGACCGTTAAAAAGTCGGCTAATTTGTCTGAAGAGTATGGAAAGAGTACATCTTCAATAAATGACAAATCGGTAGTTGTGCCTGCGGTATCAACGACGATAGCTCGAATTCCCATAAAACTTCACTCCACAATAAGACAAAAGGTCGATCAATAAAGTGATCCTAAATTGAAACGCAAACTTTGACCAGTAAATTAATGTCAAATAAACAAAAGTTTGTTTTAAATCAGTACCGGTTACTCAATTGATAAAGTTTGTATTTATATCTTTGCTTTTCATCGGGCTCATGCGCCCAGTATAACGCTTGCTGAAGCATCGCTTTGGCTTCTTTGTTACGATTGTTTTCAAGATAGATTTGATATAAGCCTAAGTATGCAGGCTGTAGGTAGGGTGCAATATCTAACGCTTTTTTATAATAACGAGTGGCTCTTTTAGATTGGTTATCGTGCTGGGCAGTATAAGCTTGCTCGAGCCATGCATATGGGTTTGGGTCATCAAGTTTATCGAGTTTTGCTTGTTGAATATTAATGTCTTGTAAGCGATGTTGTGACTTTAACAGTATGAGGTAATTTGAAAGCAAACGTACGTTGTTTTCATCGTAAAACAGGCCGTATTGATAAAGTGAATCAGCGGTTTGGTGATCGCCTTTTTGTTTGTGTAATACAGCCAAAATATTGATCGCACCTGAATATTGGTCATCATATTCAAGTGCCTTCATTGAATAGTGAAAAGCATCATCCACATGGCCGTCAACGATTTTCTGAGCTGCGAGATTAACGTAATATTTTGCAACGAAGGTTTTTTCCTCAAGCAGTTTGCCAGGGTAATTATTGGCTGAAGGAAAGTAATCCACAATGACCATGGGCCTTAAAAAAGTAAAAAAACCCTCTTCTTTTTCATAGGTCGGATCAAATAATCGGGTTTGTACGTGGGACGACACTAACAAATAACCATTCTGTTTATCAAAGATAGGTTGGCTGTTCACCTTTTTATAATCGTATTCGAGTTTGACTAATTTGGCATAGGCAGAAGTGATCATTGCAAGGCTCATACAATTGCCCTGAGCTTTTAATATCGCAGTAGAAGCGTCAAATGTCTCACCATAATAAGTAAAGTCGGTGAACTGAGCCTGCATGTAATTTGCTAATGCTTGGTGTGGTTTTACGTTTTGCTCGAGTTGACGATGATAGTAATTTAAGAAATGACGTTTTTGCACATCAGTAAGCTGGAATAGTGACAAAGCAGATGGGATCTCAATCGATGCAGGTGCAAACAAGGCGTAATTAATATGAAGTGGAGGGCTATGTTTTATTGATTGCTCAGTATGAGAACGTTGAGCGCAGCCGCCTAAAAGCAAAGTGAAAGTGATCAAAAAATTAAAACAAATTTTCATTATATTACTCATCCTTGGTGTAAATCCCGCTTCTGATACTAACCAATATTTCTCGACATTAAAATAGAGTAATAATCTCGGTAAGTTACCCATCTGAAATTTTGTTATTTTTTCTGAAGGCTGAATATGAAATAAATGACCGAGAATTAATTCGTCTTATTATTTAAAACACAAGATTAAAACTTGTTTATATAAGCTATTACTTAAATGAAATCTCCTAAATACTACCAGTCATTATTTCCTTTAAAAGGAAATGGTTCTTAAGGTGCTGCAGTAAATTTGTATTGTACGCTTTATTCCACTTATCTAACTTCTCACGCATTTTCGTGAACAGGAATAAAATGTTAGATCTCACGCTCTTTTTTAAGGGGGAGATATGTCGATCGGATTAACGAACGTGAGTCATGGACACCAAGATGGTTCCACAGAAAGATTAGATCCAAAAGCAGAATTACTTTCAGAATTGAACACCATTAAATCAGGAAATAAGGATAACTCAGATAACGAGAATAGAATCAATCTGTTCTTTCTGGAACATTCGGGCCTTGACTTTTCAGAATCCGTTGATGGAAAAAATGTTTTTTTACAAGCGGCGGGCAAAAAAAGTAAAGAAGCTATTTTATGGCTTTCGACACAAAGTATAACGAAAGATGTAACGGTAAAGGATAGCCATCAAAGCAGTTTTCTACATTATTTAGCCAAAAACAGTCCAGGCCCTGGAGACAGCATCAACAAGGGCTCTCCATTTCATCCCGATAATGCTCAAGAAATTGATGCTGCTTTAGTCGACTTGATTAATCAAGGCCTGCCGCTCCTCGATAAAAATACCCATGACCAGTTGCCATTTATTTTTTTGTTGGAAAAGTGCTGTGATCAGTTTCCTGAAGCAAGAGCATTAGCGCTCAGCAAAGTGGCTGAGCAACTTGAAGAGCAAGGTGATGATCTTTTAGCTCTTAAACATCGAAAAGCACCTGTTCTTGAGCATCTGACCTCTACAGAATTCTCAGATAAATATTCTCCAGAAGCCTTTGCTGATCTAGCACGTGCAGGGAAGAAGACAGATTTACTCTCATTGGCCGTTGTAAAAGCCCTTGATCAACTTCCTACTCCAGAGCTTAGAAAAGAGTATCAACAAGCAAAGTTAAAAGCCGATATAAAAGGGATCAGAACATCAAGTGAACTGAGTAAAGCAGCATTTAGAGCTGGGAAGGTTGGTGGCATGTCGTATCATGCTATGAGTAAAGAAATAAGAAAGTCATCTGTTGTGACAACACACTTGCCAAAGCTAGCAACACAGAAACAATCACAACCGAACACGACAAAGCCGCTACAACATGAACTCGAAAGTCATGGAAGTGAACGCAAATGCAGTATTGTAGAGCTACCGGGTGAGCAGTGGAGTGAAGTCGATAAATTTCTTTCTAAACAATACATTACTAAAAAAACACGTCAACTGGCCCACTCTCTTCAAAGAAGGGGCTATAAATGGTTCCATATCCCCATTAAAGAAGAAGAGCGAGGCTTAGTTAGGCATCAGCAAGCGATGGCCATGAATCGGCCTGCTTATGCTCAGGGAGATGGTGCACACAGACATGAGTTCAGTCCTATACTTGTTGCTGAGCAGCAAGCGCCTCGACGACATAAAGAAAAGGTATTTGAAGAGCTACCGCTCGATAAATCAGATAGTCCCAAAGTTTCATCGCAGCAGTCGCTTTGTAAGAAAAACACAGAAACCGATAAAAACAGAAATGACTTTAAGCGCCGACAAAGTTTAAAGCGGGGATTAGTCACTCAGATGCGTGCAGAGTCGCAATCTATTTCATCCTCAGGAACGACATTAAGTTTTAGAGATGAGTTAGAGAAGAGGAGGCAGTCTTCTCTGGATAATCACATCGTGGCGGCATTCATTCCTGGTTCAAATGTATTTTCAACCTCAGCTGCAAGTGACAGTGACTCGGTGTATCTGTCACCAACACTACCTGAAACATCGCCATCATATAATTGGGACTCAAGACGAAGAAGCTCATTGTTAAATAGCGGCAATGAATCAACGACGCCATCTTACATCAATATGCCGCTACTGATGAGAGAAGACAATACCTTAGATCATGATGAAACCGCCCTTCTTCCAATGATTAAAGAAGATGAAGAACCGATTCCAGAGGTTCAGGTAAACCATATTGCAGAGGCGATAGCGCTGACGGCGGCGGTCCCTTTAGGTATTGGTAGTAAGAACGAAGAGGCGATGAAAACCTTACTACTTCCCGCCTTAGTTGATGATGAAGTAAAGCAGTACGATGAACTCGAACAAAATGACTTGAAACAGTTGAAAGAAATACAAGGGATTGCTGGAGAGATTAATAAAGCCGTTAAAAAATGTGTAGCAGAAAATCAAAAGTCTTCAGCACCTACGGGAGAGACGTTAGACAGACTGAATGGAGTAAATGATGCTTTTGAACCCGTTATGGAAGAAGCGCCTGCCAGTATAAGAGCCATTGTTGGATTGACTTCACTGGTTCAGCAAGTAAAAGATCTCCACGGTGTGGTTAAAGAAATTGAAGAATTAGAAAAAGGGACGACTAAAGTAGACGATATTATCACAGCGGGCTTAGGGCTTGCTGAAGGTACATTAGGTGCCATTGATACTACCGCAGGTTTATTTTCTGAACTCGTTAAAAATGAAAGTGCGTTAAAAGAAGGGTTGGAAGTTGCAGGTAATGCAATGGGGGCGATAGCGGATATCACTGGAGCCTTTAGTGAGCTTTATAAGCTCTTCAAAGACATAAAAGATTCAGATCTTACCGATGCAGAAGCAACCAAAGAAACCAGCGGCGCTGATCAGGCGAAAGAGTATTTAAGTGAAGGTTTAAAATACGGTAGGAGTATCGCTAAAATTGCAAGAAAAGTGGCCAAAGCCGCCAATGCGATCATAGAGGAGAGTGGCGGAAAGGCCGTGTCAGGTGTCGTACCTGGGCTCGGTATTGCCGTGCACACTCTCGCCATTGCTGAGCAATTAATGCATGTATCAAAAGACATTCAAAATTACTCAAAAATGGCCGAGATTAAGCTTCGTTTGAAAGAACAATTTATTGGAGATGGAGAGTTAGAGAGCATTATTGATCGCGATGCTTTTGAAACTAATGTCGCAGAAGCAAAACGAATTGCTTACGATTCAGAGAATGATTCAAGCATCAGCCAGGATGCCAAAGATGAAGCGAAAAGATACCTTGCGGTTCGTTATCTCAAAAATGTGTGTGAGAAGCGATTACATCGAGCTGGCATAAAAACGTTTGTTGAATTTGCGCGTCTTGCAAGTGCAATTTCAGGCGCTACGGTTGTCGGAGTTGAAGCTTTCGTTGGCTTGAAAGCCGCTGGAGAGAGCATTAATCTCGCTGCTTATGTGGTTAGAAAAGTAAAACAACAAAGACATGATTTCCTTGAAGATGATAAAAGTAGGCCGCATAAAGCCGATGAAAGAGCCCTGCATATTAAAACACTTGTGGGTATGCTCGGGATGATAAATGAGGAAAACCCGCCAGAGATGATTCGTGCACAATTAAATGAAATGAAAGTGATGTTTAAGACTGCAGGATTGAAGCTTGAGGAGTTTACTGATCCTAAATTATCAGCGCAGGACAGAATTAAAAAACTAGATAGCGCATTAAAGAAAAGAAACTACTTTTAGCTAAATAAGTTTAAGGATTAAGCAGGTTAATAAGCCTGTTTTTTTATAAGCCAAATTTTATGTGCTTACTTAAAAATTTATTTAGGCCTACTTTCAGAATTTAAAGAACCGAGATAAGCAATTCGTGAGCTGAATCGTATACCGTGGATCTTTGTGTTGATCGTCAAAGCGTTCACTGGAGAGTTAATAGCTTTTTTATAAAAAAAACAGGTTCATTTTACTATTATTTTAGTGAGTTAGATCATATAAAACGACTAAAATTAGTGAATGCTAATAACTTTGATTTTGGCTGATATTTTTAAAGAAGTGTGATCAAGCATTTATTTTTTTATATCTAAATAAATATGAATTAGGTTAAAAATAAATATTAACTAAACATTAATTTTTAACCTATAACATCTTCATTAAAATACTATTTTAATAGTAAAGTTAATAAGGTTGAAACAAATTAATAGATTTATTTTTATTAATATTTATTGCTAATGATAATTTGTTGAAAACTTTTGTATTAACTAAGTATATAAATTACTTATATTATTTAAAGTAATAAATCAGATTAATTTACATATCATAAATTGCTAATGACCCTAGACAGGCGTAATAAATACATCAACACAACTTCATATTTTAGAGGTTACTATGAGTGTTGATATTCTTAGCACACAAAATCATGAGTTAATGGGTTTTGATACCGCTGAAAAAAAAACGGCGGATAATTTAGAGTGGTTGACGCTTACAGTGCAAAAAGGAGGAGACTCGTCATTATCGGCATTAGGACTTACGCTCGATGATGCTATTGAAGCACTTAAATTAGAGTATGCCTCTGTGGGAAGGCAACACACTGATCCCATTTATATCCAAGCATCAAATGCAGGGCATGATCAGCTGGCGGCTGAACTCCTAGAAGCCTGTCTCTTGATCAGATCTTAGTGCATTTCTCCGTCAGCTAGCATTTCTTTCGCCATCCTATATCCAACGACATAAGATTGAAGGGTATCCCAACCTTCCCAAATCGTTTCCCAACCTGCTA
>NZ_JAFEUN010000157.1 GCF_016900895.1 Parashewanella hymeniacidonis
TTTAGCACCAAAAACGACCAGAAACCGTAGGTTCACTATATCATTTCTGGTCGAAATTGAATGTATCAAAGAGCTATATTGTATTATCGATCATAATGTTAGATGTTTTTCATAGCCGACTAAATAATTTGCGGGTATAGTTTTGTACACCCAATTGCTGATTGGTTAAGCTTATGATTGGTGTGGTAGGTTGATTGTTTGCAATCGTATTCACTGAGTTCGAAAGGCAAAGAGGGATGATAACCCCTCTTTTGGTGTGACCTATATTGCGCCGTCATAGCCCAGTTGACGCCATGCTTCATAGGCAATTATGGCGACTGAGTTTGATAGGTTTAAGCTTCGGCTCGACGGAACCATAGGAATACGTAAACGCTGCTCGGCGGGTGTTGCTTCAATGATGTCCATAGGTAAGCCACGAGTTTCAGGGCCAAACAGTAACACATCACCTTCTTCAAATTGAAGCTCTGAGTGGGGACGGCTACCTTTAGTGGTGCAAGCCATAATCCGTTTGCCTTTTACTACTTCGAGAAATGCCTCGTAGTTTTTATGGCGAGTAACGTTCGTCAGATCTTTATAGTCTAACCCTGCACGACGCAGCTTCTTTTCTTCAAAATCAAAACCTAATGGTTCAATAAGATGCAAATGACAGCCGCTATTGGCGCAAAGACGAATAATGTTGCCTGTGTTCGGGGCAATTTCTGGCTCATATAAAGCAATATGAAACATATAAATGAGTCTCTAGATAATGATTTTGGCTATTTTAAAGCGTGCTCACTAAAAAATGCAAAAATAGCATCTAATGCTTGAGTACGCACATCATCGGTTTCAACCAAAATTTCATGTTTAGCTGGATTAATGATCTGTCTTCGACACTGACTGCTAGGCAGCAAGTTTCCAAAAATGTCGTCATAAGCTTGGTTGTCAATAATACTATCTTGATTTGCTTGAAGCGTTAGCGTTGGCGTGTTCAATTCTGGCAACAGAAGTTTGGCGTCATCGGCGGCGGTCAGTGCTTCACGCAACCAATGGCTACTTGGTGAGCCAAGTTGAACATCTGGGTAAGTACGGTAAATGCGATGAAACTCTGAATAACGATTGGTGCTATTGGTGAGGTCATTATCTTTAAATGCTTTAAATTTAAAGTCCGTACCGCCCAATACATAAATTGGCCAAGTCTTAAAGTCGAGCGCTTTGGCAAGTGCATCAATGACTTTTCTTGGCGCAGGTAACTTTATGCTGAGCATCGGAGCTGACAAGGCTGCCGCTTTGAATACTTTTGGGTGTTGATGCATATACAACACACCAATTGTGCCGCCCATTGAGTGGCACAATAGAAATAAATTCTGGTGCTTTCTCGGTTTCACCACTTGATCGACAAAAAGAGTAAAGTCGAGGACATAATCATTGAATTTTTCAACATGGCCTAAGTGACGCTTTGTCGTTAGCCTTGTTGATTTACCTTGGCCACGATGATCAACTGCATACACAGAGTAGCCTTGGCGGTAAATATCGAAAATGAGTTCACGATACTTTTCATAGCACTCGATTCGTCCGTTACTGATCACCACAGCTTTATTTGAATTTGGGTTTAATATTTGGCAGTAAGCCAAGGTCACATCGTGACTGACTCTGAGTGAGCGATGCTCAACTTGTTGCCAAAATTTTTGTTGTTCTGGTGTGCTTAAGGCCGTTTCCGACGAATACTTCATGTGACTTTTTTTCTTCATCAATTAAGGAACTGTCTCAAAATAGCTTCCCCGTTTTGCTGTAGTTTATTTTTGAGCTAATACAAAGCGGAGAAAGTGCCGTGTTGTTATTCTACATTAGCTTTCGACAATGCGGTAGGAGCCAAAAATAAACACAGCCCATAGGGTTACGCTTAAAATTGCAACTATCTGCGTTACTCATCTTTCATTTAGAGTAACTAAACTTCATTCTTCGTGCCTTGATACTGGAATTTTAAGCAGTAACAAATCGGGAAGATATTTAGGGACAGTTCCTAGGGATAGCAGGAGAACAAAGCCTCTCCTGCTAGATAAAGACACTTAAATTTACTTTTGTGTTTCAATAAAAGTATCGATTTGTTGTTCTAAGATCGACATCGGCACAGAACCATTGGCTAATACTGCATCATGAAACGCACGAATATCAAATTTTTCACCCAGCTCTGCTTCTGCTTTTTTACGTAATCGCTTAATGGTGAGTTCCCCTATTTTATAAGACAATGCTTGTCCCGGCCATGAAATATATCGATCAACTTCTGTTGTGATATTGTGCAGTGATAACGCAGAGTTTTCAGCCATGTAATTGATGGCTTGTTGGCGAGTCCAATTTTGGGCGTGCATACCTGTATCAACCACTAAACGAGTGGCGCGCCACATTTCGTAGGTTAAGCGGCCAAAGTTAGAATATGGGTCTTTGTAAAGCCCTGCCTCTAATCCTAAATATTCAGAATATAACCCCCAACCTTCACCGAAGGCTGATATATACGAAAAGCGGCGGAAGTTAGGTAAGTTATCAAGCTCTTTATTTAATGATATTTGCAGGTGATGGCCTGGAATTGCTTCGTGCAATGTTAATGCGGTTAACTCATATAAAGGACGTTTATCGAGCGCATAAGTATTTACCCAGTAGTAACCTGCTTTGTCATCACGGGTTGAACCAGAATAGCGACCTGTGGTGTATTTTGGAGCAATTTGAGCTGGAACAGGCGCAATGCCATACGGCATACGAGGAAGCTTACCAAAATATTTTGGCAACATGGCGTCGGCTTGTTTGGCAATATAGCTGGCTTCTTTCAGCAACTCTTCTGCAGTTTTAGGATAGAACTGTGGATCGGTACGCAGAAAGTGCAAGAACTCGGCAAAACTGCCTTTAAATTGAGTTTGCTTAATGACCTGACGCATTTCTGCTCTAATTCGAGCAACTTCTTTCAAGCCTAGCTGATGCACTTCTTCGGATGTCATTGGCAGAGTCGTGTAGTACTGCACTCGATTTTCATAAAAATCTTTACCGTCAGGTAAGCTGGTTGCAGCAATATCGGTACGCGCATTCGGAATGTATTCCAGCGTCATAAAGTCATAGAAATTTTGGTAGCTGGTTAACACTTGGTTTTTTACCAAGTCACGGCCTTTACTGATTAATTCTTGCTTTAACTCGGCTGAAAAGTGATCCGGAAAATGGTTAAATGGTGCAAAGTAGCCGCTTTGTTCAACAGGTACGATAAACGCACTGATGCTGTCTTCAAATCCATTTAAGGTGACTTTAGGCGGAGTGATACCAGCTTTCACACCTTGCGTTAACCAATACGTTTGTTGCTTGAAGTATTTTGGAAGAGCAGCCAGTTTATTCAGATAGTTGCGATAGTCTTGCTCGGTATTAAAGCGGCCTTTACTTATCGATGCGATATAAGCATGAAAGCCGCTTTCTGCGGTGATCGGTTGATAGTGGTCATGAAAGCGATACATGTCGACACTGTTCTGCAACTGGTATTTCAGGATTTGCTTATTGATGCGCTCGTCTTTAGTGAGTACTGAATCATCTAATGCTGAGAGTTGTTCGAGTAATCCCAGCTTCTGATGATAGACATCTTCAAGGTGCTCAGGTGACAGGTTGTCAAGTTTTCCGAGTTGGCTCTTATCGCCAGTACTCGCTGCAAGCTGTGCTGAAGCAAATTGTTTGATTTGCCAGTCTTGCTCTATCAGTGGTGCTAATACAGATTGACGCTCAGCTTTAATATTTTGATCTTCTGAATTTTTGGAGGTTTGTACGGGTGCGTGAATATTGATGCTGCACCCACATAGCGTTGATGCAACCAATATCGATAAAATGAGCTTCTTCATAAATTCCCTGTTTTTATTTTGATTTTTATTTTTCAATCAAGATTATGCCATGAAGACATTAAATTTGGTGGAGATGATCCAACCTTATCAAGAGCAAATTTGAATAAAAAACAATTTTCTTTTTGGATTTATATGCTTTTTCGATATTTTTGACTACCTACCTCACATAAAAATAGAATATAGCGGTCATCGCAAAAAAAGCCTGATAGACTCCGCTGATACTTTAGGGGTTATCCCTAATTTATTTCCTGATTTGTTACTGCATAAAACTGGCAAAATCAAGGCGCGAAGAGTGAAGTTTAGTGAACTAAACGAAGTAACGACAGTTTTTGTATGTCGGTCAATGATTTATGAGTAACGACGAGTTTGCAAGTTTTAAGCGTAACCTGAAAGGCTGTGCTCCTTTTTCGTTTCTACGGCGTTATCTAATGCTCGTGTAGAATAAACTCACTCCGCATTCTCTGCCTTGTTGAAACAAAAAAAATAGCTACAGTAAATCTACGAAATCAATTAGGGATAATTCCTCGCACTGTCGTAATAACAATGTCGACATTCGGTCGTGCGAGGGCTTTTTTGGGGGGTAACATAAATGATCGATAACAAGATACCGTTAGTGGATTTGCATCGCCATCTTGATGGCAATGTTCGAGTTGAAACCATTTGGGATTTAGGACATCAATATGGCATTGATTTACCTGCGAATTCAATTGAAACCTTAGCTCCGTTTGTTCAGATCCAAGGAAAAGAAAGTGATCTTGTCGGTTTTTTAACTAAGCTCGACTGGATGGTAAAAGTACTGGCTGACTTAGACGCCGTTAAGCGAGTCGCTTATGAAAATGTGGCTGATGCGGCATTAACAGGGTTAGATTACGCAGAGCTTCGATTCAGTCCATATTATATGGCAATGACACATAAGTTGCCGATTGAAGGCGTAGTAGAAGCCGTCGCTGATGGTGTTCAAGCTGGCCTGAAAGATCATGATGTGAAAGTTAACTTAATCGGCATTATGTCTCGTTCATTTGGCGTGGAAGCCTGCCATCAAGAATTGAATGCCTTGTTGGTACACAAAGACAAGTTGGTCGGTATGGATTTAGCCGGTGATGAGCTTGGTTTTCCGGGTAAACTGTTCAATGAGCACTTTATGAAAGTGCGTGATGCCGCTTTAGGGGTTACTGTGCATGCGGGTGAAGCTGATGGTGCTCAAAGCATGTGGCAAGCCATTCGTGAGCTGGGTGCTACACGTATTGGGCATGGCGTTAAAGCGATTCACGATCCTGAATTGATGGACTATTTAGTCGAACACCGTATTGGTATTGAATCTTGCCCAACCAGTAATCTACATACTTCAACGGTTGAGTCCTACCAAGCACATCCAATCAAGCACTTTTTAGATAAAGGTGTGTTGATTAATTTGAACACGGATGACCCTGGTGTGAGCAACATTAATATTGCGCATGAATATCAAGTGGCACATTCAGAGATTGGCTTATCTCAAACTGAATTAAAACAGCTGCAAGTTAATGGCGTAGAAATGGCTTTTTTATCTGAAAGCGAACGCAAAGCGCTTTATCAATCTAAGCTGTAACTCTTTTCTTGTATATACCCATGATACCTGAAATCGATAATCTTTAGGTATCATAGGTATAAGAGCACGTGTTCACGTGCTCTTTTTCTGCAAACTCAATTTGTTTTTCTACACTTAACTTAGCCGTTGTTCTCTATGGATTAGAGTGGAGAGATGTATGAAAGCAAATCAAGTTAATATCAATGTCGTCATTATTGTCGTTCTACTGATTATCGCAACCAGTGCCGCAGCACTGTCAATACAAAGTGATACTCACAGTCAAAAACAAAATCTTGCAAAACTGAATGCGATGCGTGTTGCCATCGATAAGATTAATAACACGTTGCTGCCAAATCATTTTGAAATGGGTGGGGAAAGTACTCGTTTTATAAATGGTTACCCAGTTGATTTGATGAATGGAAAGCTGCGTGCAAACAGTACAGCCTTAAGACAAGGTTTAGACAGTGCCTATTTGGCCTCTGAGACTAACGTGTCTGCACTGAGAGGGTGGTCACTGATTGAAATGCAGGACAATCATGGACAAAGTAAAAGCCTCCAGTTAGCGCCAAGTAGTGTGAGTGAAAATTGTTTTTTAGTGTACAGCGAAGCGGGGACTGTTTCTCACCCTATAGCGGCAACGATAACGATGGTTAATCACGGTTGCTGAGCAAAATACTCATTATTTCCTATAGTTAAAGGGATATTTTTACTTTAGGGATGGAGAAATACTGTGGATCAAGATAATCAATCTTCAAATACACCCATTATGATGATTGCAATCATTGCAACATTAGTTGTGATTGGGCTTTTGATTGCATTAAATAAGCCTGCGTTGGAACAAGCCACCACAAAACATCATCAATCGGAGCTATTAGGGTTACTTACTGCTATTAAGCATGTGAATCAGCAAGTATTGCCGATGCATAACTCAGAAGGAGAAGCTGATGTACTGATTGATGGCGTGGCTGTGCCATTGTTCAATGGTAAGTTAAGAGCGACATCAAGCTCTTTAGAGCGTGGATTAGACGTTGCCTACCGCTCAATTCAAACGCATCACACGGCATTCGATTATTGGAATATGATTGGGCAACCTTCTAAATCCAACGAACCAAGAAAGATTCAACTGCAGCACAAAGAAGCACCTGCAAACTGCCATATTATCTATGTCGAAGCCGGTACATTGGAGCAGCCCAACGCCGAACAATATATTCTTAATGATAAAGGGTGTTAATCACCCTTCTATATACGCCAATAAATCTAAGGGGACTGATCAGATCTATATGATCTAAAGTCACAAATACAAGCGAGCTCGCCAGAGCAGGAAGTCCAACTCTGGTGATAAATATCAAAAGCAAATTTGTTTTTAGTGAGCGTTTCCAGA
>NZ_JAFEUN010000158.1 GCF_016900895.1 Parashewanella hymeniacidonis
CTTGTGGGAGCTGAAGCCATTTTGAAATTAAGATCGCTGAAATCAAGCAGTGATTTTAATGACTACTGGTCGTTCCATAAACAGAAGTCCAAAGAACGGCTTTATCAATAAACTGAAAGAGCCATCGTATGAAAGGAACTGCACCCAATTAAAAATAACTGCTAGTAATTTGGATTAAAAAATCTAAGGATAGATCAGCTGATCATCGAACTAAACCAACGCTGGCAATTCGCTGCGCCACCTCGCCGTAATTTATCCATTCGTTCACAATAAAGTGTTAATGATTGCATATTTCCAGCAGCGCCTTTAAATAATACGCCAAATTCAGTACAGAGCCTGAGCCAGTTTTCCGTGGGTAAATTAAGTCTTTCAAGGATATGTGCACTTCGCAGAATGGAGCCTTTTTTATCAGTCCTTATGCATCGTCCTGTTTCTTCAACTAGTAAAAGGTAATCTTCAGCAACGAAAGGCAAGCCATTTGGCATATTTAACCGCTCATTTCCTGAAAACGGTAATAATTCTAGTGGTTGTTCACCTTTCAGTGCTGACTTAATTCGTCTTTGAATACTGGTAAAGTCAGATTGCTCTGGTGAATCCGTCATTTTAGCTCTGATAGGATTTAAATCGACATAAGCCATACAAGCCAACAGAGCGCCTTCATCTAATAAGGCTTGAGACTTAAAGCGACCTTCCCAAAAACGCCCACTGCATTTGTCTTCTTTATTGGCCAAGCGTGCAATAGGCTCATTGAGCGAGCGCATAAACCAACTAATATCAGCAAGGCGGTGGCGGTATTCAGCAACCTGCTCATCGAGCTGTTTCATATCCCATTTACTGAGTTTTTCACCTTTAATGAATTTGTGTGAAAGAGGCGTGCCCTTGAATAGCTTATGCCATTGAGTTAGCACATCAAAATCAGACCAACTTTTTACTAGTTCAATATCAATACGAAGCACAACATGGAGATGATTAGACATCACGGCGTAAGCACAGATTTCAACAGCAAATACATCGGCAAGTTCTAGCAAGCGGTTTTCTACCCATTCACGACGATGCTCATAATTATTTCCTGAATAAAGATCTTCTCCACACAAAAACGCTCTTCGCACGCAACGTGAAACGCAGTGATAAAAGGGCGTATCTTCAACACTCACAATCGTTTTTCTTGCTTTAGGCATTTCGCATACATCCTTGTCTAAATCTGTTTTAAAAGCGTAGACAAGGAATAAACACACTGCAAATTATTATGGGTGTCTCATTTATTGTTTCTCGTTTATTGGTTTATTCATGGGTGTCTCGTTTATTGTTCGACGCCGAAGAATGCTAAAACTGGGCACTAGTAAATCTTAAGAAACTTATGGATAGGTACTTACAACTCTTTTCATGACGATACCTGACCACAATGCAAATACTGAATTGAGGATATTAATATCTAAAGTGAAATTTTATGAGGTACTGCAAAGTTCTTACCAATTTTGTGAGTTAAAAACTACAGTCCAATACTTAAATGAGCCGTTCAGAAAATAGAGCTATAAAAGCGCAAAAGCATCAAAGACAACATAAACAACCATTTTACTGCTGCAAAAACAAGCACGACAGATCAATACTCCCTCCAAGAAGGATGCTCATTTCCGTTTGAATAACGGGTTTACGCCTAAGATGAATGTTAATTAATCAAAAACATAATGAAAATCAACTTCACCTATCGTATAACTGGATCTCTATTACTAATTCTATCAACGTGAGGTTGGAGGTAATTATGGCTTATGGCTCACCTACTTTACATGCTCCTCAGCCCAGTGCTCCGCCTCATGATCAATATTCTAAAGAATTACCACCTCCCCCATATAATCAGATAAGTAATGGGCAGCACTCATATCAAGCTCAAGGAATTGTCTCAGATTCAATGAACGAATTCATGACTGCACAGCCTCCGGAAGTCGTTGATAGATGGATTCCTGTTCACCAAGAAATGCCACGAGAAGGAACGTTGACAAGACCCCATACATCAGTAACCATTCATGAAGTAACCTACGAAAAATCGGCGCTAAAAGTTGAAGTTGCTGCTGATTTATTAAATTTATCCGGTTTAAAAAGTCTAAAGCAACTTAAAGCCCTTACGCAAAACATCGGACTTAACTGGGAGTCAAACAAAGAGGAGATTTGCGCTGACACTTCCATATCTCCTGCACAAAAAGAGGATAAAATTTTAGCCACCGATCATTGGCGACTGCTATATAACTTATTAACTCTGTGGAAAGCTGACCGTTCAGCGAGCTTCACCACTTTAATTACAGGGTTAAAAACACAAAAATTGACTCTCAAACCTGAGGATGGAGCGTGGCTTGCCCCCTGCTTAACTCATCCTGCTAAAGCTCAAATCATGCAATTGGAGCAAAATATTCAGAGAGCTCAAGCTTCGATACAACAATTAGAGACTGATTGCGAAAGCCTTCGTGCAAAAATGAAAGAAATGGAATTTAATCATGGTGACGAACGTGCAAAATTAGCAAACGCTCAGGCAAAGAATACGGTTCTAAAACAAAAACAGTCTGGCTACGAATCTCTAATGAAACAGATGATGGTAGAAATGGAAAGCCAAAAAAAACAACTGGCCGAACTGAAAAACGCTAACGAGAGTTTAACTCTAAAACTGCAACAGAAACAGACTCATCAAACCTTTGCTTTAGAGCAAAGCGTCCGTGAACATCAAGCAACAGAAACCCGTTTAAGGACAGAGCGAAATAACTCACGACTAGACGTGCAAGCATTAAATCAACAAATAGCATCTTTGAACGGTCTGTTATCTAAAGAAAAAGCCGCTTCTCAACATGTGCTTGTTCAAGCTCGCCGAAAAGGGGAGGAAATTTCTGCACTAGAACAACAAATTAAAGAACTCGAAACACAGAATAAAGGACTGCAGAACGAATTAAAAACAGAAGTATTTAAATCCAGTTATATTTATGAAGTAAATGATACTGTTCGGAAAGAATACACTGCAATGTCAGATAAATACTCTGTGTTTAAGTCTCAGTTAGAGCTGCACAAGGGGAAAGAGTTTTTTGAACGTTTAGAGAGTGACTATAAAAAAAGAGGTGGTAATTTAGATGATTGTGAAGCCTTTGTTAAAGAAAAATTGCAAAAAACCCATGATTTAGATGATGAATTAACAGTGCTTAAGAGAGGTAAGCCTCAACCTTCAGATGGTGAAGTTGTTCGAGAAAGTTAAATAGTCGACTAAAAGTTTCTTAAATCACAAAACTTCTCAGAAAGTTGAGTTACCTCATAAAATTTCATTTTAGATCATAGTCCCCTAAAGTTATTACTAAACTAAATCTGATCCCTTTTTGCATTACATTCTCCAAAATTTTGGATGCATTCTAGTGAATGCATCCAATCGAAAACTTAGTAAATACCTGTTCATAAGTTTTTTATTGAACAAGCTGAGCTTGCTTTGCTCTCAAGTTTTTTTCGCTGTGCTTTCCAGCTTCTTGCAGCACGTCACGACTCCCCTTTTCTTGACCAGCATTAATTTTTAAAAAATTAATTTGCCAATAATTATCATGCCTAATTAAATGAAAGTCATAAGAGCTAGATATTTGCCAAAAGCCTTTATCACCTAAAAAGTGACTCGCTGTAATATCAGCAGTTGCCATTGCTTTATCACCTGCGATATGAACCTTCACATGTGAAATTGAGTGATGCGTAACATCAAAGCCTGGTAACAAAGCAGCCCATTGTTGCATCAAGGTTTTGCGGTCAACACTGGATGCTTCTCCGCCGAATAAAGAGGTGTAATCTACGGTCACCTTCGGAGCAAAAAGCCGCCCTAAGTATTCAAATGCATTCTGATCGGCAAGTGCTGAGAAACTTTCTATCGTAGAAGTTATCTGATGTTCATCTTTACTTTCTTGATTGGCCAATGCTGACATACTCAATACTCCAATAAAAAATGCTAAAAGAAATTTAAGTTTCATAATCATCCTTAATTGTTCTTAATTGTCCTGAAAATGTTCAGCAACAAGAACAGCCGCTTTGTTGACATATTGAGGCACATCATAAAAATCAAACTGAGTGGCACCCTCCAACCATACCGCTTTTACATTATCTCCAGAGTTTTCGAGATATTGATGTGCTCCAACAGGCAAAGCCATGGTCTCTGAAGCAACTATTAATACGTTTTTTTGTTGTGAGCTGGCACCTTTCAATGCATCAAATGTTAACCAAGGACGCAACATTAAACTTATTGTCATATTCTGATATTAAACCACGGTCAGTCTCGGTGTAATATGGAGCTTGATACATAAGTGCATTTTCATTGGTCAAACTTGCCGCCTCTATATAACTAGGTTGCTCTGATTGTTGCGCTTCATCACTCATTTCGAGCAAGCCATTGACGCTTTCTTCACCACCGTAAATATTGGTTGCTAAAGCTTGATCGTGTAACCAAGGTGCAACGAGAGCAACTGCTTTTAAATCACTGGATTGTGAAGCCGCATTAAGCATATATCCTGAAGAAGCGCAGACTCCTAAACCATAAATCTCTGAGACCTCAATAGCGTGATTGGCACTAATGGCTTCGACGACAGCATGAATATCTTCGGTTTTTCTTACTGGGTCTTCTAAATATTTATACTTTGCCTGATCTTCCGAACCTCCCCAGCCTCGAAAATCGAACACCAGCGCCGCAAACCCGCGTTCTTGCAAAGCCTTAGCGTATGTCGTCGGCATTTGTTCTTTTACCGTAGTCCACGCCCCCGTAATAATGATCAATGGGGGTTTAGCTACATTTTTGGGTGAATATAAATTGGCTGCTATTACACCAACACGTGTTGATAACATGATTTTCTGCATGATATTTACCATTCGATTTGTTGTTTATCTCTGAAAAATTGACCTGTTGGGCCTTGTCTGTCTAAATTCGCTAACCAAAGCGCCGTTGTCGCTGCTTCTTCAGGTGAACGAGTAGCTGAACTCCCTCCCATACGAGTACGAACCCATCCGGGGCACATGGCATTAATTTTTACGTGGTCAGAATAGCTTTGTGCAGCGACTTTAGTGATCGCATTCAAACTTGCTTTGCTAATGGAGTAAGCAGCAGGTCCCGTTAAGCCCTCAGAGAAGGCTCCCCAACCAGAGGAAACATTTACAATGCGTCCATACTTATTACTTTCCATTGCTTTTGCAAAGTGCTGAATATGATCAAAAGTGGCCAACGCATTAATCTGCATGGATACTGAAAATTGGGCACGAGATAGTTCAGAAAAGCGGCCTTCAGTTAAGATTGCAGCATTATTAATCAGAATATCTACGTTAGGATAACGATTTGAGATCAAGCTCATTTGTTCTAACAAATACTTTGGCGTCGCTAGATCTAATTCAACGACGATAATCTGCTGGTATTTATTATTTTGTTTTGATAACTGCTCAACAAGTTGCCTTCCTTGCTTAACATTTCTACAACCCATTAACACCGTATGCCCAAGCTCTGCCAAGCCTTTAACAATAGCCAAACCTATACCACGATTACCGCCTGTCACTATAGCGACCTTCTTATCGGTAGTCATATTTACCTCTTATGCAACTAAAGGTTTACCACGTAATCATGAATCGTAATATCGCCGTACTCATTGAGAGTAATTTGCCAAGTTTCATCAACCTGCAAATCTAATAATTGCCCTTTAAAATGAGAGTCAGCAAACGTCTCGGCGACTAACTTGATTCTTAGGTCAAGTTGATACCCTTCTTCTATTGCTGAAATAGTTAACTGCTGTACTTGATGATCACCATTTGGTTTAATCGCTGAGCGGGCTGTGGCATACCAATCCCTGAAGCCGTCATGACCAGTGAATTCCCCTTCAGGCATCACTAAATGTAAATCACTCGACAACCGCTTTGTAAAATAACTGCTGTCTTCGGGCAATAAATCGAATTGATTAAACCATTGCTCAACAAAGCGCTTTATTTTTACTTCATCCGAATGCAGTGAATAATTAATAGCGTCAATGAGTCGCTGTGAGTGTTCCGCCGCTTTAGCTTGTACATCTTCAAGTTTGTTGTACACACCTTCGATATAAACCATGCCATGGGTATAAATGGGCTTTTGATAATCCATCCCAGCTAAATAGGCCGTTTGTTGAAGAGGATAAACAAATTGCTCTATCGTGAAGTGGTTATAGCCAAGCGGTTCATAGCTGTCTTCTGGGCCACCGACGGTAATGGATAAAATAAGGTGTTTGCCTTTTAACTTGTTACCTTCAGGTCCAAAGGCAAAATTGAAGGTAAGCACATCATCGAGCCACTTTTTTAGTAAACCCGGTACTGAATACCAGTAGAGAGGAAACTGCAAAACAATCACATCAGCTTTTAACAATGCTTGTTGCTCTGATTCAACACCAATATTGTAATCCGGATACAGCTCATCTAAACGCCTGATATTTAGATTATCTAGTTTCTGATCTAACTGATTAAGGATGAATGAATTTGCATAAGATTTTTCTAATTCAGGGTGACCTGAAATTACCACTACATTGCTCATATTAAGTAACCCATTTATATTTTTTCGATGAGCAAATATTAAGCAAAATCATTCCTAAAGATTAGATGACATTTAGCTAAATTATTATTAGTCTAAGGCTAATAATAATTTTATAAATTGTAACTATTCAGCTGGGTAAACAAAGATATCAGGCAAGTGCCCGCTGAACAGCAGGTTCAACGAAGTTGAGGCTGTGATATTTTGCTTTCGACAACTCGAAACGTAACTGCGTATGGCACAG
>NZ_JAFEUN010000159.1 GCF_016900895.1 Parashewanella hymeniacidonis
CGAATTTACTAGAGTAATCATGAGCGGTGGTTTCAGGGTCTTTTTTACAAACTATATTCTCGCAAACCCTGCTCATGATTTCGAATAATTAAGCTCAGTTCATAAAACTGTCCGAACTATTGTTATATTCAAGATAATAAAAATATTTAAGGGAGGGCTTAATGGAGCAGTTAGAGTTTTTTGATATTCCAAGCCCTTGTCTCAATGTTTGCCAAGTGGATGCTCGTGGGTATTGTTTAGGCTGTTTTCGAAGTCGAGAAGAACGCTTTAATTGGCAAAAATTCGATCAAGCGACAAAAATTGATGTCATTCGTTTATGCAAGCAAAGGCGAAAGCGCTATCGATATGCTATTTACAAAATGCGAAAAGATAAGCAGCTGAAAGAACAACAAGAACTAGATCTAAATGGGCGTTTTGATTTCTAGCTTGGTCCCCTGGGTTGAAAGAATTGATCAAATCCCCAAAAACTTTTTAAGCCTATTACGATAGTGTTCCGATTACTCGAGGTAGGCTTTTTATTAAATTCTGATAGCTTTGCTTTTACTTCTGTATGGTTCAAAGTGCGCTTTAATCTATTAGTAGCGCTAAAATAAAAGTATTTTGAGAAAGCTCTGGCAATTCTACGAGTCCAGTTATTAGAATCATTTTCTCTGTTCGAGCGCTCTTGACTAACGTCGATGTGTTCTATTTTTGAATCACTCTCGATAACTTTGATTTTATACTTACAGTCATTTGAGAGCTTTAGCACAGTATTACTCTGCATGGCTCCATTAGATTTTTCCAAATGAGCCAATATATTTTCTTTAATTGTTCTAGTACTGATAAAACTCATAAATATTCATCTGTTAGTTTTTAGGGTTGTACCTAGAGTTTAGTATGACATTGAAAGTTCAGATTCTTTACCTGCCATACATTACAAAATAGATAAATCTCACTTCTTAAAGCTATATGTAAGATGAAAGAACACTATCTGTTTTCTCTAATGGCCCTTAATTTATAAAAATTAGTTACTTTCAGTATTATGAGTATAGCTAAACCAAAAAAGTTCTTAACTTAAAGTTTCTTTAATCTTTTTTAATAAACTTTATAAAAATACACAGTTAGTAATGAGTGCAAAGTTCTTTCAATGTATCTATAACGTTAAGGTTTCTTGTATCTGCTGATACAGCTAAACCAACCGTCCTTTTTAACTCAATATCTTCAATTTCTTTAAAGATAACATCTCGATGGTTGACGTCTGCTTCAATTTTTGGAACCAAGGCAATACCTAAGCCAGCAGCAACTAATCCCATGGCATACTCGACAGTTTGGATTCGAGCTCGGACTTGTAAATTAATTCCTTCCAAGTCCAGTAGTTGTTGAAGGTGAGCAAGGCCCTCACAAGGCTGACGGTGAATGAAAGCTTGATTCTGAAGATCAGAAATACCAATCTTTGATTTTAAACTTAAGCGTGAACTTGCTGGAATGGCTAATAAATAATTGTCTGACCAAATAGGCTGAAACTGTTCATGGCTTTTTAAGTCAGAGGTTGTAATGATTCGAGCATCAGATTCTTCAGTATGTTCAACTAAAGTGAGTTCAATATGAGGGCAAGCTTGAGTGAAATCTTTAAGTAATTGACTCATTCGTTCAACGCCTAAAGAACGTATTAAGCCAAGTTTAAAGGGTTTTCGAGTTTGTTTTTCGCTAAAAAGAGATTTTATGGCTTGGCTTTCATTAATCAATTGCTTCGCCAGTGGATATAGCCGTAAGCCTTCTTCTGTTGCGGTAACTCCTTTTCCGTGTCTCAGAAACAGCTGAATATTAAGTTCAGTTTCTAAATTACCAATGGCGGTAGAGATCGATGGCTGAGCAACATAACATTGCTTTGATGCCGCACTAAAACTTCCCGTTTCAAATACTGAAATAAAGTATTTAAGCCCTTTAAAGTTCATAAATGTTCAAAGGTTACGTTTACGTAAGGTATAGAATACAGCTATAGATGATAAAGATAAACAATATTTCATCTATTAATTAATTGAGCGTAATCTAAACAAATTTAAATTCTCAGCAGAACAAAAATAAAGGGACATTTCATGGCACGAGTACATTTTGACTGGCAAGATCCATTAAACTTGAACAGCGTACTTACAGAAGAAGAGCGCATGATCCGAGATATGGTTCATGACTATGCGCAAGACAAGTTAATGAGCCGAGTGTTGACCGCAAATCGTGAAGAGCGTTTTGATCGTGAAATCATGAACGAATTGGGTGAACTCGGTTTACTTGGGTCAACATTGCCAGAAAAGTACGGTTGCTCAAATACCAATTATGTCAGTTATGGTTTGATTGCTCGTGAAGTGGAGCGTGTAGACAGTGGTTATCGTAGTGCTATGAGTGTGCAGTCGTCATTGGTTATGCACCCAATTAACGAATATGGTACTGAAGAACAAAAACAAAAATATTTACCAAAACTGGCTACTGGCGAATGGGTTGGTTGCTTTGGCTTAACCGAGCCAGATGCGGGCTCAGACCCAGCAGGCATGAAAACCCGTGCTGAGAAAATTGACGGCGGTTATCGTTTAAATGGCAGCAAAATGTGGATCACCAATTCACCGATTGCTGATGTGTTTGTGGTGTGGGCGAAGTTAGATGGTGAAATCCGAGGCTTTGTTTTAGATAAAGGCTTAAAAGGTCTGTCGGCACCTAAGATTGAAGGCAAGTTCTCACTGCGTGCATCAATTACCGGTGAAATCGTGATGGATAACGTAGAAGTAGGCGAAGGCGCTATCTTCCCTGAAGTAAAAGGGCTTAAAGGACCTTTTGGCTGCTTAAACAAAGCGCGCTATGGTATTGCGTGGGGATCGTTGGGTGCAGCAGAGTTTTGCTGGCACGCTGCTCGTCAATACGGTTTAGACCGCCACCAATTCAATAAGCCGCTTGCAGGCACTCAGTTGTATCAAAAAAAATTGGCCGATATGCAAACGGAAATCGCAACAGGTCTAATGACGTGTGTGCAAGCGGGTCGTTTAATGGATCAAGGTCAATTGCCTGTTGAAGCCATTTCGCTTATCAAACGTAACTCTTGTGGTAAAGCATTGGATATTGCTCGAATCGCTCGTGATATGCATGGTGGTAACGGTATTGCAGATGAGTTCCACGTGATTCGCCATGTGATGAACCTTGAAGCGGTAAACACCTACGAAGGTACACACGATATTCACGCCTTGATTCTTGGTCGTGCACAAACAGGCTTACAAGCCTTTATGTAATCTCACTCACAAAGGGTAGAGCTGAGAGTTCCTACCTTACAAAACACAAATAATAATGTGAAGTAGAGGGTAAGAAGTGGAAGATAGAGCCATTGCCGTAGATAGGCAGTTTATTGAAACAGTATTAAATCACGATTTTAACAACACCTCCCATGGTTGGGATCACAAACGTTTAGGTTTGAGTGATGCAGACTTTCTTGGTATGTTTGAATCGCAACTTAAAAGTCGTTTACTGGATTTAGAGTCGCGACAGATGCGAGCCCGTAATCAGGGTTTTTATACCATCGGTAGCTCTGGTCATGAAGGTAATGCCGCTTATGCCAAAGCAATACGAACGTCAGATATGGCATTTTTGCATTACCGAAGCGCTGCATTTTTGATTGAACGTGGCCGCCGAGAGGCAGGTGAAACCCAATTATGGGATATGTTGCTTTCTTTCGCCGCATCCAGTGAAGATCCAATATCTGGTGGTCGCCATAAAGTGCTTGGTAGTAAAACGCTGTATGTACCACCTCAAACGTCTACCATTGCTTCACACTTACCTAAAGCCGTTGGTGCTGCACTGAGTATCCCATTAACTGATCGCTTAGAGATCGACGCTGAGTTACCCAATGATGCCGTCGTGTTATGTAACTTCGGAGATGCTTCTGCAAACCATGCTTCAGCGCAAACGGCAATCAATGCAGCTGGGTGGGCATCTTACCAACAGGTGCCTATGCCACTGTTGTTTGTCTGTGAAGATAACGGTATTGGTATTTCGACTTCCACACCAACAGGCTGGATTGCCGAAAACTTTAAACATCGCGGTGGAGTTAAATACTTTCATTGCGACGGTTTGGATATCCTTGATTGTTATCGAGGGGCAAAACAAGCCGCAGATTGGGTGAGGTTGCATCGAAAACCTGCATTTTTACACGTTAGAACCGTCCGATTAATGGGGCATGCGGGGAGCGATGCCGAAATAGCCTATAAAACCAGAGAGCAAATTTTAGAAAACGAGGCGCTGGATCCGTTAATCAGTAGTGCAGAGCAGATTATAGAAGCAGGCTTGCTTACTGCAGAGCAAGTGATTCAGTGGTATCAACAACTGAAGCGACAGATTGCCGCAGTCGCACAAGTTACCGTTACTCGGCCAAAACTTCAGAATATCGAACAAACAAAAAAATCGATTTTAGCGACACCATCGACGGACAATGTAAAAGAAAACCAACTAACTGATGAGCAATTCAGTCAGTTAATGAAAGCCGACAAAAACTCTCTTGGTAAGCCTGTTCACATGGGGAAACTGATCAATCTGACCTTAACTGAGCTGATGGCACATCATTCCAACATTGTGGTTTGTGGCGAAGATGTCGGTAAAAAAGGCGGGGTGTATCATGTTACTTCTCGGCTAGTAGAGCGTTTTGGCCCAAACCGAGTCATCAATACCTTGTTGGATGAAACCTCTATTTTAGGCTTAGCCATTGGTATGGCGCATAACGGTATTTTACCAATCCCTGAAATACAGTTTCTTGCTTATGTGCATAATGCCGAAGATCAAATCCGAGGTGAAGCAGCGACCTTGCCGTTTTTCTCTAATGGTCAATATGCTAACCCGATGGTGATTAGAATCGCTGGTTTGGGTTATCAAAAGGGCTTTGGCGGTCACTTCCATAATGATAACTCCTTAGCGGTTTTTCGAGATATTCCGGGTTTAATTCTCGCTTGTCCATCCAATGGTGATGATGCCATGGGGATGCTAAGAGAATGCGTGAGATTGGCTCAAGAAGAAAAACGTCTAGTGGTATTTATCGAGCCGATAGCTTTGTATATGACGCGTGATTTACATGACGCTGGCGATAACCTTTGGGCGAGCGAGTATCAAAAGCAAGCCAAAGCAAAACAACTGCCTTTTGGAGAAATTGGTGTTCATGGCAAAGGTAAAAAGCTGTGTATCATTAGCTATGCTAACGGCTATTACTTAAGCCGCCAAGCTGAAAAACAACTGGCCGAGCAGTCTATTGAAACCACCATCATTGATTTACGTTATTTAGCACCGCTCAACGAACAAGCGATTGCTCAAGTGGCTGGCCAGTGTGCTCACATTTTGATTGTCGATGAATGTCGAAGAAGTGGTAACGTCAGTGAAGCTTTATTTACTTGCTTGCAAGAACAATTGGGAAAACATTGTCCTCCTATCGCTCGTTTAACTGGCGAAGATTGCTTTATCCCGCTCGCTGATGCTGCAACGATGCCGCTACCGAGCAAAGATAAAGTTATCGATGCTGCAATTAAATTAGTCCAACAACAATAATTGAGAAGTAAATATGAGTTCGAATGCGAAGGAAAGAGTCATTGTTGTAGCGCCGGGAAGAGGTTGCTATAACAAAGAAGAGTTAGGTTATTTAGCTCGCTTTCATGCGGATAAACTGGAGTTCATAGAAGAAATTGATGAGTATCGTACTGAGCAAAAACAGCGTTCAATTGCCGAGTTAGATGCACTCAACAAATACTCATTTAAGCTGCACACTCCCGGCGAAAATGCTTCTGCGCTGATTTACGCATGTGCTTATGGTGACTTCTTAAATATTGACCGAGACAAGTACGACATTGTTGCCATTACAGGTAACTCAATGGGCTGGTACATTGCGCTTGCGTTATCTGGCGCACTTGAGCCTGAAGCCGCAATTCAAGTCATTAATACTATGGGTTCAATGATGCAAAATGGCTTGATTGGTGGCCAAATTATCTATCCTGAAGTTGATGAAAACTGGCAATTAGATACAGCAAAGGTTGAGTGTCTTGATTCGGTCATTGAAGAGGTGAACCAACAAACAGGTTGTGAGCTCTATACTTCGATTTATCTTGGCGGATATCGAGTACTTGCGGGTAATGAAGCAGGGTTAAAATTAGCTGAAGAAAAGTTACCACAACTTGATAACCGTTACCCAATGAGGCTCTACAATCATGGCGCTTTCCATACCCCTTTATTGCAAGATATCAGTGATAAAGGTTTTGAGCTGCTTGACGAAGATTTATTTGAAAAGCCACAATTACCGATCGTTGACGGACAAGGTAACATTTGGAGTCCCTATTATTGTGATTTAGATGCACTGCGTGATTACACATTAGGCCATCAAGTGACGGAGCCCTATGATTTCAGTAAAGCAATTGAAGTCGCAGTGAAAGAATTCGCACCAGATAAAATTATTGTTTTAGGCCCAGGAAATACCTTAGCAGGCCCTGTCGCTCAAGAGTTGATAAAACATAATTGGTTCGGTTGGCAATCAAAACAAGATTTTGTCGATGCCCAAGCGGGTGAGCCGAAGTTGATTGCTTTGGGGCATGAGGAGCAACGTTCGTTAGCTGTTTAGCACTGCTTGCTTAGTAGCTAATTAGTCGGCCATGAAAAACATCTAACATTATGATCGATAATACAATATAGCTCTTTGATACATTCAATTTCGACCAGAAATGATATAGTGAACCTACGGTTTCTGGTCGTTTTTGGTGCTAAAAATGCTCTCC
>NZ_JAFEUN010000016.1 GCF_016900895.1 Parashewanella hymeniacidonis
GACATATGCAATGGTTGCATCAATATCAATGCCACTAACTTTCAAAATAAGCTACAACTCAATGAATGATATCAACAGCATGACATGATGATTAGATCGGTCAAATGATCGTGAAAAATAGTGAGTTGAGTGCAGGTATTTTGTTCATTTAACTTTCAGAGTGCTGAATAGTTACAAAAGAAGAAAGTATTTCAGTAAACAAGTTCAAAGGGTTGCTCCAGAATTTGCAATACATTATTTGATGAAAAACGGTTCAGCACCGCTCTATTAAAACCTGAATATACCCAAGGGCATAAAAGCTCGTTGTCATGATAAGGTGATAGAGGCGGATACCATCAAGGCTACAAGACAGATTTCTTGATAAATAAGCCGAATATATGACAGCAATGAACCCTGTTTTTTCAAAAACTAATGCCTTGTAAATAGGGGAGAGTCCATATATGGGTATATATTGCAACCTCAGCTTTGGGTTACCATTATCATCCTGCTCAGCTAATTCTTGAAGGTAAAACGTTAATTGCATTTCCGTTGCCTTGGCCTTCTGATTAATAAAAGGAATATTCTTAATGCCTCCACTTTTATTTCTAGAATCAAACGTAAATAGAGTCGTTTTTGTTATCTCTTCGCTTTCGTTTACAGATTTTAGGTAATCACTGGGGTGCAGTGGGTCAAATACGCCTTGAACCTAGAAAACTCAGTTGGGTACGTTTTCAAGCGCAGAAAAAATTATCGGTAGCAAGGCAGAGCGTGCAGCAAGTAGTTAATCTACTTGCAAATGTTCTAACGCAGATAACGGCAATTTTAACCAGCTTGTGAGCGTAGAGCGATTCACCCAACAGGTGATAATATTCAATCAGGTTATTAATTTACTTTCATGGGCTTAAAAAGTCATTTAGCGTTCAACTGAGTTTTTTAGGTTGAAATAAATGCTCATGAAAATGCTTATAAGGCGCTAAATAAGGAGAGTTAATATCTCGTGCTGTAGCAATGGGCAATCCTGCAAAATCTTTTACATCAGGCACACCATCCGTTTGGCTCATATTTCCCAGTACCAATACAGAGTCGCCATGAGGGACTACTTCTATTCGTGCTATATCAAAATCTTTCTTTTGTGAGTTTTTAATATAGAGAAACTTACCGACCTCATGGTGAATATCAAGATTTTTACCTCCAGCTTCGCCACTCACAGGACTATCCTCTGCCGCAAGTTGTTTTATACTCTGCTGATAAGCTATAGCTGTTATAAACTGATCTTTTGGAAACCCTCTATTTGCGACATTTTCATCAATGTGTTTAAAAGTTAATTCTTCATTGTATTGATTTACGAGTAAACGGTAGGCGAACGGACCTTTTGGATAGGGCAAAGCAATCATATTGAAGCCATGCCCCGGTAGCGTTTTATTGCTCCAAGTGCCTACAAGCTGCTTAAACACACCTTGATAATTGCTTACTTCCTGCTGTGAAAGGAAATGCCGAGTAGGGCTCGATGAGGGATGAGGGGAAAATTTTAGCTGATAGCGGCATAGATTGAACTGCCATCGCAGCCAGTGCTGCCGTACAGCCAAATTTAATAAAGTCACGGCGACTTTTACTGCAATCACTCTCTTCATTATTTTTTCTGTTTGCCATTAATTATACCTTCACATTCAACGAAAACGCTTATTTCTGAGGTATGTTACTCGGTTCACACTTGCTGATTATTGAATAAAGCCTAGGGGCTGTTGATCTTTGTTTAATAATTCAGCTGAGCAATACATCGCCTTAATCGAGGCGGAAATAGTGCAATTTAGTCATCTAAATAAACTATTTTTAACACAGAGTAAGGCGATTTAGACTCAGCCCGTAGGGCAATGGTTATTTTTAACGCTATCTGCATTGTCACTGCGCTCATTTAGAAGAACTAAATAACGCTTGTTTCGCTTTGCTATCGTCAAAAAATAATCATTGCTGAAAATATAAACAAAGATCAACAGCCCCTAAGTTAACCATTCCGAAAACGTATAAATGTTGATGTTCATTTCATTACTGAATCATCAGTATTTGAGCTGAATATATCTAATAGCATTTTTAAATATAATATGTTGAGTTCCCCGCTTATAATCAACTGTTCTACAAAGGATATTATCCGCTCGGACGCCATACATTTATCGGCATTTGAGGATACAATATGACTGCTAAGCGCTTATCTATTGCAAGCAGTATGCTAATTTCATTATTTACGATGAACAGCTATGCAAGCGATTTTACGATTTCAATTACCAACAGCTTCACGAATCCAATATCCATTACATCCATCAAACAAAACAAGGCAGAACTACTTGATGAACCAACAAGCATTGCTGCGTTGAGCAACAGTAATTTTAAGCTAATCGGTAATGATGTATCTGATAACCAATTTGAAATTCAGCTTGAAAATATGAGCCGTCAACTGACATTGGATATTACTGAAGCCGACGGAGCAATCAATGCCACTTTATCAGGAGATTGTGATTCAAACGGCATACACAAATTATGTAATTTAGATTTAAAAGCGGATGATAAAGTAAATAGATTTAACCCTGAAATTGCTTCAATACATTCGGAGGTTGACGCCAAATTATCTTCTGCTAATTTATCGGTCATGTTAAACCCAACGCACAAGGGGCCAGAACTCAATAATGATGCAAGTAAAATCTCGGTACTTTCTTACAATGTTTGGGGAACTAAAATATACGGTTCTAAAAAAGAAAATGAACGCTTCAATGCCATTCCCGAAAACGTTGCTGGTTATGACATACTTGCACTCACGGAGGCAATTGATCAGAAAGCTACAACGAATATTTTACTCCCGAAATTAGCGCCTGAGTATCCCTATGCAACTAAAAATTACCATAACCTGTTTTTTGATCACCTCCCCAGAGTTGTGGGTTCTGGTTTAAGAATTGTATCTAAATATCCAATTGTCAGGGAGGATATCCATTACTTCCATCGTTGTGACGGGCTTCAATGTTTCGCCTCGAAAGGTGTTGTATATGCAAAGGTTGATAAACTCGGTCAGATTTACCATATATTCCTTTCTCATACTCAGTCAGGTACATCTTTTGATGCTAAAAATGATCGATTAGCTCAAATAAAAGAGATTAAAGATTTTATTGATTCAAAAAATATCCCTGATAACGAGCCTGTTATCGTAGCCGGAGATCTTAATATTGATAAAATCAACATGCCAGACGAATACGACACCATGCAGACGAGTCTAAATACTCAGGTGCCTCCAATGTCAGGATGGGAATATTCATATGATCCTCACCATAACCACTGGGCTAAAGGTGATAATGAATACTTAGATTACGTACTGCCCATAAATGACCATTTAATACCGTTGAAATCCTTTAACCGGGTACTGTCTTTAAGAAGTACTAATGACGATTTATGGGGGGTATGGGACTTATCAGATCATTATGCCGTAGCAGCTACTTTCGAGTATGCGTTGAACCCACATCCAACGAGATAAAGCTTTGCCCCTAAAAAAGCCCTGAACTTTCAGGGCTTTTTTTATTGTCATTCACACCAAGGTGAAGACTATTGTCCTTGAGGACGCATCGCTGGGAATAAGATCACGTCACGAATCGTATGGGTGTTGGTAAACAACATCACTAAACGGTCAATACCAATGCCTTGGCCTGCTGTTGGTGGCAAGCCGTGCTCTAGTGCAGTGATATAGTCTGCATCGTAGAACATTGCTTCGTCATCGCCTGCATCTTTCGCTTCAACCTGTGCTTTAAAGCGGTTGTCTTGATCTTCTGCATCATTAAGCTCAGAGAAACCATTTGCGACTTCACGACCACCGATGAAGAATTCAAAGCGATCAGTGATAAATTCGTTTTCATCATTACGGCGAGCAAGCGGAGAAATATCTGCAGGGTAACCAGTGATGAACGTTGGTTGCATTAACTGAGGCTCGGCGGTTTCACCAAAGATCTCTTCAAACAATTGACCACAAGTCCAGAATGACTCAACTTCAATGTGTAGACTTTTAGCCAGCTTGCGCATGAATTCTACGTCTTTAACTTCTTCATAAGTCATTGACTGAACCGTTGCGTTGTCTGGGTTGTAATGCTTAATCGCATCAAGCATGCTCATACGAGCGTATGGCGCACCAAAATCAACGGTATGCTCACCATAGGGAAGTTTAGTGTCACCACAAAGTTCTTTTGCGATTGAACTCAGCATCTCTTCCGTTAGATCCATTAGATCTTGGTAGTCAGCGTACGCCATATAGAATTCCATCATAGTGAATTCTGGGTTATGGCGTGGTGATAACCCTTCGTTACGGAAGTTACGGTTAACTTCAAATACACGCTCGAAACCACCAACCACTAGACGCTTTAAATAGAGCTCTGGCGCAATACGTAAGTACATAGCCATATCAAGTGCATTATGATGAGTCTCAAATGGACGCGCTGTTGCGCCACCTGGGATGGTATGCATCATTGGTGTTTCAACTTCCATGAACTCTTTTTTGATCATGAAGTTACGGATTGAAGAAACCACTTTAGAACGCATAATAAAGGCTGCACGAGAGTCTTCATTCACGATCAAATCAACATAACGCTGACGATAACGCATTTCTTGGTCAGTTAAGCCGTGGAACTTTTCAGGCAATGGACGCAATGCTTTGGTCAGCAATTGGTAGTCTTCCATGTTCACGTAAAGATCGCCTTTACCAGAAAGGTGCAATTGACCAGTAACACCAATAATGTCACCAATATCTAAACCTTGGTATTTTGCTTTCAGTTCTTTTTGAACAGGCTTACCAGCATAAGCTTGAATGCGGCCAGAAACGTCTTGGATCACTAAGAAAGGACCACGTTTCGCCATTACACGCCCCGCGATTGAACGCTGAACGCCCATTTCTTCTAGCTGCTCTTTAGTGTACTCGCCGTACTCAGCTTGAATATCAGCAGCCTTGTGTTTTCGATCGAAGTTGTTTGGGTGACCATTAGCAGGACAAGCTTCGCGAATATGGGCGAGCTTTGCACGACGCTCAGCAATGAGCTTATTTTCATCTTGGACGTGTTCAGTCATTTTCTTCTCTCTTTACAAACCTGATTTCAGGCTGGCTTCAATAAATCTATCTAGATCACCGTCAAGGACGGACTGTGTACTGCGATTTTCTACGCCTGTACGTAAATCTTTAATGCGGGAGTCATCCAAAACGTATGAACGAATTTGGCTTCCCCAACCGATATCAGATTTTGCATCTTCTGCAGCTTGCTTATCCGCATTTTGCTTCAGCATTTCAAGCTCATACAATTTCGCTTTTAACTGCTTCATAGCTGCATCACGGTTTTTATGTTGCGATCGATCGTTTTGACACTGCACAACCGTATTGGTTGGCAAGTGAGTAATACGAATTGCAGATTCCGTTTTATTCACGTGCTGACCACCTGCCCCTGAGGCACGATAAGTATCGACACGTAAATCAGATGGATTGATATCAATTTCAATTGAATCATCTACTTCTGGATAAACAAAAACAGAGCAAAATGAAGTATGACGTTTACCTGATGAATCAAAAGGCGATTTACGTACAAGACGATGAACACCAGTTTCAGTACGTAACCAACCAAACGCATATTCACCAGTAAATTTGATTGTTGCGCCTTTAATGCCGGCAACATCACCATCCGTCACTTCAATTAATTCAGGTTTAAAATCGTGAGCTTCACCCCAGCGCAGGAACATACGTAAAACCATGTTCGCCCAATCTTGCGCTTCAGTACCGCCTGAGCCTGATTGAATATCAAGGTAGCAATCAGATTCATCATTTTGACCAGAGAACATGCGACGGAATTCTAGCTCTTCAAGGCGAGATTTAAGATCGGTTAATTCTGCACTAGCATCATTAAACGTTTCTTCGTCATCTTCTTCAATCGCCAGCTCTAAAAGACCTTCAACGTCCTCTAGGCCGTTATCCATATCATCAATGGTCTTTACGACTTTTTCTAACGACACACGCTCTTTACCGAGCGCTTGGGCATGTTCAGGATTATCCCAAACTTCTGAACTTTCAAGCTCACGGGTAACTTCTTCTAGACGCTCTTTCTTAGCATCATAGTCAAAGGTACCCCCTAAGAAGATCTGTCCGCTCAGACAACTCCTTAATTTTGGTTTTCACCGGATTTACTTCAAACATGAATTTCTATTCGCTTATCCGTATTGAAAACCGTCATTGACGGCTTTCAGGTAAATTAAAAAATCAGCCGAGTATTTTAACCTAAGCGCCCTGCTCTGGAAATAGCCACTACAGGTTTTGTAGAACAAATTTTACGATTTGAAAGAGTAGGATAAGCATACTGAGCTTAAGAATCGAAAACCCTTGCCATCTCAATAGGTAAAACCCGGTAAGAACGATCAAACCATCAGCAACAGATACAACGGATGAGATGGCAACGGGCGATACCCAAGCTGCCGCAAGAATTCCTACTACAGCTGCACTCAGCATGTTAATCGCAGCACTAAAATTTGGCCGTTGGCTTAAGCTTTCCCAAGTAGGTAATACAGCGAGTAACAGCAGAAAACCAGGAGCAAAAATAGCGAGTGTCGCCAGTAGTGCACCAATAAAATTGTTTCCTTGCCATACCGTTGTGCCTAAAAAGCTGCTTAACGTGAACATGGGCCCAGGGATAAGTTGAGCAAAACCGTAACCAGCTAAAAAGGTCTGCGAATCGATAATTTCAGACAATCCATTTTGTAAAAGCGGCAGCACCACATGACCGCCACCAAAAACTAATGAGCCTGCTAAGTAGAACTCTTTAAGCACTTGAATATTTTGTGGATAGTGGTTTGACCACAACAACGCAAGCAATAGTGCTGAAAACAGCATTAACCAACGCTTTTTAAACTTCAAAGACGAAGTTTCACTTACTGCTTTTGTATTTGCGAAAAGTGTACTTCCTATGATTGCCGCTATCAGCAATACCGCAATTTGTATGATCGCGTTAGGGAAATACAACAACACGACAAACGAAAATAACGCCATAATTCGAGTGGCGATGTCACCACAAAAGTTTTTACTCATCCCGACGACAGCATCGGCCACGACTATCACAGCTAATAGCTTCAATCCATGAATCAATAGCTGCAGCCAAGAGGTTTCAAGCCAAGTTGAACTGACAATCGCTAATACAAACATCAATACAAATGAAGGTAATGTAAAACCAATAAAAGCGGCTAGCGCTCCAACTAAACCACCTCTATGATATCCAACGGCAAAACCAAGCTGACTGGAGGCTGGACCTGGTAAACACTGACATAAAGCGAACAATCGTTGAAACTGTGCCTCACTAAGCCACTTCAATTCGCCAACAAATCTTTTGTTGAAGTAACCGATATGTGCAACAGGCCCCCCAAAACAAATACAACCTAAAATAAGAAACTGCCCAAAAATATGTAGCGGCATTGCCTTTTCCCTTAGTATTTTTGGGGCCAGATTATGACACTTTAGTGTCATAATTATTACATACCTCAATTGCATTAGATTTATACCCATGATACCTGAAGATGCATGTTTCAGGACTTTTTCAGCGCCAATTCTTTGAGGCGCATTAGCGAAGGAATATCGGGATTCTTTCGAGCTAATGTAACAAAGAAGAATTGGCGCTGAGAAGTCCACGCAGTGCGAGTTGCACAGCTTGTTACTCTTCGTTGCCAGTGCTAACAATAGTTCACTATTGCCGCACACTGTCGCCTTGATTAACAAGTTGTGCATTCTCGCTGAAATCGAGCATCTTCAGGTATCATGGGTATATAACAACAAACTTAAATCTTTGAGATAAGTTAAGTCTTAATAAAAGCATTAAAGCGACTTTGTCTGAACGGAGTATTTAATTAGTTAGCCTTTGGTTTGGTTAAAGCAATCTTATCAAAATCAGCCACTTGAGTTCTTTTTCCCAATCGTTTTTCAAGCCAAACCAGTGTTTGTTTTGCCGTCACTCGATAAGTTGTTAATTTGCCACCTAATATAGTGACCACATTTTGATGCTCTGGGTATACTTTCATCATGGTTTCACGTGAGCGTTTGTAAGGATTAAATGAATTTTTAGGTAAAACTCTGGCGCCACAAAAGGTTCTTATAATCAAACTTTTTAATTCTTGATAGGAGTACTGCTCAAAATAATGAGCATAGATCTCACAAAGGTACTGAATCTCATTTTCGGAAGCTTTAAATGTATCAGGCGCTTCTTTAACTGCACTCTCAGTTGTCCCGACCAGGGTTTTTCCGTACCAAGGCATCACAAAAACCACTCTAGTATCTTGATGCGATTCAAGATATAGAATATGGTCGCTCGCTGAAATATCCAGTAAAACATGAGAACCAGCCACGAGCTCTACTTCCAAATCAGGTACTCGCGGGACCAGTTTTTTTGCTATTTCTGTTCCCCAAGGCCCTGCAGCATTTACGACACATTTGGCATTAATCTTTACAATTTCACCTTTTGATTCAGTTTCAACCACATAAGATTCACCTTTTTTCTCAATTTTAGTGCAATTGCAATTTTCATAGATTTCGGCGCCCATTTCTTGTGCACTTTGGGCCACCGAAGAAGTTAAAAGGTAATCATCAGTTTGAGCATCCCAATACTGAAATAGTGCGATCATCCCTTCTTGTCTAATGCCTGTAATGGTTGCCCATTCCTTTCTATTTACACGACGAAACTGGCCGTAACGGTTAAAACCACTCAATAAATAATACAAACTTAAACCAGCAAAAAGCTGCCAAGGTTTTCGTTGGCTAGATTGGTATACTGGAATATAAAACTTAACTGGCCTCACTAGATCTTTTGCATTGGCAAGTAGAAACGAACGCTCTGATAATGATTCATAAACCAGCTTTAATTGCGCCGTTTCAAGATACCTAAGGCCACCATGAATCAATTTACTCGAATTAGAGGATGTGGCCTTAGCGATTTTATTTTTATCGACTAAGATCACTCTATAACCTGCTGCTGACGCACATTGCGCTACGCCAGAACCTAAAATTCCACCTCCAATTATCACTACATCTGCATCTTTCATTTAAATGCCTCGAACATTAGTAATGTGATAAATAACCATCCAGTGGTTTGACCAGTTACAAAAATACTTCTTCTATTTTTCGATATCGCCAGAAACTTAACCATCTATTATTAATATCAGAAGAAGTCTAAAAACGCTGTTAAAAATGACCTGTTCATCAGCCAAACTCAGCGATATGACTATACTAAAAACTATAGCAGCTAGACGTTAAGTACAAAAAGGTAGAAACCACTGCCCCTTAACGATTAAAAGAGTGAGCATCAGACTTCTAGCAAAACAATTTTTATTCATCTGTGTAGTACCTATTGAAGGAGTTGTAAGATGAAAAATGAAGATTTCGATACGCTACAAAAGTTCGTTCAAATGGGCGGCTCTTTGAAAATGCTAACGGATATTGAAGATAAAGATTTAAATAACCTTTATCAATATGCGTTACAACTTGTCGCTTTCAAAGACTATCACGGTGCAAGAAACATCTTCTATATGCTTTGGCGCATCGATAGTTGGAACTTTGATTATAACTTCTCTTTAGGCTTGATGTGTCAACAATTAGATCAGCATCACGAAGCCATTTATTGCCTATGCAGGGCTGGAACTCTTCAAATCGATAACCCACTGCCTTCATACCATGCAGGGCTAAGTTATAGTGCACTTGGAAATTTAGAATTTGCAACAAAGAGCTTTACTGCTTCCTTAAATTGGACAAACGGACGGCCTGAGTTTTCCGAAGTAGAGATTTCAGCTAAAGAGCAATTGGCTCTGTTAGATACTCAAACTAAGGAGGTTCAAAATGCCTAGTGGTAGCGGAATTGCAGGTAAGCCTGGTGTTCATATTCCCCATGTGGGAACTCCAGACTACAACACTGACCTTAACCCAAACTTAATCGATGCTAGCAATCATGCGATCAAAAAAGCAACATCATTACCGCATTTTAATCAATCTGCCGGTGCATTGCTGAGTCATGTTGATGAACAAGACAAAAAGCAAAAAAAAGAACAAGTAAGTTTTAAAGATTATGATCAATCTACGCAGAATATCTTAAATGCGATAACTCATAATGCGAAGCCCAGCTCTCCAGAGATGAAAGCGGCGATTAAATCACTCAGCAGTATTTCTGGTAGAGATCTACCAAAAATAGATATGCGAGCACTAACTGGCATGATGGGTAACCTTTGTTTATCAGTCTTCTCGGCTACAGCTGATGCGAAGTCTAGAGCCAGTAAGATTATGACTGATTCACAATGTGATATCCGAGACAAAAAAGTTAAGCAGTATCAAGACCAGCTAAAGCAACAAGCTGATGCTGCTAAGAAAGCCAAAAAGCTTGGCATTTTTGCTTGTGTTGTCGACTGGGTGGTTAGTATTGCCGAACAGATTTATGGGCTATTCAAACTCGTTGAAGGGGTTGTTGAAGCCGTCGCCAGTTTCGGTTGCGACCCAAATGCTTACGCCAGTGTTGTAGCTGGTGCGGCCTATTTCACTGCAGGTGTAGTCGGCATGGTCAAGGCTGCGGCTGAAACAGCTAAACTCTGTGGCGCTGACCCGAAAATCTGTGACAAGGTAGCTGAAATAGCCGGTTATATACAACTGGGTGTTGAAATGGTTGGTCTTGCAACGGATATCTTTGGTGCAGGTATGGCCTTTAAAGCGGCAAGTGGTGCGGTAAAAGGTGCGGCTGAAGCTGCAACCAAAGCTGCCGGCGAAGAAGTGATGAATGCCGTCACCAAAGCAGGAACTGAAGGTGCTGAAGAGGGTGTTATGGAAATGACAGAGTTAGGTGCTAACTCTGCAGCTAAAAGCATCGAAGAAGTGTCTGAAAAAATAGCTGAAGAAGTATCTGAAAAACTTGGAGACTCTATTGTTACACGAATTCTTAATCAGGGCGTCAAAGAAATCGTCGAGGAAGCGGGTAAAGAAGGTTACAACTTAGGTAAAGAAGCACTTAAAGATACGGTTAAAAATGTATTCAAACGCGTAACAAAAGCCTTCGGTAAAGATGCGATTAAATCAATGGTTAAAGACAGCCTAAAAGAATCGATGGAAGCGGCAGCGAAGCAATCCTCTAAAGGCGTAAACCGAAGCCTAACAAGAATTATTAGCGACATGAACGTAAAACTCATGAAGCGTTGTGCGACTGCAGCACTTAAAGTCGCCGTAAAAGGCGGGTTTTTAACCGCTGTTTTCGGCTTGGGACAATCGATTAGTCAAGGTGGTAAAGGGGCGAATGCTATCGTTCAGGGTAATTTTACAAAAGCAATCCAAACCCTTATAACGCAACAAGGATTTTTAGGGCTTCTCGACCAAGACATGGACTCAAGCAGGAAAGAAGAAGAGAAACAAATCAAAGACGTGCTAAGTAAAAGTGCAACTGTCCTACAAAACGTTAAGGATATGCAAGAGCAAATGATGCAAGTCAGCGTTCAGGTTGCTGTGAATATTAGCCGTTAATATACAGGTTTAGACATGAGGAATTTATTATGACTAGCATTACACCACTCCATGCGGCGCACATTGCAGCACAAAACGCCGACATGCTTTACTCAGACGATGATGACATCAAAGGTGGAACAAAAGGAAAAGGCAGAAAGCGAGCATTAAGCAACAGAGGAAACCTAAAATCATCAACGGGTCATCACAATGGAAATAATAAAGCCCGAAAAGGAAAGAACCAACAAAACCAGTTGAATCGAACCTTAAATAGTGAAGTACATCGTCAATTAGATGAATTAGACGATGAAGTACAAGACATAGGTAAACATACCCAAGATTATAAGCAAAGACATGCTGCTTTCGCTAAGTTAAGTGATCATGACAGGCTTACAAGTACGCTAAAGTCAGACAATAAGTTCATTAATGACCTTGGTGACTTAAATAAAGATTGTAATGACTTTTATTCAGCCCTTAAAAAAGATTACGGCAATCTCGGTTCAGGTAGTCTTGATGGTGCTCAAGCCATCGCCGAAATTAACGATCTGATGTTTAAGTTAGCTAAAATGTTCCAAGCACTGCGTAATATCGTTCAGGATGCTAAAACACTGTTTGATAAGCTCAATTGGGATATCAAAATGAACGCCTTAAATCAGAAAATGGATGCGATAGGACAAACACGTAATGCAGCTATGCTTGCCGGTGGACTGAGTGTTGCTGGTGCTGCAATCGGCTCTGTTGCGAGTGTCTGTGGTGTCGTTGGTGGTGCAGTAGGTAAAGTCGGAATCGGCGAGAGTTTATCAATTGGTGGTCAAATGTTCAGTAAACTTTCTGATGGCGCTGGTAGTATGGGCAGTGCACAGATTACTTATCAAGCTGATATCAAAAGAACAGTCGCAGGTTTAGTCGACCAAATTTCTGAGCAGTTTTCTAAAGATGTCAGCGATGCATACTCAAGAGCAAATAAAACCTCTGTTGATATGATTTCGCTATTAACAGAACTTGTAAACTTGCATAGAGCTATCGAATCCGCACTCAGCAAATAATAGGTGAATCATGGATCCAGTTTCTGAATATTTTGAAAGTAAGGGAATTACGCCCGAAACAGCCTACTTCGGAGAGAGTAACTACGAAGTAGGAAAAACGGTCAATACCGAAGAATGGACAATGACATATCGAGTTGAAGAAAACGAAGTGATTATTGGTAATTTTGAAACCCATGAAAAATCTCCAAAAGGAATAAAAAGTTCGGTTTCAGCTTTTGTGGAATTACTAAAAAGCTTTAAACAGCTACCCGGAATTGAGAGGGTCAAAGGCATGGTGTTATCAAAACAATGCTTCCCTTGGGAAGAAGAGGAGCGAAAAAAGCTAGAACTACTCAAAAAGATATATTTACAAAACGGAGCGGTAGAAGAACTTGATGGAGAAGGCGATGTTTGGGTTGTTTACTGATTGTTAAAAGCGAGTTCCATTAAAGCGTTATTTCCAAGGAGTGGAATTATGATGTATTCACGGCTCAATATTATCCCATACGATAATGGTTTAAAATTAGAACCATTGAACGAGCTTTGCCTTCTTTCGAACAAATCAGCTGAAGAGCTATTGGTTTCGTTTACCCAGCAATCAGCAAGAAATATCAATACCCATGACTTTCCTTTAAACCTTAAAGGTTCAGATCACAGTCGTTTTTATTACCCGATTCATTTTGACGCTCAATCAGATACAAAAAAGCCCTAGTGTTTAAACTAGGGCTTAATGTTTTGGTCGGTGATAGAGGATTCGAACCTCTGACCCTCTGCTCCCAAAGCAGATGCGCTACCGGGCTGCGCTAATCACCGTATCTGGGAAAACTGAAATATCAGTTTTTAAAATGTGGTCGGTGATAGAGGATTCGAACCTCTGACCCTCTGCTCCCAAAGCAGATGCGCTACCGGGCTGCGCTAATCACCGAGAAGTGGGGTGACTGATGGGGCTCGAACCCACGACAACCGGAATCACAATCCGGGGCTCTACCAACTGAGCTACAATCACCACAAATATTTGCTAACAATTTCATGAATAGTGCATTCATTCCAGAAATGGTGCGCCCAGAAGGATTCGAACCCTCGGCCTCACCCTCCGGAGGGGTGCGCTCTATCCAACTGAGCTATGGGCGCTCATCATCGGTTAGCGCGGCGTATAATAGGGATAAATGAATGCCGCGTCTAGTACTGATTTCACTTTTTATTTTATTTGCTCAAGAAATAGCACATTAAGCCGAGTTTTATACATTATTCGATTAAAATTTGACTTAGCAGATAAAAAAAGTCATGTTAATTCTAGTTGCGATAATAAAAAAGTCATGTTAATTCTAGTTGCGATAATAAAAAAGTGAATAATTCCAAGCTGGAGTGAATACGAACAAATGGATTTTGGCGTAAATAAACCAGAAATACATCAAAAAAGCAGTACCGTAGGTCGATTAAAGAAACGGATTGTTCGGCTGAAAGACATTGCTTTGCAGTATAAGCAAGCTAAGTGTGCTCGAGACACTCTCATTTCTATTTCAAACATTGCCTCTAAAGCAGAAACCCTCAATTGCTTTTATCAGGGCGTTCATCAACACCTGCAACAAATCATGCCTGCTGATAATTTTTTTATTGCGACTTTGTGTACTCAGACCAATCGAATCGATATTCCTTTTTTTGTGGATGAAAAAGACGATTGTTTTTCTGTTAATACTGCAGAGCAAATCTCAAAAAAGCTTTGGAAAGATCTGACTGGTCATGTAATCAAAACCGGAGAAACATTCTTATTTTGTGGTAAAGATATTGATGAACAAATATCAGCTCAAGGAATTACTCCCCAAGGTCCTGCTTGCAAGTCATGGCTTGGAACTCCCATCATGCACGGTGGTACACCAGTCGGCGTTATTGTTGTTAAGAGCTATAGCTCTTCCGATTGTTATGGACAACCAGAGATAGAACTACTCAGCTTTATTTGTCAGCACATAGAAGGCGTAACCGAGCGCTTAAAGCAACACGCACAATTAGAGCAAGCTATCTCAATAAGAACGCGTGAACTGATTACGGCTTATAACGATTTAAAACTTGAAGTCACAGAACGCATCAAAGCCGAAAAACTCCAAAGTTCACTTTATAAAATCGCCAATCTTAGTCAGTCCTATATTGACGACAATGATTTTTACCGCGAATTACACAACATTCTTTGTGAATTACTTGAAGCAAATGACTGCTATATTGCCATGCATGATAAGAAAAAGAATTGGCTTAATTTTCCGTTCTACAGTTCAGAGAACTCAAACAATATTCATGAAGGTCGCGGTTACAAAGATGGTTTGACTGAATATGTAATGAAAATAGAAAGGCCAATTTTATTTTCTAAAGATGACATTCTTTTAATGACAGAGCAGAAGTTGATCTTTCAAGAAACACCGTTCTGCTTGAATGTCCCTTTAATAAAGCAATGGATGGGCACTCCACTGATCATCCAACAAAAAGTTCGTGGTAGCCTCGTCGTCCATCACAATGAGCAGGATGTTCTCTTTCACGAGAAAGATTTAGAGCTGCTCAATTTTGTTGCGCAACACATTGCTGCGGCTATCGAGAGAAAAGAATCCAAAGAAGCAATGCAATGCAGTTACAAATTGCTAGAAAAGCAGGTAGATAAACGTACAAAAGAATTAGAAAAATCGAATAAAGAACTTGAAAAGGAAATCAGTCGACGTAAAAAAGTTGAACAACAGTTAATTTATGATGCTAAACATGACCCACTAACAGGCTTACCGAATAGAGCGATGTTTATGGAACGCTTGCAGCAAGCCATCAATCATGTTCAGCGCCATCAAGATGACACTTTTGCTTTAATGTTTATTGATTTAGACAAATTTAAATTGATTAACGACACACTTGGACATATTGAGGGTGATCGTTTTCTTGTAGAAACCGCTGATAGGCTAAAACTTTGTATAAGACAAAATGACACACTTGGGCGTTTAGGCGGAGATGAATTTGTCATTTTGTTAGACAGCATTCAGCACACCAACGATGCGATTGAAATTGCCGATCGTGTATTGCAGCTCTTATCTCAGCCTTACTCTCTCAATGAACACAAGTTTTATTCTAGTGCCAGTATTGGGATAACCATCAGCACACAAACCACATCTTGCACAGAAAATATGTTAAAAAATGCAGATATGGCCATGTACCAAGCTAAAGCTAAAGGACGTGGACGCTATGTCCTCCACCAGCCTTCTCATACAATGAATCCAACGCCTAAAGTCGCTAGCTAGTCTTTGGTCAGCATTGCTCTTAAATTCGAAATATTGGACTTACCAGCACTCACCCTTTCTTGTTCTGACTGCGCGGGCTTTTTGTTTTCCCAAATAACATCGTCTTGTGGCAACTCCATTAAGAATCGACTTGGCTCCGTCCTAATAACCTCACCATACTGCCTGCGTTCTCGACAAATAATAAACCACAACTCTCGTTGTGCACGAGTGATACCCACGTATGCTAAACGACGCTCTTCTTCAACATTATCCTCATCTATTGACGTTTGATGTGGTAACAGACCTTCTTCCATTCCGACCATAAATACATAGGGAAACTCTAGACCTTTCGATGCATGTAATGTCATCAACTGCACTTGATCACCTGCTTCGTCCTCACTGTTTCGCTCCATCATATCTCGGAGTGTTAAGCGAGTAACCACTTCAGGCAAGGTCATTGGCTCATCCAACTCATCACCTTGCAGCATTTCAGTCACCCAGCGATATAACTCTGAGATGTTTTTCATTCGCATTTCAGCAGCCTTTGCACTTGTACTGGTTTCATACAGATAATCTTCGTAATTAATATTACGAATTAGCTGTTTGATGGCATCAATACCTTCGCCACGGGTTGCGATTTCGCCTGTATCCACAATAAACTTTCCGAACTTATATAACTCACCGCACGCCTTTGGACTAAGGTGGTGATTAAGCTCAGCTTCAAAAATCGCACTGAATAATGAAATATGTTTACTGTTAGCAAAGTTACCTAATATTTCTAATGTCGCAGGGCCGATACCTCGCTTTGGCAGGTTGACGACTCTTAGAAAGGCGTTGTCATCATCAGGATTAACCACTAAACGCAAGTAAGCCATGATGTCTTTGATTTCCGCTCTAGAAAAAAATGAAGTACCGCCACTAAGCTTATAGGGAATACGGTTGGTCATCAGTGCGCGTTCAAGCAATCTAGATTGGTGATTACCACGATATAAAATTGCATAATCACCATAACGAGTTTTTCCAACAAACTTATGCCTAATGATCTCTGCCACGACCCTCTCAGCTTCTTGCTCTTCGGAGGCTGCGAGTAAAACTCTTAATGGCTCACCATAGGCGAGCTCACTAAATAGTGATTTATCATAAACATGAGGGTTATTAGCAATCAAAATATTGGCTGACTTTAGAATTCGCTGACTAGAGCGATAGTTTTGTTCAAGCTTAATCAACTTTAAGTGTGGAAAATCTTTACCCAATAACACAAGGTTTTGTGGTTTAGCACCACGCCATGAATAAATCGACTGATCGTCGTCGCCCACGACGGTAAATCTGGCTCTTTCACCTACCAATAATTTCACTAATTCATATTGACTCGAGTTCGTATCTTGGTACTCATCCACAAGCAAGTACTGAAAACGAGTTTGCCAGCGCTCCCTCACTTCAGCGTTATGCTTGAGTAATAGTGTTGGCAGTAAAATTAAATCATCAAAATCAAGCGCATTATAGGCTTTCATGTGTTGAGCATAACGTTTGTATAACAGAGCAAAAAGTTGTTGCTGCTCTCCTTTAGCAATCTTTAATGCATGCTCTGGAATGACAAGGTTACCTTTCCAATTGGAAATTTCGGTCATTAATGCACGCAGTAAATCTTTATCTTCTTGTAGTTCATTTTCTGTAAGCTCTTTTAACAAAGCTAATGAATCTTGATCATCAAACAATGAAAATCCGGCTTTTAACCCAACGACTTTGTATTCTTTTTTAATGATTTCTAAACCCAGAGTGTGAAACGTCGAAATCCATAACCCACGTGATAACTGTTTACCGATGGACTGTGCGACACGCTCTTTCATTTCACGAGCCGCTTTGTTAGTAAAGGTTACAGCTGCAATATTTCTCGCTCGATAACCACATTTCTCTAGTAGATAGGCCATCTTATTAATGATCACCCGAGTCTTACCACTACCAGCTCCAGCGAGTACGAGACAGGGGCCTGAGACATAGTGCACAGCTTCGTTTTGACCAGGATTAAGTTTCATTAAAAGCGAATTCCAAAATATGAGTGACGATGGAGTTAAAAGAGTAATATAACGTAAACGCACCCAGACTAATAAAATAGTATAAAAGACGTTTGAGACACCACTCCCCTTTAGGCGAGCAGTTGACTATCGTATACAGTGAGTTTTGTGATCAATTATATCAAAGCCTTCTATACTGATAAATATTTGTGAGCGTGATCTAACTATCTGTATCAGAGCTGAACCAACATATCTTAAAACTCATCAGACTGTATACGACGGATAAAAACACGATCAGAATCACATTTTCATATGCACTTTTTGCTCGTTATAAGTACAAATCATATGATAATTAAATGAACGTTCATTCATTTTATTTTTTGGATCTATGGCATATAAACGAAACGTAATTTTGAGAGCAGCAGAGCAGCTCATCGCCGATGAAGGTCTTCACAACCTCTCAATGCAGAAGCTAGCCACGACGGCTCAAGTAGCTGCGGGAACCATTTATCGTTATTTCACGGATAAAGAAGCACTTATCTCTGAGTTAAGAAAAGACGTACTTAAAAACGTTGCAGAGTTTGTTTTCAGTGGCTTCACACAAGAAAGTGTTGAAGCGCAATTCACTCACCTTTGGTTTAATTTTTTAAAGCTTGGCAGTAATCGGAATTCAAATCAGCTGAATTATCAGCAATACAGTCAGCTTCCTGGCATTGAATCCGATGAACACCGAGCATTTGAACAAAATACATTTGAACCTTTGCTCACGATGTTTAAACAAGGCCAGCAACAAGGGTTAATCACCGACCTTGAAGATGAATACTTGTTTTCAATTGGCTTTGAGCCAGCGATTGCATTAGGACACAGAATTTCAGAAGGACATTTGGAATATAACGACTCAGAACTACTTGTTGTTTGCAAGCGGTGCTGGTCAGCAATATCTACTTCTTTTTCAGATAGCTAGGAGTCATAACAGATTATGAAAAAGTGGATTCTAATAATGCTTTTGGTTGCCGTTGCAGCCTTTGGCTCAGTTATTGGCTTCAATTTATTTGTGCAGGGAAAAATCTCTGACGCTTTATCCAATTTACCTGAACAAGAGTTCCCAGTAACGACTCAGACTCTGAAACAACAATCATGGCAGCCACAAGTCAATGCCATTGGTTTTGTTGAACCATTACAGGGTATAACCATCTCCAATCAATTAGCTGGCGTGATCAGCTCTATTGACTTTAAAAATGGCGCTGAAGTCAAAAAAGGGCAAGTCCTTGTTCGTTTAGATGCTGAAGTAGAAAAAGCAAATTTAACCAGTAAGCGAGTTCAGCTTCCTGCCGCAAGAGCTGATTATCATCGTTTAAATAAACTGTTTCGACAAAAGTCGATTTCTAAACAAGATCTCGATAATGCCGAAGCAAAATACCTTGCTTTAGAAGCAGATATAAAATCATTGCAAGCGACAATTGACCGTAAAGTCATTAAAGCGCCTTTCTCAGGCTTAATAGGTATTCGAAGTGTGCACTTAGGTGAGTTCCTTAAAGCAGGCAGTGAAATTGTCCGTTTAGAAGATATAAAAACACTAAAAATTCGTTTTACTATTCCTCAAACTCAGTTATCAAAAGTAAAGGTTGGCCAAGCATTAAATGTCAATGTTGATGCTTATCCTAGCCAACATTTCGTCGGTCATATTTCAGCGATAGAGCCTGCAGTATTTTACCAAAGCGGCCTTATCCAAATACAAGCAGAAATTCCAAATCCTGATGAGAAACTTCGTAGTGGTATGTTTGCACAAGTTAACGTCCAACTTTCTAAGTTAGAAAATCAAATTGTTATTCCGCAAACGGCAATTAATTATGCTTTATATGGCAGTACGGTTTATGTAGTTAACACCGTGACAGAAGGTGGCAAGTCGATAAAACGAGCCTCTCAAGTGGATGTAAATATTGTCGAACGCAATGGAAACCTTGCCTTAGTAAAAGGCAACCTACAACCTGGCGATCAAATCGTGGTTACCGGGCAAATTCGTTTAAGCAATAACAGTAAAGTAAAAACTGTGAACGCCAAAGCAATCACAACGCCTAAAGCTATGCCACAACTTTAAGGAGGCAGTGATGAAGTTTACTGATATATTTATTAAACGACCTGTTCTTGCTGTCTCAATAAGCTTACTCATCTTAATGTTGGGCTTAAATGCATTGAGTGGTATGCAAGTTAGGCAGTACCCTAAAATCACAAATACTGTTATTACTGTTTCCACCAGTTATTACGGTGCGGATGCGAATCTGGTTCAAGGGTTTATTACTCAGCCCATCGAACAAGCCATTGCTCAGGCTGACAACATCGACTTCATGACATCTGAAAGTACCTTAGGTACCTCGAAAGTTACGGTTAATATGAAGTTGAATACTGACTCTAATGGTGCACTGGCTGATGTGTTAGCGAAAGTTAATTCAGTTCGTTCTCAACTCCCTAAAGAAGCACAAGATCCAACTGTGACCTCATCGACAGGCTCGCAAACTGCTGTATTGTATATTGCCTTTTCAAGTGACAAGTTAAACTCCAGTCAAATCACTGACTATTTAGAGCGTGTTGTTAAGCCGCAAATGTTTACCGTAAATGGCGTAGCAAAAGCTGACTTGTACGGCGGGATTCAATACGCCTTGCGAATATGGCTTGACCCTGCACGTATGGGGGCTTTCAACCTTACGGCATCAGAAGTCAACCAAGTATTACAAGCTAATAACTTTCAATCCGCCGTCGGACAACTCAATAGCTATTTCACTCTAATGAATGGCACGGCAGATACACAAGTATCAACGGTTGATGAACTTAAAAAACTGGTCATTCGCAGTAAAAAAGGCGGTGTGGTTCGATTAGGGGATATTGCAAATGTCAGCCTAGAAAAAAGTCGCGACGTCTATCGTGCTCTTGCAGATGGAAAAGAAGCCGTCGTTATTGGCGTTGATGTAACACCAACCGCTAACCCATTGACTGTGGCTGCAGGAGTAAGAGATCTATTGCCTCAAATAGAGCGAAACTTGCCTCCTTCAATGAATGCAAGAGTGCTATATGATTCATCTCAAGCAATTAATGAGTCAATCAATGAAGTCATAAAGACGATCACAGAAGCGGCATTAATTGTCGTCGTCGTAATCACTTTGTTTATGGGATCGTTAAGAGCCGTACTGATCCCAATTGTCACCATACCTCTATCTCTGATTGGTGTAGCACTCGTCATGCAGATGTTCGGCTTCACCATTAATTTAATGACTTTACTGGCAATGGTACTGGCTATCGGCCTTGTCGTAGATGATGCCATTGTGGTCGTTGAAAATGTTGACCGGCATATTAAACAGGGAGAGCCTCCCTTTAGAGCAGCGATTATTGGTACTAGAGAGATCACGGTACCAGTGATCTCAATGACCATTACGCTAGCTGCCGTTTACGCTCCAATTGCTTTGATGGGTGGCGTAACAGGCTCACTATTTAAAGAATTTGCCTTAACCCTTGCTGGTAGTGTTTTTATTTCAGGTATCATTGCATTAACACTGTCGCCAATGATGTGCGGTAAAATTCTGAAAGCACACGTAGAGCCTAATGCGTTTGAAAAAGGAGTAGAACGTTTTCTTTCAGGTTTAACATCACGCTACGATCGAATGCTAAGTGCAACCTTGAACAAACGCTCTGTCATTCTTATTTTCTCTGCCATTGTATTGATTTCAATACCCATTATGTTCAAGCAAATCCCGACGGAACTTGCTCCTAATGAAGATAACGGTGTGGTAATGATGTCAGGTACTGCACCATCTTCGGCTAACTTAGACTTTATTGAAGCAAACATGGAGCAAGTTACAAATATCCTTAAGAAAGCACCTGAGACTGCAGCAACGTTAGCGTTTGTAGGTATTCCAAGCTCTAACCAAGCGTTCGGTATTGCGCCTTTAGTACCATGGAGTGAACGTACGAAGAGTCAAAAAGAAATGCAGAAAGAATTTTCTGCTGAACTTAAAGATATTCCGGGAATAGCGTTGACCACATTCCAAATGCCAGAACTTCCGGGGGCTTCAAGTGGTTTACCCATCCAATTTGTCATCACCTCTTCTGAGCCCTTCGTCAACTTATTCCAGTTAGGTTCTGAGGTGCTTGCCAAAGTTCAAGCCAGCCCGCTTTTTGTGTATAGCGACATCAACTTAAAATACGACTCAGCAACAATGAAAATCCATATCAAGCGAGATTTAGCGGGTGCCTACGGCATCACAATGCAAGATATTGGTACAACATTGTCAACTCTGATCAGTGATGGATATGCTAACAGAGTCAACCTTGACGGACGCTCATATGAAGTGATCCCACAAGTGACTCGTAACCTTCGAACAGGGCCGGAATCGCTATCACACTACTATGTGAAAGCAGCCGATGGACGAGAAATCCCGCTGTCGAGTTTGGTAGATGTAGAAATGACGACTCAACCTCGTTCATTACCACATTTTAACCAAATGAACTCTGTTTCAATCAGTGCCGTAAACTCTCCAGGCGTTGCATTAGGTGACGCTATTAAGTTTATGCAAAACATTGGCAACAATGATTTACCTAAAGGTTATAGCTATAATTTTTTGGGTGAGGCTCGTCAGTACGTAACGGAAGGCAGCTCACTGTATACAACCTTCATTTTAGCGATTGCCATTATTTTCTTAGTGCTTGCAAGCCAATTTGAAAGCGTGAGAGATCCCTTAGTCATTTTGATCACCGTGCCACTCGCCATCAGTGGAGCATTAATTGCGTTAGACTGGACCCATATCTTTGGCATGTCGTCGATGAATATCTACAGTCAAGTAGGGATGATTACGCTGATCGGCTTAATCACGAAACACGGAATCTTGATGTGTGAAGTTGCAAAAGAGGAGCAACTGCATAATGGGTTAAATCGCCTTGAAGCCATAAAATATGCAGCATCTATACGTCTAAGACCCATTTTGATGACGACAGTATCAATGATTGCAGGTTTAATTCCGCTCATCTTTGCTTCTGGCGCTGGCGCTGTAGCAAGGTTCAATATTGGATTAGTTATTTTAGCTGGTTTAGGCATCGGTACGATTTTCACCTTATTCGTACTTCCCGTGTTCTATACCTTCATCGCTGAAAAGCACCAACCACTAAAAGAATTTAGTGAAAATAAATCTTAACTCATTAGGGGATAGCGACAAGTTATCCCCTTTTCGTTATGATTAACATATTGCCTTAAAAAGTAAGATTAATGATGAACCCAAAGAAAATTGAAGAGATTGCTAAGCAATTATCTGACAACATGCCTGACAGTTTAAAGCAGTTTGCCGGCGAGTTTGAAAGTAAAAGTAAGCAAGTCTTACAAAACCAATTGATGAAGCTGGATTTTGTAAGCCGTGAGGAGTTTGAAGTACAGCAACATGTTTTATTAAAAACACGTGAAAAACTAGAGCAACTTCAACAGCAAGTCACTGAATTAGAAAAGTCGATAGCCGATAAATAATGAATTAACGCTGTCAAATTAAAGACTAAATACCGTCATATATTGACGTAACATCAACCGCACACTTTAATGACTAAACCATGATCTAGAAGTGAAGGTTTATATGTGCGGTTTTTTATGTGCTTTTGCTCCAACTAATGCGATTGATAAGCAAAGTATTTTAAATGGAATAAACGCTATTCAGCATCGCGGTCCTGATGAGGTTGGTCATTGGGGGAGCTTTGATAACCGCATACATTTAGGGCACGCCCGCCTTTCAATTATTGACCTCAATCAGGGGCATCAACCTCTTACAAATCAAGATCAAAGTATTGTCGCCGTCGTAAATGGTGAGTTTTACGACTATAAACGCATTGCTCGAGAGTTGATTCTTGAAGGTTACAAATTCAAAACACATTCCGACAGCGAAATCCTAGTACACCTTTACCAAAAATATGGCTCAGGATGCTTTGAACACCTTCGGGGCGAGTTTGCTTTCGTATTATGGGATAAGAACAATAACCAAATCTTTGCGGGGCGAGATCGTTTTGGTATCAAACCTCTTTTTTATTATCAAGATAAAAAGAACATTTACTTTGCTTCAGAAATGAAAGCTTTTAAGCCCTTAGGTTTACCATTGAGTTGGAACAAAGCTAACTTTTTACAAGAAAAATCATTGTTTCATATTGCTGATCACTCGCTCATTGAAAATATTCGTGAACTACCCGCCTCACACTATCTCACAAAAGCTTTCGATTCAGACAAGCTCTCCATCAAGCAATACTGGGATATTGAGTACCTTTCAACAAAAGCCCAAAAGCAGTACGACATTTCAGAAGCTGAAGCCGTGCAAGGATTCAGAGAAAAATTTGACGAAGCGGTCAAGTTTAGACTAAATGCTGATGTACCAGTTGGTTGTTATTTAAGTGGTGGTATCGATTCAAGCGCTATTTTAGGTGCTGCACAACAGCATTATCATCGACCAATAACGGCTTTTACATTGTCTTTCGATGATCAATCTTATGACGAATCCGTTTATGCAAAAGAAACCGCAAAATTCACTGGGAGTCACTACGTAGAGGTACCTGTCACCGCTATGGATATTGTCGATAACTTCGAAGACAGTGTGTACAAAGGTGAAAAGCTTATCTTCAATTGCAATGCCGTTTCAAAACACTTACTCAGTAAACATGTTCAGCAACATGGTTTTAAAGTTGTACTCACGGGTGAAGGCTCTGATGAATTTTTAGCTGGATATGCCAGTTTTCGCCAAGATTACCTCGCTCATTACATGGACGAAATGTCTGCGGCTCAAAAACAAGAAGTTGAAGTCGAATTTAAAAACGCAAATAAAGTCAGCCAAGGACTCCTTATTGGAAAGCAAAATGACCCTGCGATGAATACTGCACAACGTATTCTTGGATATCAGCCCAACTGGATGAGTGCATTCACGTACATCAGTGCAGCAAGCAAACAGATATTTAATGACGATTATTTGAACTTCGTAAAAGATTCTGATCCTATAGCAAACTTATTACACTCATTGCCAGTAAAAGAAAAACTGCTTGGTAGAGGGATTTTGCATCAAAGCCTATACCTTTGGACACGCTCAATGTTGCCTCACTATTTACTTACATTATTAGGAGACAGGATGGAGATGGCTCACTCGATTGAAGGCCGAGTACCATTTTTAGATCATAAACTCACTGAGTATGTGGCTCGGTTACCTGAGCATTTTAAAATTAGAGGAATGAAAGAGAAATACTTACTCAGGGAAGCAGCAAAACCAGTGTTAACTGACACTATGTATAAAAGGATGAAACACCCCTTTCTCAGCCCGCCGTCTAAAAATAATCGGAGTCAATTACTCAATGAATTCTTACTTGATAAAATCCATAGTCAATCGATGAGAAATTTACCTTTTTATGATCAGCAAAAATTAATTCAGTTTGCTGAAAGCTCGGATGACAACATTAACCCAACTCAAAGAGATGTCATCCTTATGCAAGCTGTTAGTGCTTGTATCTTAGGTGAAAAACTTGGCTTAAACTCAATTTAAGTTTAGAAAGTTATTTTTTCTCATCATCGTTGAGTCGATTTTCAGGCTTCACTTCTTCTCGCTTTATTTTGAAGTCACCTTCAAAGGTATTTCCGTGTTGATCATTTGAATCACGATCAAACGGTGAAGAACCAAATGGATTATTAGGTTGACCAAAGCTTTGATTAGAAACAACATTCACTTTCATTCGAGAGAAAATAAACTTAGCAATCGGTTTACGAGTAAACGGCGTGATAAACAACAAGCCAATAAAATCAGTGATAAATCCAGGTAACACCAGAAATACACCCGCAATTGCAAGCATCATGCTTTCAACGATTTCAATACCGGGTAATTCACCTTTTGCCATTTTCTCACGTACAAGGATCAACTTAGCGACACCTTGACTTCTGACAAGTGACGCACCAATAACTGCGGATAAGATAATGAGTGCAACAGTATTCCATGTTCCTAGCACTTGCCCTACATGGATCATCAATGAGATCTCAAGAACAGGCAAAGCAATAAAGATGATTAATAAAGCAAGTAACATGAATACACCAAAAAAATTTAATTCCGTTGAATAATTAGTGGGGGTAATTCGGTCTATTTTCAAGTCTTAGATAGAGATAATTACGAATTGATTACAATATGAGCAAAAGTTAATCTGCAATTAATGTTATTTCAGTATAATAACCATTAAAGTAGTAACTTTTAGGAATAAATGTAAATAATGCAACATCTTGTTTCTTGCGATGCACCAATGATTATCAGCTATAGTTTTAATGAAATTGCTACTACTAAAGGTTTAACCTAACAATTATTAGAGCAGATAAAGTGTTATCGATACTACAAGTAATACCACATGTAACATGTAACATCTTACTATTAGAAACGAGATGAAATGTGCGAAGATCAAGAGGCTGCATTGCATATAGATGCAAGTATTGAAGCAATGTTAAAACTGCTCAATTTGCACCATCCATACGATGTACCTGAACGTATTGTGTTATCAATACATCAAAGTTCAGGAGCTTATTTAAACTGGATTAAACCACGACTCAGCTATGAAAAAATTATTAAGTATATTGCTTACCAGCTTAGTTTTACTAGCGCCGCTTGCTCATAGCAATGGCATCTTTAACAATTCAAGTGGTGGACTATTTAGTTCTGAACCTGAAATTCTACCTGTTGAAAAAGCCTTTGATTTCGAAGCGAACCAACAGGGAAACAAGCTTAAATTAAGTTGGGTCATTGCCGACGGATACTACATGTATAAAGGCAAACTCAAGTTTAAGGCTGATGGCGCAACTTTGGGTGAAATAGCCTTACCAAAAGGAAAAATTCATCATGATGAGTATTTTGGTGAGCAAGAAGTTTATACCAGTTTTATCGAATTTCCGATAAGTCTAAAAGAAGCGAAAGCAGGCAGTACTTTCACAGTTACTTTTATGGGCTGTGCAGAAGGCAAACTTTGTTACCCTCCAACCAAGCGAGTCGTTAAATTAACTCAGGTAGATGCTAGTACCGCAACGGCTGATGACTCAACGACTAGTGACAAAGCATCAACTGCGGAGAAAAAACAAGCACCAATTACACAGCAAGATAAGCTGTCGCAAATGCTTTCGAACAACAGCTTGTTAATCACGTTATTAATCTTCTTCGGCTTAGGCATTGGTCTCGCACTCACACCATGTGTATTTCCTATGTACCCTATTTTGTCCGGGATCATTGTCGGACAAGGTGAAAAGCTTTCTGTAGGTAAAGGCTTTGCATTAGCGATGACCTATGTTCAAGGTATGGCTATCACCTACTCTGTTTTAGGGTTAATTGTTGCTTCTGCAGGTTTAAAGTATCAAGCTGCGCTGCAAAGCCCTGTGATATTACTGATTCTTGCCGCATTATTTGTGGTATTAAGCTTATCTATGTTTGGCTTGTATGATTTAAAGCTACCGGCCAAATGGCAAGATAAAATGAACAATGCGTCCAATACCCAAAAAGGTGGTAATTTCATTGGCGTATTTGTAATGGGTGCCATTTCAGGTTTAGTGGCTTCTCCTTGTACCTCGGCGCCGCTTTCTGGTGTATTAATCTACATTGCCCAGTCTGGCGATTTAGTACTGGGTTTCTTAGCACTATACATTCTAAGTATGGGCATGGGTGTTCCATTGCTTATCATGGGCGCTTCTGGTGGTAAGTTATTGCCAAGAGCAGGCGGTTGGATGGAAATCGTTAAGACGGTATTTGGTTTCCTTCTCATCGCAGTATCAATCATGATGATAGGCCGTATTTGGACAGGCGTTGTGTCCGATGTGTTATGGGCTATTTGGGGTGTGGCACTGACTGGTTACCTAATACATCAAAATAAGAAAACTGAGTTTAACTGGAAACAAACCGTTCGCTCAGTTCTACTCACTGGTGCTTTACTTGGTAGTTTTTCTTACGGCTTTATGTCAATGATGGAAACGTTAGGTTTTCAAGCTCCAAAAGCGGAACGAGCACAAGTTGCTGATGGTAGTGAGCCTCAACAGCAGCAAGGTTTTAAACGTGTTAAAACCTTGGCTGAACTGAACACTGAAGTCGCTAAAGCAAGTGCTCAAGGTAAAGTTGTGATGTTCGATTTATACGCTGACTGGTGTGTCGCATGTAAGGAGTTCGAACACATCACGTTTGCAGATAAAGACGTCGCAGCTCGCATGAACAACATGGTGCTTTTACAAGCCGATGTTACTAAAAATGATGATGATGATATCGAGTTGCTGGAACATTTCGATGTTCTCGGTTTACCAACAATTATGTTTTTCGATAAACAAGGCAAGGTTACTGATCAATATCGTATAACCGGGTTTATGGGGCCTAAAGATTTTGGCGCTCACTTGGATTTGCTACTGAAGTAAACACCAATTATCCAGCTAGACTAATCACTCCGGTCTAGCTGGGTTAGGGGCATCAATATTAAGTCTGCTGATATAACGCTGTCTAATTCTCAAGTCAGCTTTACTACCTTGTGTATTATTTATATATTCTTTACTTATAAGCTGAGCTTGTTCTGAACGTTGAGCTTCTTTTTCTTTCAACTCTTCACTTTCACTACCTTGTTTAGGTCTGCGATGGGTTTGCACGTCTTCATTATTCGTTGTAAATACTGCACTTCCTTCCTTGCCATCAGAATCAACTTCGGCAAGCCCTACTGTAGCTTTAGCAAATGCTGCAGATGTATCTCGAACACTTGTGGAAGTATAAAGTGCAAATTTTTTCATTTTACCGCCAGCTGAAAAAACAACGCTTGATAAATTTTCGAACAGATGAAACTTCGAAGCTCTTTGATGACACTTTGGTGCCCCATCACTTACTGCGAATGCAGAGCCCCCTTCATCAGTGATACTAGTCCCTTTTTGACTCCCAAAGTCTTCAAGTTGTGTACCTTCAGGAACTGATTGTTTCTCATAGTGAAACTGCGGATTCAACAATTGATAAGGTAACGCCATAGTTTTAACCTGTTAATAACGATAAAAACATTATAAACATGGAATTATTAAGATGTTACAAAGATAAACGTTATTTAATTTAGAGGTAATCCACATTTTAAATTTAATGCAGATTACCTTTTCAGAGGATTAATCAACTAAATGATAATTTTTTAATACTGAAATAAGCTCTAGCCTTGGATTTTCTGAAATCTCAATTTTTTTACCTGTCGCTTTTTCTGAAATTCCTATATAAGTTTTAGAAACATTCATCATTTCTTCTAATGGCAAAGCATTGTCTCTAGCTAACGCTTCTCGTTCGGGCATACGGTTCTTATTAAGCAGAACATCAGGATCAGGGAAGTAATTAAGCAGCATCTGACGGAAGCCTTCTTTCGAATTCTCAATGACTCGACCATCACGATAAGCTGCACCATCCCAAATTCTTGACGAATCAGGTGTACCTACTTCATCCATATAGATTAATTTTGAATTGCCCTGCTTGTCCGTCACGTAACCAAATTCAAACTTTGTATCGACAAAGATTTGATCGTGAGTGGCTAATTTGTCAGAAATCAGGTTAAAACCATCTTTCAGCAATGTCTCATAAAGATCGATATCCGCTTTTGATTCAAAGCCAAAAGCTTCAAAGTTGTCTTCAATATTCTTTCGAGAAACATTTACATCATCTTGTGCTGGCACACCTGGGATACCATTTAGAATACCTTTCGTAGATGGTGTGATCAGTAATTCAGGTAATTTTTGATTCTTTTTCAGCCCTTCAGATAAACGAATGCCACAAAATTCTCGTTCACCTTTTTCATAAGCTCTCCACATCGAGCCTGTAATGTATTGACGACAGATAGCTTCAACCATTACAGGTCTGGCTTTTTGTACAATCCATACCAGTGGATGTGGTACATCTAAAATATGGCTATCTGCAAGTCCTTGCTCTTTAAAACAATCAAACCAGTAATTTGAAATGGTGTTTAACGCTGCACCTTTTCCTGGAATACCATTTAACCCTTGCTCACCATGAAAAATACAATCGAAAGCTGAGATACGGTCGCTGATCACCATTACCGCAAGCGGGGTATCATCCTCTACCGGGTAGCCTTTTTCTTTTATCAAACGGCGGCTATCAGTATCCGTTAACCAATAAACGCTTCGCACTTTACCACTATGTACTGGTTTATCAGTGCGAATAGGAAGATCATCATTTACAGCAAGAACAGAATCAGCAAGACTCATCTCAGAGTTTTCCTTCAGGTAGGGTAATTTATTTTTTATTTATTTTCATAAGGTTATATTTAATTATTGTTAAAACACTCCTTTAAAAATGCTTTAAATTTTCGTTATTAGTCAAATATCTAACCTAAAAAATTGACCAATATCTTACGTCTAATTGAAGTAGTAATCTAGTGATTTACATATATGCTTTTTAATATATACTATTTTTGAGATATTTACTGGGAGATCATTTTTATGGATTCATTAAGCTTATTTAAAGCACTTTCTGACCAAACTCGTTTAACGAGTGTTGTGCTCATCCACTCTCAGCAAGAACTGTGCGTTTGCGAACTTATGGTTGGACTGGATGAAATCCAGCCTAAGGTTTCACGTCACCTTGCACTATTAAAAAAACAAGGTGTGTTATGTGGTCGAAAACAAGGGCAATGGGTCTTTTACTTCCTCAACCCTGAATTGCCAGCCTGGTTTATCCAAATGCTCGATCAACTCGTTTTAGAACCACAAAATTATCAAGCTGCATTAGACAGATTAAACAAAATGGGTGACCGACCTCTACGTCAAACCCAATGTTGTTAATTTATTTTTTTATTAGGAAATTGTTATGACAATTAGAGTTGGTATTAATGGCTTTGGCCGCATGGGTCGCTTAGTTTTACGCTCAGCATGGCAGTGGGAGAATATTGAGTTTGTGCAACTCAATGACCCACAAGGTAATGCTGAAACCTTTGCACATTTAATGCAGTTTGATTCTGTACACGGTATCTGGAATGAAACGGTTACAGCAGAAAACAACTGTATCTTAGTTAACGACAAGTCTATGCGTTTTACACAAAACACAGCGATTGCCGAAACAGATTGGTCTGAATGTGATGTCGTTATTGAAGCCTCTGGTGTAATGAAAGACAAGCAAAAACTGCAAGCTTACCTCGATCAAGGCGTTAAACGTGTCCTCGTTACAGCTCCAGTAAAACAAGAAGGTGTTCTCAACGTCGTGATGGGTGTTAACCACCACCTCTACAACCCTGACGAACACAGAATCGTCACCGCAGCATCATGTACAACAAACTGTTTAGCCCCAGTAGTCAAAGTACTGCATGAGAGTATTGGAATTGAACATGGCTCAATGACTACAATTCATGACATTACTAATACGCAAACTATCTTAGACGCTCCACATAAAGATCTTCGTCGTGCACGCGCTTGTGGAATGAGTTTGATCCCCACAACTACTGGTAGTGCAACGGCCATTACTCATATTTTCCCTGAGTTGAAAGGCAAGCTAAATGGCCATGCTATTCGTGTACCCTTAGCCAATGCGTCGATTACTGATTGTGTGTTCGAGATGAAACGCCCTGTTACAGCTGAAGAAATCAATCAACTGCTTACTGATGCCGCTGATGGCGAACTTGCAGGCGTGCTAGGGGTTGAGACTCGCCCACTGGTCTCTATCGATTATAAAACGGATCCCCGTTCAGCCATTGTTGATGCTATGTCGACCATGATCATCAATGACACTCAAGCTAAACTGTATGTTTGGTATGACAACGAGTGGGGCTACGCTAACCGTACGGCAGAGTTAGCACGCATGATTGGCGAAATGGATAAATAGGGAAATACCCCATGCTGGCTGCAATTAAATCCTTACCTGAATCAGTAAAGCAATATCTGATTATCACTGGAAATTATTGGTGCTTTACCCTAACCGACGGCGCTTTGCGTATGTTAGTGGTACTGCATTTTCACCAGCTGGGTTACTCACCACTCGAAATCGCCATGTTGTTTTTGTTCTACGAATTTTTTGGTGTCGTTACCAATTTAGTTGGCGGCTATCTAGGTGCAAAGCTTGGTTTGAATCGCACCATGAATATTGGTTTGGCTCTACAAGTGTTCGCTTTACTCATGCTCACTTTTCCAGCGGAACTATTGCCAAGTGTTATCGCAGGTATTCCTTGGGTGATGGCCGCACAAGCATTTTCGGGTATTGCGAAAGATCTGAATAAAATGAGTGCTAAAAGTGCAATTAAAACCTTGATTCCGGCCAATGCACAAGGAAAGCTCTATCAATGGGTGGCACTGTTAACTGGCTCTAAAAATGCACTCAAAGGCATAGGCTTCTTTTTAGGTGGATTATTGCTGACTGTGCTTGGCTATCAAGATGCTTTGTTTGCAATGGCCATAGCGTTAGCCGTCGTGTGGGTATTCAGTATTGTAATGCTCAAGCAAGAGCTCGGTAAATCTAAAGCAAAGCCTAAGTTTAAGGATCTGTTTTCTAAAAGCCGTGAAATCAATTTACTGTCTGCTGCTCGTCTATGCTTATTTGCCTCTCGGGATGTTTGGTTTGTGGTTGCTCTACCGGTTTATTTAGCAGTAACGTTAAATTGGACAGATTGGGAAGTCGGTTCTTTTATGGCTTTGTGGGTCATCGGTTACGGTATTGTACAAGCATTAGCACCTAAGGTTACCGGCAAAGAACAAGGTCAAGCACCAACAGCAAAAGCCGCTATTTTCTGGTTAATACCTCTATCCGTTATCCCAGCTTTGATCGCATTAGGGATTGGTAACTCGACTCAACTTACCTTGATTATTGTCTCAGGATTACTGATTTTCGGTGCTTTGTTCGCAGTAAATTCATCACTACACAGTTATCTGATTGTTAGTTATGCCAAAGCCGATGGCGTGTCGTTAGATGTTGGTTTTTACTATATGGCTAATGCTATGGGAAGGTTGATCGGCACAGTGCTCTCTGGGTGGATTTACCAAGTTTATGGGTTAGAGGCTTGTTTGTGGTTTTCTAGTGCACTATTAGCAATTGCATTTCTGGTTTCTCTAAAGCTCCCATACAAGGTTACAAATCAATAGCAGAATATAAAACGGGAGAAGTTAACACTTATCCCGCCAACTAATATAAATACAGTCAAAAATTGCCATTAACCAACAAGCAATCAAAACTTTTAATCCCATTGATGCTGACAGTAAAATATCTTGATAAACACTTTGGTGGATGAGCTGCATAATTTTAGCGGGATCGAGAGGGATGCTTCCAGCGACGATTTCATTAGCTATTTTATTGGCGATTTCCATGATTTTTTGCATCAATAAAGCAAAAGCACCAACTGTAACAATGATATAAACCCAACCACGAAGCCGCTGCTTTAAAATAAAGTGCCCAGAACCTGGAAATACAAAGGCTGAAAATAAGAGTGCTTTTGTTGATGGTTTCATATCGTTAACTGATTAAGCATGAATAATTCAATCTTAATATATGACAAACAATTAGCAAACAAAAAGGAGCCGAAGCTCCTTTATGCAATACAGTGAATGCTAAAAAGCATCAAAAATTAACTTTCTTGCTTTGGACGACGTGGTCGACGTTGCTCACCGCCTGAACGGTTTGAACGATTTCTGTCATTACCACGACGCTCACCGCCACCATTACCACGGCGATCATTACCACCACCGCTACGACGACGTGGAGGACGACTGTTGTTATCAGTAATCGCTTGCTCACCCGCTTCGCGAATGTTCAATTGACGTCCACATACACGCACTTTTTTCAGGTGCTGTAACACTTCTTTTGGCATGCTATCAGGTAGGTCAACCGTAGTAACGGCATCATATAAATGAATTTGACCAATGTAGCGACTGTCAATGTTTGCTTCATTCGCAATCGCACCAACAATATTTCCAACACCCACTTTGTTATCACGACCGACTTCAATCAAGTAACGACACATTTTAACGTCTGGGTTATCTTTAAGTGATTCCGCTGTGCCCATATTTTGTGGCATACGGCGGCCACCGTCACGTCCATCACGGCGTTTGTCACGACCATCACGAACACGCTCTTGCATTGCCGGTAATTGAAGAGGACGCTCTTCTTGCACTTTGTGCAATAATGCTGCAGCCAATAAATCAGTATCAACTTCAAGTTGGTTGCACAGCTCTGCAACCGCTTCTTTCATGAAGTCTAAGTCGCCAGATAGCGTTTTAGCTACTTGCTCACCTAAACGAGAAAGACGTTTTTCAGCAACAATTTCAGGGCTCGGCACTGACATTGGTGCAATTCGGCTATTCGTTGCACGCTCAATGGTGCGTAACATACGCATCTCGCGATGTGTTACGAATAAGATAGCCATACCTTGACGTCCAGCACGGCCTGTACGACCAATACGGTGAACATACGCTTCTGTATCGTAAGGAATATCATAGTTGATAACATGACCAATACGCTCAACATCAAGACCACGAGCTGCTACGTCAGTCGCAATAATGATGTCTAACTTACCTTTTTTAAGCTGATCAACGGCACGTTCACGCGCTTGTTGATTCATATCGCCATGTAAAGGTGAAGAAGCATAGCCACGAGCTTCTAGCTTTTCAGCAAGTTCAACACAAGAATTACGAGTACGAACGAAGATGATGATCCCTTCGGTATTCTCAACTTCAAGTACACGTACTAAAGCTTCTAGCTTGTTATGTTGTGAAACTTGAACAAAGCATTGCTCGATAGATTCAACCGTCGTATGGCTCGCTGCAATACTGATATAAGTTGGATCGTTCAAATGTTTGCTAGCAACACGTTTGATTTGCTCAGGCATAGTTGCCGAGAATAATGCAAGCTGACTGCCAGCAGGCTTATGATCTAATACCCATTCGATATCGTCAATGAAGCCCATTTTTAGCATTTCATCAGCTTCATCTAATACGAGTGCTTTTAAGCTATCAAGTTTAAGCGTACCACGACGCATGTGATCCATCACACGACCTGGTGTACCAACAATAACTTGTGGTCCACGCTTTAGATGTTGCAGCTGTTGCCCCATGCTTTGACCACCGTAAATTGGTAGTACATGGAAACCTTTCATATGTTTTGCATAGCTATTGAAAGCTTCTGCAACCTGAACAGCAAGTTCGCGCGTTGGCGCTAAAACTAAAATTTGAGGTGCATTCAGCTTTGGATTACAGCTGTTTAAAAGAGGGAGTGCGAAAGCACCGGTTTTGCCGGTCCCCGTTTGCGCTTGACCAAGAATATCCTTGCCAGCCATTAGTGGCTCAATACTGGCAGATTGGATTGGAGTTGGTTTCTCGTAACCTAAATCGTCAAGAGAACGCAATAATGACTCAGATAAACCGAGATCACTGAAAGTTTTTTCACTGGATGACATTGAGTTGTAGCCTTGTGGATGCACAGAAAAGTGCAAAGTAATTCACAGACAGAAAATCAACCCCGTGTCGATTTCCCGCACCGATAAGCGGCGTAGTATACCTCAAAGGCAAATAAATTACTATTGATTAATAAGCAATGTATCAATACAAAGTTTATGACTTCATAAAAGACATATTATTTGGGTAAATAAAAATACTATGTGACTAGGGCTGCATATCTTTCGTGATTGTTTTTGCATTGATAAATTAGTTGTTTTATTCAAGGCAGATTTTTTGCGGTTTGGTTTCTCCAAATTAGCAAGCGATAACGATGAAGAAGTGACCCATTTACGCTGTCTTCGGTGCTTTTGAGCATTCAATGCTCTGTGTTGTGATCAGTTTACTTAGATGGCTAAGCTCCACTGCTCACGCCTTGAACAGGTAAATGCTCAAATAGCACAAAATTTAATCCTGAAAGATAAACAGCCCCTAAGCAAGAGTATGCATTCTTTTAGGGCTATACTTTTCAACTTTACGAGCTAATCGACAATGTTCAGGAATATTACGTTCTCTTAGCACCCTATTTCTTCTCGCTTCTCTTTTTTCAGCTCTCGTCTTTACAGGTAACTCATCACCACCCCAATTAGGCATACTTTTCAAGAGGTAATAACTATTATCAGGACATTGTAGATATTGATTATAAGTATCGCCTACTGTTTCATCAAAAACTTGATATTTACCGATGCTTTTCTCAGTATTTAGTATGCGACACAATGTCTCGGCTTGCACCTTTAATTCATGGATAGTCTCGTGCTGTTTTCCCATAGTGAAGCGAAGTTGAGCTTTTACTTCTTCAGCTCTTGGGTGGTGTGTTGTGCGACGTTTTAACTCACGAAAATTACCGTTAAGATGCTCTATGTGATTTCGAAGAGCATCGCAATCTGCCGGTACTCTGTTTAACTCGATAGGGTCTGCACCTGGAATATTTAAAATATAAGTGGCTTCAGGGTTTTGACCATTTTCATCATAATCAATTGTATAAGTAACCTTTACACCCTTAGCTGGTTTCAGGGATTCATTTAAGTTACTCATCGCCCTAAAACAACCTTTATCAGTCTTCGAATTAACTAATGTCTTAACTCCATCTTCTACTTGACTCTGATTCAATCCAAAAAAACGATTTATCAATGCTTTAACAACCTTGACGACAACATTATCGTCACTGGCAAGCTCTTTCATTTCAAAAGACACACCCTTTGAATGATCAGTTTCATGCATTGAAATTTGAAATCTTTGTGAATTAAGGAAACCAGCAGATACAGTGCCTGACATAATACCTCCAAACTTAATCTTCTTGCTTAGATTTTAGCACCCAAAGATTAAGTAATACTCAGCCATTAAGTTAATATTGGTTCACAAAGCACTATTTGAAACTGTGGCAAGGATGAGGTACTGTTTACAAATTCGGCTCAAAAAATCTTAAACAAGTTTATGAGCAAACTTGCGATTTAAAATTGCAGTAGGGAAGGATACTAAAAGGAACTCTTTGTGCTTTTCTTCTGTTTGCTTACCAACTTCTGAAGCTAACGATAAATAGTAACTCACACCATCTGCATGATTAACTTTTTTGCAACGAACACCTTGATTCCATCCATTCTTTTGAATTTGCTTGGCTAACTCGTCGCAGTCCGACTCTGATAATTGTTGATTTGAAGGTCCAGTAATTTCGTTAAAGGGTTCGTAAAAATCTTGGTTCTCAAAAATTAAATAATCCCAATTTTCTCCTAATTGCTTGCTCATTGTTTTCATTAATTCACTATAACGGCAGGTTTCCATTTTAACAGGTCTGGAAGAATTGGAGTTTGAGATCGAATTGTCTTCGTCACCTTCTGCAGCTGTGGGGTTCTTGCCTTTAATCGTATCTACGGAGGGTTCGCCTTCATCGCCGCCCTCTATAACGACAGGGATATTGCTATCATCAGAGTCAACTATCTGTAGTTTTAGTTTATCAGGAATAGATCGAGTTACGATATTATCAAAATCCATTGTACTCAAACTCACAGAATATAATGGAGGTACTCCGTTTCGCTTTGCTTCAAAACTACAAGTCTGACCCGCTTGATTCAAGTGCTCAACAAATTGTTGAGTTGCGTTGAGGAGATCATCCGAGTACTCAAATTCTCCATCGATTAATTCTAGCAATTCATCGATTAATTCATGATCATCAACTGAAATATTAAAAATTTTCATTAACTCTTGAATTCGCTGCCTATACAATTGATTTTGTACATACTCTGAATCTTCAGAAGCAGGAACGCTTCTTAAAAAAATCGGATCTTGATGAGGGCTATTTAAGTAGTAACTGACTTGGCATTGACCATTAGCGTCTGGTTTTGTGCATCTATATGAAACGTAAACACCTTGTGCGTATTTCAACTCCTGGTTTATTGAGAACATCGCTTTTCGACAAGATATATCATCTGAGCCATCATTCATTTCATTTAAGCTATTAGACAAACGTTCACGATGAAAACCAGAGGTAAATGATGAAAGGTAATCTAATATTTTTTTTACAAATATCCTGACATTAGATTTACTCGATGATGAATTTGATAATTCAATACTATTGTGCTCTCGCACTAGCTCAACTTGACATGAACTCAACCTTTGAAAAGGTACAGATAATGCTATACCACTCATGACATCTTCCATTTTCTATTCTATATCAGAATTATAGCATTTTGTTCTAAATTAAACCCTTGCAGCCCGATTAAGCTTTCTTAACCAAAAAAGCCCGAGATATTCGGGCTTATGACTAAAGCTAAACTTAGCACTTACTTTAGCATCGGTTTTAAAAACCTTGCCGTATGCGACACTGGGTGTTCAGCGACTTGCTCAGGTGTACCACAAGTTAAAATAGTGCCGCCGCCCGAGCCACCTTCTGGGCCAAGATCAACAATCCAATCTGCGGTTTTCACAACATCTAAATTGTGTTCAATCACCACAACGGTATTACCATGCGATTTTAATCTATGCAATACATCTAACAGCATTTGAATGTCAGCAAAATGCAGGCCTGTTGTTGGCTCATCCAGAATATAAAGCGTTTTTCCGGTGTCACGTTTTGACAACTCTTTTGCTAACTTCACTCGCTGTGCTTCACCACCCGATAACGTCGTTGCACTTTGTCCTAAACGAATATAAGACAAGCCAACATCCATTAAGGTTTGTAATTTACGAGACACGGCAGGGATGGCAGTAAAGAATTCTCGTGCATCTTCAACCGTCATTTGCAGCACTTCATGGATGTTTTTACCTTTATAGCGTACCTCTAAAGTCTCACGGTTATAGCGTTGACCATTACAAGAGTCACAAGGAACATAAACATCAGGTAAAAAGTGCATTTCAACTTTAATTAAACCATCGCCTTGGCAAGCTTCACAACGACCACCTTTAACATTAAATGAGAAACGCCCAACCTGATAACCACGACTGCGCGCCTCTTGTGTACCAGCAAAGATTTCACGGATTGGTGTAAATATCCCAGTATAAGTAGCAGGGTTCGAGCGAGGTGTACGGCCAATAGGGCTCTGATCAATATCGACCACCTTATCGCAATAATCCATACCAATAATTTCGTCATAAGGTGCGGGTTCAGTCACAGTAGCTTTGTTCAACACTTTATGAGCAATGCGATAAAATGTGTCATTGATGAGGGTTGATTTACCAGAGCCTGAAACACCAGTAACACATGTCATTAAACCAACTGGAATGGCTAAATCAACATGCTTAAGGTTATTACCTGAAGCGCCCTTTAGCTCAATAAGTTTATTTGCATCGTAAGGTACACGATCACCTTTCACGTGAATCTTCAGTTCGCCTGAAAGGTATTGACCTGTCACTGACTCTTTGCAGGAGGTAATGTCATCAAATGTACCATCCGCAATCACTTGACCTCCATGAACACCAGCACCTGGGCCAATATCGATAACATGATCGGCCATGCGAATGGCATCTTCATCGTGCTCGACCACAATCACGGTGTTGCCCAAATCACGTAGATGCTTCAAGGTTTTCAGTAATCGCTCGTTATCACGTTGATGTAGGCCAATAGACGGTTCATCAAGTACATACATCACACCAACAAGACCTGCGCCGATTTGACTGGCTAAACGAATACGCTGTGCTTCACCACCAGACAAAGTATCAGCTGAACGAGATAAGTTAAGGTAATTCAAACCGACATTTACAAGGAAACCCAAACGCTCTTGAATTTCTTTTAAGATTTTTTCAGCGATTTTTGCTTTTTGACCTTCAAACACTAACTGATCAAAATAGGCTTTAGCTTCACCAATAGACCACGTAGTCAAAGCAGGTAAGTTGATATCGCCAATAAACACATTACGTGCTTCTTCTTTCAGGCGTGAACCATTACAACTTTGACAATGTTGAGTATTGATGAATTTTGCCAGCTCTTCTCGAACCGCATTGCTCTCCGTTTCTCGATAGCGGCGATCCATATTGTTGAGGATACCCTCAAATGGGTGATTACGATTAACTACATCACCTTTATCGTTGACATATTTAAAGGCTATTTTTTGACGACCCGAACCATAAAAAACGATTTTTTTAATATTGTCATCCAGCTGGTTAAACGGAGTTTCAACATCAAAATCATAATGCTCAGCCAGTGACGTTAACATCTGAAAATAATAGAAGTTACGTCTATCCCATCCACGAATGGCACCACCAGCTAGCGATAAATCATCATTAATGACGACTCTCTCTGGGTCGAAAAACTGCTGAACGCCCAAGCCATCACAAGTACCGCAAGCACCAGCGGGATTATTGAATGAGAAAATTCGCGGTTCAAGTTCAGTAATCGAGTATCCACAATGCGGACATGCGAAGTTAGCCGAGAAAATAAGAGGCTCATGACTTGCATCGTCATCCATCGACACGACATGTGCAATGCCACCTGATAGCTCCAATGCAGTCTCAAACGATTCTGCTAAACGCTGTTTTAAGTCTTCACGCACTTTAAAACGGTCTACCACGACTTCGATGGTGTGCTTTACGTGCAAATCTAGCGCTGGCGGATCGGATAAATCACAGACATCACCATCAATTCGAGCACGAATATAGCCTTGTGCAGCAAGGCTATCAAGCAGCTTAACGTGCTCACCTTTGCGAGCGTTAACAACAGGCGCTAATAGCATTTGGCGGCTGCCTTCGGGCAATTCGAGAGCTTTATCCACCATTTGACTTACCGTCTGCGCCGTCAATGCCTGATGATGCGTCGGGCATCGAGGTTCGCCGACTCGTGCGAATAAAAGACGTAAGTAATCGTAGATTTCGGTGATGGTTCCAACTGTCGAGCGAGGATTATGCGAGGTCGACTTTTGTTCAATCGAAATTGCAGGACTTAACCCTTCAATGTGGTCGACATCTGGCTTCTCCATCAAACTTAAAAATTGACGGGCATAAGCTGACAGTGATTCAACGTATCGACGTTGACCTTCTGCGTAAAGCGTATCAAAAGCTAAAGAAGATTTACCTGAGCCAGATAAGCCAGTGATAACAATCAGCTTATCTCTGGGAATGGTTAAATTGATATTTTTTAAATTATGGGTTCTGGCACCGCGTACTTCAATTTTATCCATCTGACTCTGTATGCCCTTAGCGTAAAAAATTCAGTCCGCTAGTATGACAGATTCTGTTTATTGAAGTAATGCTATTTGCGAGTAAACGCTATTTTTCTAATTCGCATAGCATAAAGGCAAGGTAGGATTTAAATTTCACTTTGTAATTTTAATCCGATAAGTGACTCTGCTCTTCATGAAGCCATTGAGCAATTTCGTCTTTATGAAATTCTCTTGCTATTGCAATCCAATCAAACTCACTTTCAAGAGTTTGCAGAGCCTCAGGAATTTCAATACGTTTCAATACCTTTAAGGACTCAAGTTTGCCAAGCTGTATCATCCAAGATGTAAATGACTTCAAATCTATAACTTCACTAATATAAAAAAGTAACTCTCTAGTAATATCTTTTTCATTCTCTGAAGCAGCCTTTTCAAGCGCATTTGCTGCCCTCAAAACAAAACCTTCAAGCTGTTGACTTTCGATTTTTTTTCTTTCTTTCGGTGCTGATATCGAATCGGTTTCTTGATGATCAATACGCCTTAATTTGAGCCAAGTCTTCAATTTTAAGCTACCTATCGCCATTTCAGAGAGCGTTTTTCCTTGGATATTAGACGGTGTATGAAAATCAAAGTGATGCTCAGTGAGATAATCAATCATTTCAGCCGAATCAGACATAGTGGCTTGAACATGTAAAGAGTGTTGTGCATTGCTTTGATAGAGGTCTTCAGAGCTAAGAAGGTTAAGCCGTTCTAACTCCTGTAATAGTTCTACTTGCCCCCATAATGCAGCATAAGCAATGACATTAACTCCATGAGAATCAGGAGTATTCCAGTTTTCCCCCATTTGTTCTACAATATCTTTTGCAGCTAACAAATTGCCATTTTGTACTGCGTAATGAATAGGCAACTTTCCATTATTATCAAATTTGAATAAACACTCTTTAGGCATCAAGCTCAAAAGAGGTTGCAATAAGTTGCTTTGATAATTCATCACTGCAACGTGTAAGAGATTTTGGCCATTATCATTGGGCATAGTAAGTAGCTTTTTAGATTCTGACTCAAAATTTTGGATCACCCAATTAACAATATCTATTCGCCCTAATAATATCGCTCTGGAAAGTATATGGTTCCCTCCTTTAAAAGTAAGCTTCAAGTCAACACAACATGCATTGCACCTCTTAAGCATCGGAATAATTTCCATAAAATCATCAGGCCTACGCTCTAAAAGATACTCTAACCTGAATTGTTGCAACCGCATGCCAGAAAGATCGGGATCTTTAATGGCTTGCTCTAACATAACTTTGATGATGGGTGGCGGAGCACAGTTTAGAGCATATCCCACGGCACTCCTTGTTTGGTCAGATGGTTTATGAAAAACATATACTCTCATTTTTTCTGAAAGCTCTTTAACGGCCGTGATATTTTTATTTCTTATCGCATAATGAATTGGATACATACCATCTTTATCAGGCTTGAACAGATAACCTCTAGGGATGAGATTTAAAAGCGGCTTTATTGAATGATTACCGTGGATTTTCGTTGCAAGATGTAACAGGTTTTGCTCATTAGCATTTCTAATGAGAAGCCCTTGATGAACTCGAGACTTATAATTTTCTATTAACCAATTTGCGTTCTCTATTTGTCCCGATGATAGCGCTTTAGCAATTATTTTTCCTTCACTTTGATCAGAGGTAACGTTATCTAAAAAGCACATATTGTGTTTCTTCAATAACCCTGCGATTTTAACAAACTCTTTAGGTCTGTGATCTAAAATATACCCCAATCGAAATGCCATGCCGGTGTAATCCTGCAAGCTATATCTTTTGGCCGTTTCTTCTATCATTATTATTATTATATCTAGCGGGGCTGATTTAATCGCATAAGCCAGCGGAGAACGCTGTCCTGAATTCGCTCTATAATAAATACTAGCTCCATTATCTAATAATGAATCAATATCTTGTGGGCTTTTATTGTTCAAGGGGCTACTAAGATCAGTGCCATGGTTCAATAAATATTGAATCGCTAACTTATTTTCAGAGTCAATGGCATAACGCAGTGGTAACCGCCCCCTATCATCTACAACATTACTTTTAATTTGCGATAATAAATAACACTTGTATTCCCAGCTAGATTTACCGTACTCAGACCAAAAGCTGTGATTTTCTTGAAATTTAAACATTAATTTGACAAGTATTGCTTCTTTGCTATCTACGGCATAATGCAGAGCTGTTTTACCATTTTGGTCTTGTATGTTTATATTTAGTCCAGGAACCAACATTGCTTGGAATAACTCTGCATTCCCGGAATTCACTGCAAGAATTAACGGAGGTGTCATTCCTTCTCCGAATGCATTCGGATTGGCTCCGCTTTTAATGAGCAATTTAACCATCTCTACGTCTTGAGCCTCAATGGCTAGCATTAAAGGGGACTTCCCCGTAGTTTTAGATGTCCTATTAATGGTTTTAGCTGCTTTAGAGTAGTCAAGCATTTTACGAACTAATTCTGTATTACCTGTTTTCACCGCCAAATCAAATGGTGTATAACCTATTTTATTTTCTTGGAAATACCACCAATCACTCTTTCTTTCAATGTAAGGTAAAAATAGTTCTAGGTAACCTGGATTTGACTCAAGTACTTCATGAATAACGCAGTTCTTAGTATCACGGTCGACTAAAAGTTGCACCCCCCCATGTTCATCTGTACCCACTTCCTTAAAAGGAGACCAAGCTTCAGGAAGACCTAATAATGGTTCTGCTCCAAGTTCTTTTAGAAGTGTTGCAGACTTAAAATGACCGTTTTTAAGAGCACATGCCATGGGGTTACAGCAGGATTGGTTGAGGTCATTGACTCCAGCCCCATACTGAGTTAATAGTCTCAAAATTTCTGTTTGTCCATTATGAGCCGCTAAATGTATAGCTTTATGTTCCAGAGTAGCACTGCCACTTGCCGAGAAACCATCCTCAAGCATGAGTTTTACGAGATCGGGACGATTCAATTCTATTGCTAGGCCAAGAGGAAAAAAATTGGGAGCAGCAGTTCTATCATGAGAAATGTTTTTGGCGGAAATTAAAATTTTCACCATTTCAAGATCGCCACTTTCTATAGCCATCCCAAGTTCTGTTCTATTAGGGAGCGCTCCCTTTTCTGTGGTTGGTTCAGCTGGAGTATGCCAATAGTTTACTGGAACACCTTGTGCCACCATATATTTCACAAGCTTCGGACATCTAAGTCTTACTACTACATGAAATATCGTCTCACCCGTTATTTTATTAATGAATGGTTCTGGCGTTGTATCTTTGCCCGGGCTCGTAACCCAATGAACTAGAGCTGTTTCCTCATTTGCGTTTTTTATTTCTGTGGAAGCGTCATGCTCCAGTAAAAATTCAATTACTCTGAAGTTAAAGTTGTGCGTTGCTATATGTAATGCTGTATTCCCAGCTCCATCGATAGGTTCATTAATATCAATTTGTGAAGTTTCGAGGAGCATGTTAATTACATTTAAATCACCTGATGCTGACGCCCTCTTAAATAAAGACTTGATTTGGCTTTGTTCAAGGCCACTTTTTATTTGTTCATCAAGACCTTTATAATCTTTAACCATAAAGAAATAGTTCGCTAATAACCTCGACGAAAGTGGTTGAGGACTATCCGGTTCGGAATAATTTTTAGGCTCACTTGCTAAATCTAATGCACCAGTGCTCCTAGAAACAGGTTCGGAATAATTTTTAGGCTCACTATTTTTAGGCTCACTTACTAAATCTAATGCGCCTGCGCTCCTAGAAACAGTAGCCCTTAAACTATGGCTGGGGCTATGTATAGTCTTCAGGAGTCGTTCCAAATTTTCGATATCCCCATCTTCCTTCAACCAAATTAGAAGCCGTAATAGCTCATCTTCACTACACTTATTGAAAGATGTATCTATTTCACACTCGTCTTTACTCTTTAAGGCTGTTTTTAAACTTCTTTCACTGTTTGTTAATAATTCAAAATATTTTCGGTCGGGGTTATGAGTTAAACACTTTAAATCATTTACTTCTTCGCATTCCTCACTTTCAAATTCACTACTTACTTCAACTTTTTTGGGTTCAGGATTCGAGGGTTTTGATATATATTTTTCTAACGAGAATTTTAGTGTTTCTTCAAATTCCTCATCAGTGTCCGAAAGGGAAAGCGGGTGTGACTCTACAGTTACTAATTCGCTTTTTTCATCGACTCTATTAAAGCTACGGTTCAAACTTGAAAAATTTGAGCTTTCACAATTTTGGCAGCCTTCAACTACCTCATCAGAGCCCGACTGGGTAAGTGATGATTCTACAATTACAAATCGACACATTTCATCGATGCTATTACTGCTACTGTGAAAACTTGAAAGAATTGCACTTTCAGTACGCGGATGGGGCTTAGTGTTAGCAACCCATGGCTGCTCTACTTGATCAGCCATGCTTATTTCAAGCTGACTAGGTTCGCCTGGCGTGTTATTTTCACTTTTAGAGATGTTTAATTCACTGAAAGTACTCAAGAGACGTTCAATCATAAAAAATTTATTTGAGGGATCTCTCTCTAGACTATGATGTCTAGAACTTTATGCAATATATATGAACTAAAATTTAAAATAAGCAAACCTAGAATTAATAAAGAATAAACCAACCTTAAACGAAATATAACAAAACAGCCCTAGATAGACCTATCTGCGATTGAAGTAATTTGTCATTAATACTTTTGCTAATTACTTATAGATATCTCAACAACTTACCTGACCTTAAACTGTACGTCGTCTTGATTTTTTTTGAGTAGAGCATTTTCACTATGTTATTATGCGTTCCCTTCTGTTTTATTGATGTTTAAGGCTCCCATATGGTCAACAATGGCTTATCTAAAATAGAGAAAAAAGTCGCATTTTCTCTGGCAAGTGTATTCGGCCTCCGAATGATGGGGCTTTTCATGATCATGCCGGTTTTTGCCTTGTATGGTCAGCACTTAACAGGGTTCTCTCCATTGTGGGTAGGTATTGCTATTGGTGCCTACGGTTTAACCCAAGCCTTATTGCAAATCCCAATGGGTATTCTTTCTGATAAGTTTGGACGAAAGCCCATTATTCTCATTGGGTTAGTCTTGTTCGCCATCGGTAGCCTAATCGCTGCTTCGGCAGACAGTATTTATATGGTTGTCTTTGGTCGAGCAGTGCAAGGAATGGGGGCAATTGCCGCCGCAGTTTTGGCACTGGCTTCAGATTTAACTCGTGATGAGCAGCGAACCAAAGTCATGGCGATCATTGGCATGTGCATTGGTTTTTCGTTTGCATTGGCCTTATTAGCGGGTCCCATTATTGCAGAGCACCTGGGCCTTCATGGTTTGTTCCTGATGACAGCTGCCTTTGCCGTATTGGGGATGCTGATTGTTCAGTTCTTCGTGCCTGACCCAGTAACCCATGCTCCTAAAGGTGATACAACTGCAGCGCCTGCACGTTTGAAAGCCATGTTAAAAAACCCTCAGCTCGTGCGTTTAGATGCAGGGATCTTCATCCTTCATCTAACATTAACAGCGGTCTTCGTTGCATTACCTTTTGTTTTAGTCCACGCAGGGTTCCCTAAAGAAGAGCATTGGAAACTGTATTTTCCAACGTTTATCGGCGCCTTCTTCTTGATGGTTCCGTTAATCATCATTGGCGTTAAGAAGAAAAATACCAAAGCCACTTTCCAGATTTCACTGTTAATAATGCTAGCAGCATTAGCAATCCTAGCAGTTTCAGGCCAGTTCTGGGCGATTGCCGTTGCCATTCTGTTGTTCTTCACTGCGTTTAACTACTTAGAAGCCTCGTTACCCAGCCTCATCGCTAAATTCTGTCCTGTTGGCGATAAAGGGTCTGCCATGGGTATCTACTCCACAAGCCAATTTTTAGGTGCATTCTGTGGCGGCATGATGGGCGGTAGTATGTATCAATTTGTTGGTAGTACAGGCGTCTTTATCTTCGCCTTCGTACTCGTGACAATTTGGTTGTTATTATCAATTGGAATGAAAAACCCTGTACTACTGAAAAGTTACACATTAACGGCTAATATTAAAAATAAGCAGCACGCTAAAACCATGGCTGAAGAACTCGCAAATCTAAAAGGTGTTGCTGAAGCAACCTTGATTGCCGAAGAGCAAGCAGCCTACCTCAAGGTAAATGATCAATTTGATTTATCCGAGGCTCGAGCTGTGTTAGGCTCTACTGAATAATCTATTCATGCCTTTGAATGAGCAGAATTCAGAGGCATATCAAAAAACCGCGTACCTTTGCCGTAACGCAAGTAAGCAATAAAATATATAAAGACTCTCAGGAGATATTAATGGCCAGTCGTGGTGTTAATAAAGTAATTTTAGTTGGCAACTTAGGACGTGATCCTGAACTACGCTACATGCCAAACGGCAATGCTGTAGCGAACTTCACGATTGCTACAAGTGAAACATGGAAAGACCAACAAGGTCAGCAACAAGAACGTACTGAATGGCATAACATTGTAATGTATCGTCGTTTAGCTGAAGTTGCAGGCGAGTACCTTAAGAAAGGTGCAAAAGTTTATGTTGAAGGTCGTCTACAAACAAGTAAATGGCAAGATCAACAAACTGGGCAAGATAAGTATCGCACTGAAATCGTTGCTAATGAAATGCAAATGTTAGACAGCCGTGGTGGTAACGGTGGTCAAGGTGGTGGTTACGGTGGACAAGCTCCACAGCAGCAATCTTACGGTTCTTCTGCACCACAGCAACAGCAATCAGCTCCGGCTTATCAATCACAGCCACAGCAGCAACAATCTGCGCCTGCGTATCAGCCTGTTCAACAACAGCAACAATCTGCGCCTGCACAGCAACCTGCTCCAGCTAAGCCTGCTCAATCACAACCACAGCAGCCTCAGCAACAACAAAATTTCACGCCAAATCTTGATGATGGTTGGGACGACGATATTCCGTTCTAATTCAAGACAAATTTAAGAATGTTGATTAACACATAAAAAAGCCGCTATAAGCGGCTTTTTTTATTTCAATGGAATGATCACAATCAGTAAGAGCTTGATTTCTTTAGCTGCTGAGTGATGTAATACCAACTACAGGAAAAACATAACAAGGACCGTTATGAAATATACTAAAAGCGCTAGCGTCTACAGTAATGATTTTCAGTTTAAACTCCCTTGCCCAACAACAAACACCCAATAATCGTTTTCCAAACAACATCAACTTGCCAGTATATCCTGCATCAACTATCGCAGTTAGATACAACAATGTTTAAGGAAGTTTACTCAGCGGGAAAATCATGCAAACTGCATTATTTGTGTCAGATGATGATGTGAACGAGGTCATTAAGTTAGACTACCAACATATAAAAAATTTGATCTCGCATTTGGTGCTATTTTAATGAAAACAGCCCCTGATAACTTCCAAATGCATACTCACTTTAAACATTACATTTCTACTCCTTTCGTACTCATACAAGAAATGAAAGTCATTAGAGTTGCAGGATTCGAAGGTAATATAAAAATTGAGCTCAACAACCAAGTTAGGCATAAACTTCAGTAGAGCAGTGGTCAATAGCTTTATATTTATCAACAAAGCATCATTTTTTTAAAAACTGCTCTCTGGAGCTTTTTGTTTATTCTTGCTAGCATATTTTGAATACAAAATGATTTTGTATTCAAATCTAAGGAATGGATTTATGATAAAACGGATTTTTTGGTTGTCACTGGCCACAGTTATGCTTCCTGTATTGGCTAACGTCAATATGACATCTAAAGATAAACTGATTCAACAAGCTGCATTAATCATTGAAGAGGGTTTATCATCGACACCTCTTAGTTGCCTAGGCATTTCAAGAGTTGATTTTAATAACGTGTTCAGAGACGCAAAGAACACTTGCGCTGAACGGCTTCCCGAAAGCATTGAACAGGTAGAAAAAGAACGGTACGTCACAGAATTTGGTAACTGCGTTAGCAGTGGATTACGATCGCATTTCGACATATCTCAAGCAACGATAGACCGTTGTGAAACCGCTGCATATTCACCACCAAACTCTTTAAAAGAAGCGGCAAAAAGGTTAAACCAAGGGCTAAAACTTCATGCAAGTCAATCGGATATTGGGCAAGTTACTCTTCCACTGTACATGAACCATCGAGTTGTGAGTCATTTTCCTGATGGCATGGGAAATGTGTTAGGTACAAGCTCCCTTCCCGTGGCGGTTTTTGCAACGGATGACGACATCAGTAACGTCATTAACTTTTATCAAACTCAGTTACCTGACTTTAAAAAGTTCACCGTCGAAAATGGGGTGGTTTTTATCGAAGATGCGCCTGCTGATTTTGACTTGTTGACACACATTGGGCTCTATACATCCACCCCACATGTACTAATAGAAGACATGCGTTTCAATGAGATCACGGCACAAGAAGGTGACGTTAAAATAGAAGTCAGTTACCGTAAATAGTGTTAACTATCCCCTACATCAAAGCTGGTATAGGGGACTTAAAATTACTTTTCGCCGAAATAAAATTCGTACTCACGTTGTAATTCTTTCACTTTTTCATCTTCTTCAATTAACTTTAACGCCTGTGGAATAGTACTTTTAACCCACTCGTAAGGTTTACCATCAAGCTTAAAACTATTTTGTACACTGTACATATTAATGGCTTCTGTAAAGTTTTCAGAGAACTCATGGTTTGAAACAGGATGGCCTTTCACAAACACTTCGTAGCGGATCACTAAGTCTCGGTTTGTCACAACGGGTAAAATACCCAACGACATTCCAGCCCACATTGCAGAGGCTAGTCCAGCAGCATTTCCACCTGCAGTAGCTTTAAAGGTATGGCTTATTTCCAAACGAATAGGTGCACCAATAAGCTCAGAATCCATATTTTTAAACAGTGGCTTGTCTTTTAAAATATCGTAAAGTTCTTCATGGTTGAATGAACTACCAAAACTCATTGGAGGCAAAGCCTCTGCTTGCCCCAAAAAGCTAACAATACTTAGCAATAATCCTAATGCTAATCTCATATTTATTTTCCTTTATTATTGGTAGCAGTTTAGCTGTACAACTGAAGTCAAAGCAGCATCATTACTGATCCTGATATTGCCTTCCAAGTTCGGCTCTACTTCAGTAAATGTTATCTCGTGCTTATTTAAGAACTTAGCAATATACTGAGCATCCAAAGCAAAGTTAACATTTTGTGGCAAAGAACCATTTTCAACGAGCGTTTTATAATTCAGCGTGCTCACTGCTAGGCCCAATAATTCGCCACCATCAGATACAACAGGTCCACCGCTGGAACCAGGTTGAATCGGTGCAGAGAATTGGAAGTTCGCCACATCACCCTTTAAGCCTTTGCGAGAACTGACATTACCTCTGGTTAAATTGGGAGACTGAGCTAAAACACCTTGAAGTGGAAAGCCAACGTTGGTCACTTGCTCACCTAAGAAAATCTCTTGCTTAGTTCTAAACGGTAAAAAGCGTTCAACCTTGCTTTTTCCTTCAATAACAGCAAGGTCGAGCAGTGTTGAATCTGCAATGGTATGAGCTACATGCGACTCACCATCTTTATTCACTTCGGTATATAAACACTTACGCAGTACATGCGCAGCCGTTAATACTTGCCCTGACTCATTGATATAAAAACCGGTACCACTCGAATAGGGTTTTTCTGTATTGGCCAGTTTCACTACATCAACATCCGACATAGCCAACTCAGCGGGATACGTTGCCGCAGATGGTTTGAATTTATTAATGAGTTCTACAACGACAAGCTGTGCAGCACGTAACGATACGTTGTAAAACGCAGCATCATTTCCGATATGACCAAAATTAACTTTGAATTCTTTTTCACCTGAGTGAATGTTACTCATCGTAGAATCAAATACATTGAACTTCATGGTCATTTTGACATTCGGATATTCGAATGACCACTTAGGCTCTAAATCTAACAGTAAAGCAAACTTTTCTTGTGACGTGCGATCAAACGCTTTTCTACTTTTAAAATAAACAGATAATGCATCTTCAACACCTGCCTTTAATGCCGGACCGGTATTAACACGTGTTTTATATTTGTTTAAGTAAAAGCTTTCTTCAGATAATGATTTAGGAATGTAATAGGCAAGTTCAATGTCTCTTGGTAGTTCAACTCCTGACTCTTCTACACAAATATTATGGAAATTGAACTTATTATCGTTTCGTTGATCTGATCAGTAAATTACACTAGATAAGGCAACGCATCATGTCAATTTTCAACCAAGATCTATGGTCAAA
>NZ_JAFEUN010000160.1 GCF_016900895.1 Parashewanella hymeniacidonis
ACTTGATGAAAATCATTTTTGACAAGTTAGATATCGACCCGAGTAACGAAAAAGTATCTCAAGTCATCAGTGAACTTGAAGAGTTCGGGGTTATTGCAGCATAAAACTGTCCGCAGTATTGTTATTATCTTTCTTGTTTTTAAGGGCTCCGCAGCCCTTGGTGTATAAGGGCTGCAGGTGTTAAGGGTGAGGAGATTTACGGTCAAAAGGAGCTTTAAGGTGAGGAGATTTACGGTCAGAACACATTTTAAGGTGAGGAGATCTACGGTCTAATCCACAGTTTAAGGTGATAGATTGACATTCAATATCACCTATCGATATAGTGATGTTATATGCAGGAATATCACCTTAAGAGCAATCAATGAACAACCTCTCTGTTACAAAATCAAATTATCTTATTGATGCTAGTTACAAACTAAATACGCAGGCACAGAAGCTGGTTTTAGCATGTTTAGCTAAAGTAGACTCTAGAGATGAAATCCCAAAAGAAATAACTATCACAGCCCAAGAATTTTCAGATTTAACAGGGATCAATATCAAAAATGCATATAGAGAATTATATAAAGCCTCTGACGCACTTTGGAATGCTGAAATAACAATAATGGAAGACACAACAAAAACCCGTTTAAGATGGGTTCAAAAAGATGTTCAGAAGCTACAAGGAAGTGGAGCTGTAACTATCACATGGTCAGAAGAAGTTCTAAAATACATAAGCCAACTAAAAAGCCGTTTCACTACGTATAAGCTTCGTAATATTGCAGAATTACAGTTGGGTCACTCTATCAGGCTCTATGAGCTTCTAATGAAGTTCAACAGCACTGGAGAAAGGTTCGGGGTTTAAAGCCCGACGGTACGAAACCTACGCTAAGCTTCTTAGATAAGTAAAATTATTGTTTTTTATCAGCCAGTTAAATCAGAGCTTAATTCAATTTCGATTTCTTCAATACTTGGGAGACTGGATTTGAGAGTTTCAGGCAGAGCTCGAGTTAATTCGTAATTAGAAACACCAATGGGAGTATCAATCCCACGTAATGAATACTCAGCTAATATGCGATCTTTTGTTTGGCAAAGTATTAGTCCGATCGTAGGTTGATCTGATTCGTGCTTTAATTGTTCATCAACGACAGAACAGTAAAAGTTCATTTTACCAGCGTGTTCTGGCTTAAAATCACCACGTTTAAGTTCAATGACAACAAAAGAACGCAGTTTCAAATGATAAAAAAGTAGATCGATATAATACTCTTGATTACTGACTTCAACTGGGTATTGGCGGCCGACAAATGAAAATCCTTCACCCAGTTCTAGTAGAAAACTTTCTAAGTGTTTCAATAGTCCCGTTTCGAGCTCTCTTTCTTTAAATGGCTCTGATAGAGTTAGGAAGTCGAACAAATAGGGATCTTTTAGTGTTTGTTGCACTAACTCTGATTGAGCTATCGGCAAACGTTCTTTGAAATTTGTTACTGAAGAACCTTGTCGAGCAAAAGCATTGCTCTCAATCATATTAAGTAGAACACTTCGACTCCAGCCTTGAGAAATTGCTTGCTCTGCATACCAAAATCGTTCACCTAGATCTTTTATGCGCTCGATCAGAAGAGTGTTATGACCCCAAGGCAATTGTGCCACAGCTTGTGGCACTTTTTCAGAATGCATAGATTCTGTGTATTCTCGATAAAATCTGAGCATGCGTTTTAGGTTCCGTTCAGAGAACCCTTTCACTTCAGGGAGTTCATTTACAATGTCTTTAGCAAGACGAGGGATAATAGCAGCCCCCCAACCTTGCTGTTTTTGCTGCTTATGTAAGATGCTACCAATGTCCCAGTACATATCAATCAATTCGGCATTTACTGCACGCATAGCTTTATATTGGCTATGTTGAATGCGGTCTTTAATATCAGTTAATAAGGTGGAGTAAATTGTCACTTCTGAGGTCATAATTTATTATGCTTCTTGCTTTAAGATGGTATAAACGGTCGATCGTCCAATACCAAGTTGTTTGGCTATTTCTGATGCCTGAACACCATTACTTTTTAATTCAACTACACGTTGTCTATTTATGCTTGGTTTACGGCCAAACTTTATACCTTTAGCTTTCGCTTCTATGCGGCCTTCATTTGTTCTTTCAAGAATGCGCTGTCTTTCTGCTTGGGCAACTGCGGCTAAAATAGTAACCACCATTTTTCCCATCGTTCCTTCAGTGCTGATCCCATCGTCTAGAAAGCGAATGGCAACACCAAGTTCATCGAACTCTTTTATCAACTGGATCATATCAGCAGTATCACGGCCTAATCGGTCGAGCTTTTTTACTAAGATGACATCGCCTTCTTCAACTTTTAAACGAAGCAAGCTCAAACCTTTTCGATCAGTATTACTTCCTGTCGTCTTATCAGTAAAAATTCGATTGGATTTTACTCCTTCCGTCTCGAGAGCTTGAATTTGCAAACCCAAAGACTGATGACTGGTCGATACTCTGGCATACCCAAAAATCCGCATGGATTTTGTCCTTTAAATCGATTAATAGACAAACTGTCTATTAATGCATGAAAAACGATTTAATGGACATTATATTTGGGGTAGTTTAGCATGTCCATTAACTTATAATATTGTAGACAACTAAATTACGTCTCATGAGTTGCTTTACCATTGACAGGGATATTCAATGGCCATTGACTTTTTATCGGATGAACAAAAAGCCCAATATGGCAAAATCCATGAAGTACCAAATGAAGCTCAATTAGCACGATATTTTCATCTAGATGAATCTGACAAAGAATTCATATCTGCTCGTCGTGGTGAACACAACCGCTTAGGAATTGCACTGCAACTAACATCATTGAGATTTTTAGGTACCTTTACTAAAGATGTGTCAACTTTACCCTTAACTGTTAAAAGATATGTCGCAAATCAGCTTTCAATAAAAAGTGTAAGGGTACTCAGTAAATATGCCAACAGAGATATCACCCAGTTTGAACATAAAGGAACAATCAGAAATATATACGGTTACCATGAGCTTTCTTCTGCTTTCTGGAGATTTAGATTAAATAGGCAGTTATACACTCGAGCTTGGATTAGTAACGAACGTCCAAGTGTAATGTTTGATTTCGCTACTGCATGGCTTATTCAGCATAAAGTTCTTTTACCCGGTATTTCTACATTGGCACGATTAATATCTGAAATACGAGAACGAGCTGCTAACCGTTTATGGTCTAGACTATCATCACTCCCTACCGAGCTACAAAAACAGAGGTTAGATGATTTGTTACAGGTTCCTGAAGGAGCAAAGTCATCAAAATTAGATCGATTAAGCAAAGAGCCAACAACAATTAGTAGTGTCTCGTTTAACGTTGCTGTTCAGCGATACCTAGAACTAAAAGAATATGGAATGCAAAGCATAGACTTTGCAGGTATCCCTGTAGCTAGATTAAAAAATCTTGCTCGCCATCCAGTAATGACCTCTGTTTATAAAATATCAAGGCTTTCTCAGGAGAAGTGCATCTCATACTTAGTGGCTTTCGTTAAGTATTATGAAACATTAGCTTTAGACGATGCAATTGACATACTGGATATGCTGATCACAAGCATTGCTGGTGAAGCCAAAAGACTTGGGAAGAAAAAGCGGCTCAGATCACTAAAAGATCTTGATAAATCAGCTCTTCAATTGGCTACAGTTTGTGCCGTTTTACTTGATGATGGGACTGAAGCAACGGTTCTCAGAAAAGAAATATTCAAAAGAGTATCTAAGAAGAAACTTGCAGAATCTATTGAAAAAATACGCGAAATAGCCAGACCATCGAGTGATAATTTTCACGACGAAATGGTTGAACAATACGGCAAAGTCTCTAGGTTAATGCCAGCTCTACTAAGAGACATTAATATTAAAGCTACTGCAGCTGGCACAGATACGCTAGCCGCATATCAGTTCCTTGTTTCAGAAGTAGATTCTCGTAAACAGTTTCTTGAAAATCCTCCACTGGAAATTATTACTCCAGCATGGAAGCGTCTGGTATTCGATAAAGAAGGTAGGGTTACTAAGCGAGGATACACCCTTTGTTTTCTTGATAATTTTAAAGACAGTTTACGTAGGCGAGATGTTTACGTCAGATATGGAGAAAGGTGGGGTGATCCAAGAGCTAAATTACTACAAGGTACTGAATGGCAACAAAACAGAATTCAAGTTTGTAGATCATTAGGCCATCCACTTCAAGCAGCTGATGCATTAAGTCGACTAACTGAGCAGTTAGAAGGCACTTATCAACGAGTTGCGGCTAACTTTCCCCAGAACGAGGCTGTTACCATAGATAATTCAGGTAAGAAACCAAGTTTGACAATTACTAACCTAGATCGGTTAGATGAGCCTGAATCATTAACAGAGCTCAGTCAGCAGGTTACAGCATTATTACCTAAAGTAGATCTTACTGAATTGCTATTAGAAATTCATGAGCACACTGGTTTTTTAAACGAATTCAGTCACATCAGTGAAACCAACGCTCGAGCGAAAGATTTACAAATTAGTATCTGTGCTGTTTTGATATCAGAAGCCTGTAATATAGGTTTTGAGCCGTTAATCAAATCTCATATTCCAGCACTTACAAGACACAGGTTGAGTTGGGTTAAACAAAACTACTTCAGAACAGAGAATATAGTTAACGCTAATGCTAAGTTAGTGGATCATCAGGCGACTTTGCCTTTAGCGCAGAAATGGGGTGGTGGTGAAGTCGCTTCTGCAGATGGAATACGTTTTGTAACGCCAGTTAAGACAATCAATTCAGCACCCAATAGAAAGTTCTTCGGTGCTGGACGGGGGATTACATGGTATAACTTTTTGTCTGATCAATATTCAGGCTTTCATGGTATTGTAATTCCAGGAACATTAAGAGACTCAATGTTTGTTCTAGAAGGACTTTTAGAACAACAGACAGGATTGAATCCTACCGAAATAATGACAGATACCACTGGAACAAGTGATCTTGTTTTTGGTCTGTTTTGGCTATTAGGGTATCAGTTTTCACCTCGTTTAGCTGATGCAGGCGAGGCAGCATTTTGGAAAGTTGACAAAGATGCGGATTATGCCGCTCTTAATGACGTGATTCGTGGAGTGGTAAAAACAGATAAAATTCTGCAGCAATGGGATGACATGATGCGTCTAGCTGGTTCGCTGAAGCTAGGAAAGATCAGAGCTTCTGAACTCATCAGCACCTTACTGAAAAGCACAAAGCCATCTAGCTTGGCACAGGCTATTATTGAAGCAGGAAAAATCAATAAGACCATTTACCTGTTAAATTACATTGATGATAAAGATTACCGTCGAAGAATTTTAACTCAACTTAACCGTGGTGAAGGTCGACACGCTGTAGCTCGAGTTATTTGTTACGGTAAAAGAGGTGAAATACGGAAGCGTTATCGAGAAGGTCAAGAAGATCAGCTTGGTGCTCTAGGTCTTGTTACTAATGCTGTGGTTTTGTGGAATACCATATATATGCAGTCTGCATTAGAACATTTAGCTAATTCAATTGAAATAAAGCCTGAATATGAGGCAAGGCTCTCACCACTTGGTCATGCTCATATAAATTGCTTGGTCACTACTCATTTACATTAGAAGAGCAGGTATCTAAAGGTAATCTAAGGCCACTAAATCAGCTTAATGAAGAATGAGGATAATCATTTATGTCATCAGAAGGCGCAGTTTATCAATTCATCCATAGTAAAAAAGATGTAACCATTCACCAGCCCCGTGTTGACTTTTGGAATAAATGGTGAAACACCCTTAAAAGTGATACTTGCATCACAAAACAGCGGCACCCTTGCGGTTATGAATGTCAATAAACGGGAATTTGAAATTGTCAATACCCCTCTGGTGAATGCTTACAAAAAGATGACATTTTAAAAAGCGTTAATATTTTTCATATTAGGGTTGAATTCGGCAAGCTGTACGATGAAGAGCAATTACAGGAAGCCCTTTCTTTACTAGTTGCTCAAGGTATGATCAAGACAAATGCAAGAGATGACGGAAAAGGACTTACTTCTTATTGGGTTAGAGATGATCCAGATAAATACAGTATTAAAGAAGACAAAAATGGGTTTATTCTTCCTTGCACTCCAAGTCACTCATTGAGAATACTAAACAATTATATGAGAACCGATATATTGAGATTAGTTCACATGCAGGTTCATGAATATAAAAATTTGCAGCCAGAGCAGTCCCCGCTAACTTACCTTATTAAGTCCATAAATGATGTCATTCATACTGTCGTGGAAGAAGGTAATTTGGAACTGATTGAACTTACTCAAAATCCGTTTCATCATCATCCTACTTTTGAGTTTGAATCATCCACTGATGCTGAACATGATATAAAGCTGATGAAGTTTCATTTAAATGCTCTGCAGAAGATACAAAAAGAACTCGATGAGGACGAGTTTTCATGAGGAATGAAAACAACCTAACTAGGTATTCATCATGATGTTTTGTAAATCGTTTTTGCCCCATTCCTTGCCAGCAACAAACACTCACAGCAATACAATTTCTAATGTTTACTCGCTAAAAATCATATTATTTATGACAGACTATTTTATAACACACATTCCGCACCTAATTTTTCCTAATAACGTATTTATCGCCAAATCATTTAAAGTAGCCATCAGATCACAACAACTATGGCAAATAGATCACAAAGGGATAGCTAAAAGATCACAGACAGCAACCCTCGTTAACGACAA